>DXBZ01000042.1 GCA_019116265.1 Candidatus Olsenella stercoravium | reverse complement strand
CCGCCGCCCGGTCGCCTGCCGGTCAAGGTCACGGTGGGCGAGTGGGACCCGGACGTGGTGAGCGCGGCGATCCGCGAGGAGCTCGCGCGACGCGGGCAGGTCTACTACGTGAGCAACCGCGTTCACACGATCGACGACGCCGTGGAGCGCGTGCGCGAGGCCGCGCCCGAGGCCCGCATCGGCGTGGCGCACGGCAAGATGAGCGCGCGCGAGGTCGAGGACGTGATGCTGCGGTTCCAGGAGCACGAGATAGACGTACTCGTGGCCACCACGATCATCGAGAGCGGCATCGACAACCCGCACACCAACACCCTCATCATCGAGGACTCGCAGCGCCTGGGCCTGGCGCAGCTCTACCAGCTCAAGGGCCGCGTGGGCCGCGGGCGCACGCAGGCCTTTGCCTACTTCATGTTCCCGGCCGAGCAGCCCCTCACGCCCGAGGCTACCGACCGCCTCACGGCGATCAACGAGTACCAGGACCTGGGCAGCGGCATGAAGATCGCGATGCGCGACCTGGAGATCCGCGGCGCGGGCTCGCTCATGGGCGCCGAGCAGCACGGCAACCTCTCCAGTGTGGGCTTTGACCTCTTCACGCAGATGCTCGGCGAGGCCGTGGCCGAGGCGCGCGGCGAGACGCGCGACGTGGGGCAGGCCGAGGTCACGATCAACCTGCCGGCCGACTTCTTCCTGGCCGAGGAGTACCTGCCCGACGTGGACAAGCGCGTGCTCGTGTACCGCCGCCTGGCGGCGGCCGTGGACCTGGCCGAGGTCGACGCGCTGCAGCAGGAGTGCGAGAAGGACTTTGGCGCGCTGCCGCTCGCCGGGCGCAACCTCTTCGACCGCGCCCGCGTGCGCATCCGCGCGCAGCGCCTGGGGTGCGCGAGCGTGTCCCTGGCCAACGGGCGCCTGGTCTACCAGGGCGTCGAGGTCTCGCGCCAGACCGCGCTGCGCCTCAAGGAGCGCGGCGGCGTGGTCTACCCCAAGACGAAGAAGGTGGCCTACCCGTTCCATCGCACGCAGGAGGAGGTCATGCCGGCCGCGCTCGGCGTCCTCGAGGAGATCGGCGGCGACGACGAGGTGGACGACGCGGAGTAGCGGCCGCACGGTCCTTCTCGCCCGCAAAGGACTGGACTCTCGACCAAATATCACGATATCGTGATACACTGTTGTCAGCCGGTGGATTGGAGGTCACGGGATGCCCGTTCTAGCGCGCTTCTACGGAATCGTCATTCGCATGTACTTTCTGGGCTCGGAGCACAATCCCCCGCACATCCATGCGATTTACGGGGACAGCACGGCAGCTTTTGACATTCGGAGCGGGCGCGTGCTCGACGGCGAGCTTCCCGCGAGGGCTGACGCGATGGTCCGCGAGTGGATTGGGCTCCATCGAGACGACCTCGTTACAATGTGGGAAACGCAGGAGTTCAAGAGGATCGATCCGCTGGACTGAGAGGAGCGCCCGATGTTCCATAAGATAAAGGACGTGACCCCCCTTCCGGACCGCCGCCTGTGCGTGCAGTTTGTCAACGGGACGACCAAGCTTTACGACGTGACGCCGCTTGCGACGCGGTTTGACGCCTTTAAGGAGCTCGAGAAGGGCCATCTGTTCGAGGACGTCGAGGTTGATGCCGGCGGGTATGGCGTCTCGTGGAACGACGACCTCGATCTCTCCTGTGATGAGCTCTGGGAGCACGGAGAGCCGATAAAGACGGAGTTTGACGGCCTTATGTCGTTCGCCGACGCAAGTGACCTCTGGGGACTCAGCGAGTCCACGCTTCGTAAGGCCGTTTCATACGGGAAGATTGTCGCCGGTGTAGATGCCCGGAAGTTTGGCAAGCAATGGATCGTCACCTCCGAGGCCATGCGCCGGGAGTACGGAGAGCCGCTGAGCGCATAGACAGCGGCCGGGGCCGGGCGAGAAGGGCGGGCGCCTCTACACCCAGCGGAAGCCGTGGCCGGTGATCTGCGAGGTGTTCACGTAGGTCACAAAGGCGTCCGGATCGATCTCGCGCAGGTACTTCTCGAGACGGGTTGCCTCGGCGCGCGTGAGGACGGTCATGATGACGGAGACCTCTCGGCCCGAGTAGGCCCCGTAGCCTCGGGTTATCGTGGCGGTTCGGCTGAGCTCGCGGACGAGAAACTCCTCCACGCGAGCCGGCCACCGGCAGATCACCGTGCAGACCTTGTGCTGCTTGAGGTCGTTGAGCACGCCGTTTACCACGACGGTCTGCACGAGCAGGCCGAGCACGCAGTAGAGGCCCACGCGCGGTCCGTAGAGCACCACGCCCGCGCACACGATCCCGCCGTTTGCCACCGTCACGGCGTGCCCGACCGGCAGGCTCGTGTGGCGTGCGAGCGCCATGACCACGATCTCCATGCCGCCGGTGGAGGCCCCGGCGTTATAGGCGATCGCGTTTCCCAGGGCGACGAGAAGAACTGTGCAGCAGAGGTCCAGCCAGAGGTCGCCCGTGAGCGAGGCCGTGACCGGGATCAGCCACTGGATGAGCGACACGTACGCCGAGAGCGCGACCGAGGCGACGACGCTCCAGACCACGGCCCTTCGCTCAACGAAGACGAGCCCCACGACCACGAGCACGGCATTCACGATCCAGAGCGCGACGTCGTTGGGAAGCCCCGGAACCGCCGAGGAGAGGACGATCGAGAGGCCCGACGCGCCGCCGATGGCGAGGCTGCTCGGTCCCTGGAAGAGCACGTAGGCCAGGGCGCAGAGAATGACGCCCACGTTGAGGGCGACCACGAGGCGCAGCGTGCCCGGGGCGTCCCGGCGACTGATGGCGCGTTCGCTCTCGCGCGCCTCCTCGGGGGTCTGCAGGTCGGCCGCCTGGATGACGGCGGAGCCCTCGTAGGCGGGCGGCGCGCTGTCGGGGTCAACATGCACCCGGCTGAGCTCCTCCTCGTCGGCCGTGCGCATGCGGGCGCCCGCGCTTCTCGTCCTGCGGATTCTTTTGAGCATGCTGCCTCCTTCGTGAAAGTAATAAGACGTCTATAACGTCTAGACTAAGTAGTCAAGCACAACGCCAAAAATACCGTTCACCGTAGAAATCACTGCGTTCAGAAGCTGCAATTTGACAGATACAAAACGGAAGTGGAATCTAAACGCAAGACGTCTATAACGTCTATACATAGGAGAACGCAAGCCACCCAAAGAGAGAGGGGCGCCGATGCCCAACAACCTCGTCCTCGTGACGCACGCCGACTTTGCAAAGGGCATCCTCACGTCCCTCGAGCTGATTCTCGGCAACCCCTGCCCGACCTCCGTCGTGAGCGTCACGGCGACCGAGACCATCCCCACCGTCGCGGGCATGATCGCGGACGCCATCGACTCCATGGACCCGGCCAACCCCACCGTCGTCCTCACGGACATCCCGGGCGGAAGCACCACGCAGGGCGCCATCCTCGTCTCCGCCGAGCGGCCCGACGCCTACTACGTCGCAGGGCTCAACCTCGGCCTGCTGCTCGAGGTCGCCCTGCTCCCGCTCGAGGCCGGTCCCGCCGCGCGCGAGTCCAACCTCGCGCTGCTCCGCGAGACGATCGAGGCCTCCCGCTCGGGCATCGGCCTCATCGACGACCTCACCGCCGGCGCGGGCGACCTCGGCGGCGACTCGGAATCCGGCGAGCTGTAGGGCCCGCTCAAACCTAAGGAGGAAACCATGATCGAGCTGCTTCGCGTTGACGACCGCCTCATCCACGGGCAGGTCGCCGTCACGTGGACCTCTCAGCTTGGCGCCGACACCATCGTCGTTGCCAACGACCGCGCGGCGACCGACAAGCTCATGCAGTCGGCGTTCCGCATCGCCGCACCGCCCCAGGCAACGCTCTCCATCAAGTCCGTCAAGGGCGCGATCCTCGTGATCAACAACCCCAAGCACGAGGCCCGCAAGATCTTCGTCGTCTGCGCCAGCCCCGCCGACGCGCTCCAGATCGTGCGCGAGTGCCCCTCCGTTCGCAAGGTCTGCCTCGGCGGCATCCGCCAGGCCGGCGAGCGCAGGCGCGTCACCCAGCAGGTGTTCCTGGACGAGAAGGACATGGAGGCCATCGACGGCATGGTGGAGCTCGGCGCGCAGGTGAGCCTGCAGTCGCTGCCCGACCAGTCCCCGATGGACGTCGCCGCCATCAAGCGCGCCTACGGCGCCTAGCTGCCGAATCAGGGGCGTGCGCACGGCCGGCGCACGCCGCCTCGGAAGAGCCCGCGGAATCCGGAACCGCACGTGGCTCACGTTGGAAAACCGTACGGAACTTAGGAGGTAGAAATGGTTGTTCAAGCCCTACTCCTGGGCATTCTCGCAGGCTTTGCCATGTGGGACGGCCGCGTCGCCGGCCAGACCATGTTCGAGCGCCCGCTCGTGACCGGTCCGATCGTGGGTCTCATCCTCGGCGACCTGCAGACCGGCATCATCATGGGCGCCTCGGTCGAGCTCGTCATGATGGGCATCGCCGGCATCGGCGCCAGCACCCCGCCCGACGTCGTGAGCGGCGGCATCCTCTCCACGGCCTTCGCGATTCTCTCCGGCCTGGACACCGGCACCGCCGTTGCGCTCGCGCTCCCCGTGGCCACCCTCGGCCAGCTGCTCGGCATCTTTGACCGCACCGTCAACCTCGCGTTTGCGCGCATCGCCGACAAGGGCGCCGAGGAGGGCGACCCGTCAAAGGTCACCTTTGCCCTGTGGGGCGGCGCCGCGGTCTTCTGGATCACCTCGTTCCTCGTCGTGTTCCTGGGCGTGCTGCTCGGCTCCGCCGTCATCGAGGACTTTGTCAACTGGCTGCCCGACTTCATCCTGCACGGCTTTGAGGTCGCGTCCGGCATGCTTCCCGCCCTCGGTATCGCCATCCTCATGAACCTGATCTTTGACAAGACCAACGCCGCGTACTTCTTTGTGGGCTTTGTGCTCACGGCCCTTCTCGGCATGACCACCACCGGCGTGGCCATCGTCGGCGCCGTCATCGCCTACGTGATCTACCAGACCACGAAGCGTCACCAGGCGGAGCTGGCCTCCGTGACCGTTGCCCCCACCCACGAATCTGACGACTTGGACGGTGAGCTGTAATGGGAAAGACTGACGAGCCCCTGAAGGAGGGCGGCATCATCACCGAGGGCGATCTGCGCAAGGTCTTCTGGCGCTCGTTCCCCCTCCAGGCCTCCTTCAACTACGAGCGCATGCAGAACGTCGGCTTCTGCTACTCGCTGCTGCCGATTCTGAAGAAGCTCTACCCCAACAAGGACGACATGGCCGCCGCGCTGAAGCGCCACCTCTCGTTCTTTAACACCACGCCGCAGGTCGTGACGCTCATCACCGGCGCGTGCGTGGCCATGGAGGAGGAGAACGCCCAGGCCGAGCGCGAGGGCGGCAGCTTTGACATGGAGTCCATCGCGGCGCTCAAGGCGGCCCTCATGGGCCCGGTCGCGGGCATCGGCGACTCCTTCTTCTGGGGCACCTTCCGCGTCATCGCCGCCGGCGTGGGCTGCGGCCTCGCCGCGCAGGGCTCCATCCTCGGCGCGATCCTGTTCCTGCTGATCTTCAACGTGCCGGCTCTTCTCGCCCGCGCCTATGGCCTCAAGCTCAGCTACAAGGGCGGCGTCAGCTTCATTGACTCGATGCAGGACTCCGGCACGATCGGCCTGCTCACCGAGTGCGCCAAGGTCCTCGGCATGTGCGTGGTCGGCGCGATGGTCTCCAGCATGGTCACCTTTGCCACGCCGCTCGTCATCACCATCGGCGACGCGACCGTCGAGCTCCAGGCCATCTTTGACCAGGTGCTCCCGTGCCTGCTCCCGCTCGTGCTCACCTTTGGCTGCTTTGGCCTGCTCAAGAAGGGCGTGAAGACGACCACCCTCATGTTCGCCCTCATCATCGCCGGCATCATCGGCGCGTTCTTTGGAGTGCTCTAATGGCAAGCATCATGTACGACTACATCCGGGAGACCCCGGAGGTCCTGACCCACATCATCGACGAGCGCGCCCGCATCTGCGCCGAGTTCGTCGAGCGCTTCAAGGGCGCGGACATCGGGACCGTCTACGTCATCGGGTCCGGCACGAGCTATCACGCGGGCGTCTCCGCCAAGCTCTACCTGGAGGAGCTCACCGGCTGGAAGGTCATCCCGATGTACCCCACGCGCTTTGCGCGCGAGGAGAGGGTCTTTGACAAGAACTCCCTGGTCATCGGTATCTCGCAGGGCGGCCAGAGCCTCTCCACCGTGGAGGGCCTCGACGCCGCGACCGAGCGCGGCCTGCTCACCGCAGCCGTGAGCGAGAACCCCACGGCGCTCGTCTTCGAGCACGCGCAGACCAAGACGCTGCTCGAGGTCGGCAACGAGAAGTGCGGCGCCAAGACCAAGGGCTACGCCGGATCCATCATGACCCTCATGCTCATGGTGGGCGAGCTCGCCCTGGCCAAGGGCATCACGGACCAGTCCACGGTCGACGGCTACCTCGAGCGCATGCGCACGGTGATCGCCAACCTGCCCGCCGTGACCGACGCCGCGGTCGACTGGTACGGCCGCATCGCCGACGACCTGCTCCCCGCCAAGCGCGTGATCGTGGTCGGCTACGACGGCATGTACGGCGACGTCCTCGAGGGCGCCCTCAAGACGCTCGAGACGCTGCGCGTGGGCATCACGGGCTACGACATCGAGGAGTTCTTCCACGGCATCTACAACTCGATCTCTGAGGACAGCTACCTGTTCTACCTGGCCTCCGAGGGGGACTACAAGCCCCGCACGCTGCGCCTGATCGAGATTCTGGGCGAGTGGACGAGCCACAACTACCTCATCGCGTCGCCGGCCGGCGTGGAGGCGCCCACCAGCTTTGACTGCATCGTGCCCTTCACCGAGGACCCGCTCTTCTCGTGCTTTGAGTTCATCATCCCGATGCAGGTCGTGGCGTGCTTTGGCGCCGAGGCGCGCGGCATCGACCCGTCCATCCCCAAGGACCCGCTCTTCCACGAGCGGATCGGCAGCAAGAAGCTCGACGGCGTGCGCGACAACTACGTCAAGCAAGGCTAGACGTTCTTCTCGCCTCAACCGCAGGTCCAGGCCGTGGTCGCGCGACGGGTTAGCTGCGCGGCCACGGCCGTTTGCGGAGGCGCTGAACGCTTTGTTAAAGGGAGGTGTTACGATTATGCAGGTTACCAGCTCCCGAATCCGCGGGAGGGCTCGAAGAGAAGGACGCGGGGCCCGCATGAACGATCTAGCACCCCTCTACCAGCAGATATACGAGGACATCAAGGGTAAGATCGAGGAGGGCGCCTATGCCGAGGGCGATAGGATTCCCTCCGAGCAGGAGCTCTGCGCCACCTACGACGCGAGCCGCATCACGGTCCGCCGGGCGATAAGCGACCTCTGCACCAACGGCTACCTCGTGAAGCGGCAGGGCGTGGGCACGTTTGTGAGCCGCCCGCGCATCTTCCGCGAGCTGCGCCGCAGTGGCCACAGCATCAAGACCTTCACGGACATCTGCCGCGACAACGGGGCCCGCGCGGGCGCGCGCCTGCTGGAGCGCCGCATCGTGCCGGCGCGCGAGGACGAGCGCACGTTTCTGGGCCTGGGCGAGAAGGACCTCCTGCTGTACGTCCATCGCCTGAGGACCGCCGACGACGTCCCCGTGTACGAGGAGAACGTCTTTCTGCCCTACGAGGAGTTCGCCGGGCTCATGGGCGCCTCGCTGGACGACGTCTCGCTGTTCGACACCATTGAGACGGTGTCCGGCCGGCGGCCGGTGCGCAACGCGCGCCTCACCCTCGAGGCGGTGGCCGCCACCCCAGAGCAGGCGGGGCGCCTTCGCGTGCCCACGGGCGCGCCGCTGCTCTACATGAACGGATACTTTGAGGACCGGGACGGCCGGCCGGTGGCCATTGGCCGCCAGTATTACGCGGGCAGCCGCTACGCCTTTGACGTGTAGCGCGGCCGCGGCCCCTCCCGATCCCGCATCACGGCGCCCCCGCGACGCGGCGTCGGCCGATGGGAGGACCCATGATCAGGGCCGTCATATTTGACATGGACGGAGTGCTCGTGCGCTCCGAGCAGTTCTACAACCAGCGCCGCTCCGACTTCCTGCGGCTTCACGGCATGGAGCTCCCTGCGGGCTTTGACGCCACGGGCTCCAACGACCGTGCCGTGTGGCGGGCGCTCGTGCCCGGCGACGAGGCGTTGCGCGAGCGGCTTCGCCTGAAGTACCTAACGTATGCGCGCGAGCATCGGCCGCCCTGGCGCGAGCTGCTCGCCCCCGGCGTGCGCGAGACGCTCGCCGCGCTCAGGGGGCGGGGCGTGGCGACCGCGATATGCTCGTCGTCGCGGCGCGCCTTCGTGGAGGACTTCGTGGCGACGGCTGGCATTGGCGAGCTGCTCGACGCCCTGGTGACGGGTGACGACTGCGCCGCGCTCAAGCCGGACCCGGAGCCGTACCGCTGCTCGATGGCCCGGCTCGGGGTCTCGCCGGACGAGACGGTCGTGGTGGAGGACTCGCCGATCGGCATTCGGGCCGGCAGGGCTGCGGGCGCCTACGTGTGCGCGGTGCGGCAGGAGGCGGGCGTCCCCCTCGACCAGGGCGAGGCGGATTGCGTGATAGACGGGCTGCGCGAGGTGCTCGCCCTTCTCGGCTGACCTCCGCCCGGTGCCGCGTCCTGAAAATCGAACCTACGGCACGGCGGGGCGGCAAAACGTCCTTAAAAACGAGGCTGTGGCACAAATGGGGGCCTCGGGACTGCGGACAAAAAGTTGGACCCCACGGGTCCGGTCAGGAGGTCCGCATGCACGACAGGGAGACGGTGGAGCTGGCCCTGATGGCGCTCGAGGAGGGCTGGTCGGCGAGGGCGGCGGCCGAGCTCG
>DXBZ01000041.1 GCA_019116265.1 Candidatus Olsenella stercoravium | reverse complement strand
GAACTCCAACACGCGTCGCCACGCCGCCGAGTTCTGGATGGTCGAGCCGGAGATGGCCTTCTGCGACCTCGCCGGCGACATGGCGTGCGTGGAGGACATGCTCAAGTACGTGATCAACTACGTGATGGACGCGTGCCCGGACGAGATGGAGTTCTTCAACAAGTTTGTCGACAAGGGCCTGGTCGAGCGGCTCACCCACGTGGCCACCTCGGACTTTGCGCACGTCACCTACACCGAGGCCATCCAGATCCTGCAGGATGCGGCCGCTGCCGGCCACGTCTTTGAGTTCCCCGTGGAGTGGGGCTCGGACCTGCAGACCGAGCACGAGCGCTACCTCACCGAGGAGCACTTCCGCCGCCCGACCTTCGTGACCGACTACCCGGCTGCCATCAAGGCCTTCTACATGCGCCTGAACGACGACGGCAAGACCGTTGCCGCCGTGGACTGCCTCGTGCCGGGCATCGGCGAGATCGTGGGTGGCTCGCAGCGCGAGGAGCGTCTTGACGTGCTCGAGCGTCGCATCGCAGAGCTAGGCATGGAGCCGGAGCAGTACAAGTACTACCTCGACCTGCGTCGCTACGGCGGCTGCGAGCACGCCGGCTTTGGCCTGGGCTTCGAGCGCATGGTCATGTACCTCACCGGCGTGGACAACATCCGCGACGTCATCCCACACCCGCGCACCGTGGGCAACGCGGACTTCTAGGAGCTCGGGCGGCCAGGGAGACATCCCGCCCCTTCCGAGGTTTGGG
Organism: Candidatus Olsenella stercoravium; assembly: GCA_019116265.1. Taxonomy (GTDB): domain Bacteria; phylum Actinomycetota; class Coriobacteriia; order Coriobacteriales; family Atopobiaceae; genus Thermophilibacter; species Thermophilibacter stercoravium. The sequence continues at coordinate 11,022 of DXBZ01000041.1, read as the reverse complement.
TTCACCTTCTCGGGCGAGAAGAGCGTTCTTCTCGCAAAGCAGCAGGTAGAAGCCTCATTACATACTTGATGAGAGCGGAGATGGCCTCAGCCTGAACCCAAACCATGCGTATACTGGTAAGGAGTCGCGACCCGAGGAGTCAAGATGCAGCACCAGAGCGCACGCCCCCTCTCGCGTCGGGCGTTCTTATCGTCTGCGCTCGCGGGCATCTCGTTTGCCCTGGCGGGCTGCTCCGGGGGCGGGTCCGGCGCGCCCGCCCAGGCGCTGCCGGAGCGGCCGACCGTCTACGAGGAGGACGCCCCCGACGAGCTCACCGTCCTCATGGTCGGTGACGTCCTCGTGCACACGGGCGTGTGGCAGAGCGGCGAGCGCGCGGACGGCACGCGCAACTACGACCACCTCTTCGCGCAGGTCGCCGACGACGTGGCCGCTGCGGACGTGGCCATCGTCGGCCAGGAGACCATCCTCGGCGGCACGGCGCTGGGCCTCTCGGGCTACCCCGCCTTCAACAGCCCGCAGGAGATCGGCGACGCGGAGGTCGCGGCCGGCTTTGATGTGGCGCTCTGCGGGAGCAACCACGCGCTCGACAAGGGCATGACCGGCATCGAGGCCGCGCTTGCGTACTGGCGCTCGGCCCATCCCGAGGTCCTTGTCACCGGCATCGCCGACAGCCAGGAGGCCTTTGACGCCCTTCCCCTAGTTGAGCGAGAAGGACATCGCATCGCCATCCTCAACTACACCTACGGGACCAACGGCATCCCGCTGCCGCAGCCGTGGGCGGTCCGGCAGCTCGACGAGGCGCAGATCGTCGCCGACATCGCCGCCGTGCGCGACGCGGGCGCCGAGGCGATCGTCGCCTGCCCGCACTGGGGCGTCGAGTATGCGGCCGCGCCGAGCGACGACCAGCGCCGGTGGGCCCGGGTGCTCGCCGACGCGGGCACCGACGTGATCATTGGCGGCCATCCCCACGTGGTGCAGCCCTTCGAGGTGATCGAGAGCTCCGAGGGCCGCGCCGTGCCCGTGTTCTGGTCGGTCGGCAACTTCACCTCGACCCAGCCGCGCAAGGACACCATGGTGGGCGCCATGGCGCAGGTCTCGCTGCTCTTTGACGGCGGCTGCGAGGTGACCTCGTGCACGCTCACGCCGCTCGTCACGCACCGCGCCGCAGGCACCGCCTTCACCACCTACCGGCTCGCCGACTACACCGAGGAGCTGGCGGCGGCCAACCAGATCCGCGGCATGTCCGGCTGCGGCGACTTCTCGTTCCAGTGGTGCGTCGACTTCTGCGCGGAGCGCCTGGGCGACGCCTTTGACGCGTCGACGGGGCAGCTCGTCTGGGAGGCCTGACAAAGGGGTACCATCGAGAGAGACACCGTGCGAGGAGGAACCCATGGGTCTTCACTGCTCAGACTGCGCCTACGCGAGCTTCACGTTCCACGAGGAGTCGGGCCTGTACCAGGGCGCGTGCAGCCGCGGCTACACGCTCACCAACCCGCATGTCCGCACGAGCCCGGAGGACCACTTCGCCGAGACCCCGGACGGCCTCGTGCCCACGATCGACCCCTTTGGCGCGGAGTACCTGAGGACCTCAAACGTCTGCGAGCGCTTCCTGCTCCCGCGTGACGCCCACGGTGCGCCGCATCGTCGCGGGAGGGGACGCGGACCTGCCGATTCCTGACCGCCTGCCGAATTCGGCGCGCCCCGCCCGCCCCTACAGCCTCCTTTCAGCTATGCTGCGCAAAGTGTGTTTTCTGAAGAGGAGGGGTCTCATCATGAACATGAGAAGGTCTTTTGGGGCGCTCGTGGGCGCGGTGGCGCTGAGCGTCTCGCTCGTCGCGTGCGGCGGCGGCTCGGGCACCCCGGATCTTGCCGAGATGCGTGACGAGTTTGTGGGCACGTGGGAGCTCGTCTCCATGGAGACCGAGAGCACGACCTACGACGAGGATGACGTTGCCTCCATGGCGGAGGCGGGCATGCTCGTGACGCTCGACCTCGACGAGGGCGGCGACCTGATCTACAACGAGCTGGGCACCCAGCACGAGGGCACGTGGTCGGTCGAGAGCGAGGACGCGCTGGAGCTTGACATCGCCGGCTCCACGATCGACGTCCCGTATGCCAACGACCAGCTGACGCTCGACGTCCCGGCGGGGATCATGACCTTTGAGAAGGCCTCCGACACCCCCAACATGGACCGTCAGCCCGAGGACAACGCGGGCGGCGCCCTCACGGACGAGGAAGACCAGAAGGATGACGAGAAGGACGTCGACGATCCCGACTCCGGCGACACCGACCTGGGCGAGCTCGCCGACCGCTTCACTGACGAGGCCATCGTCGCGCAGGACCTCTACGTGATGGACATCGAGAAGACCGCCGACCTGGACGTCACCATGGCCGATGACGAGACCGCGCGCATCGTCGTCACCGGCATCGGGACGGACTTTGAGGGCGACACCGGCTACATGCTCACGATCGAGAACCGCAGCGACCAGGACCTCTACATCGAGAACATCGCGACCGAGCTCGACGGCGAGGACGTCTACGACTACGCCACCGTCGCGCGCGTGATCAAGGCCGGGGAGACCGCCGACGCGTTCCTCTTCTTCGACAGCAGCGTGTGCACGCTCACGGAGGACTCGTCCTGCTACTTTGCGGTCGGCCTGTTTGACATCGACGCCAACATCGTCGCTGCATACGAGGCCACCATCTAGGAGCTGGCCCGGACAAACGGCTATCATGGGGCGAGGCGCTGCGGCGTCTCGCCCTTCTCGTTGCCAAGTATCGGAGGAACCATGGCAGACATCACGCGTGACCTCGTCTTTCCCGAGCCCATCTTCCACGAGAAAATCTGGGGCGGCCGCAAGCTGGCCGACGACTTTGGCTACCGGATCCCCGACGGCCCGATCGGCGAGTGCTGGGCCATCAGCGCGCATCCCAACGGCGACTGCGTCATCGCGGAGGGCACATGGGAGGGCAAGCACCTCTCTGAGCTCTGGGACGAGCACCGCGAGCTCTTCGGCGACCTCGAGGGCGACCGCTTCCCGCTGCTGGTGAAGATCATCGACGCCAAGGACAACCTCTCCGTGCAGGTGCACCCCGACGATGCCTACGCCGGCGAGCACGAGAACGGCAGCCTGGGCAAGCGTGAGTGCTGGTACGTGCTGGGCGCCGAGGCGGGCGCGCAGATCGTGATCGGTCAGCGCGCGCACGACCGCGCCGAGCTGGCGTCCATGATCGAGGAGGGGCGCTGGGACGACATGCTCAACCTCGTGCCGTGCAACGTCGGCGACTTCTTCCCCATCGAGCCGGGCACCGTCCACGCCATCCAGGGCGGCACGCTGATCCTGGAGACCCAGCAGTCCTCCGACGTCACCTACCGCGTCTATGACTACGACCGCGTGGGCGACGACGGCAAGCCCCGCCCGCTGCACATCGAGCAGAGCCTCGACGTGGTCGACTACGAGCAGCAGGCGCCGGCGTCCGGCGAGGTCACCGCAGCCGAGGTCGACGGCGTGACCGAGCTCATGGAGTGCCCCAACTTCGTCGTGGACCGCGTGCGCGTGGAGGGCGAGAAGAACGTGGCGGAGGAGTGGCCGTTCCTCTGCGTGAGCGTGATCGAGGGCGAGGGCACCGTGTGCGCGGCCGAGGTGGGCGTGGAGCACAAGATCGCGCGCGGCACGCACTTCCTTGCCCCGAGCGGCTGCGGCGACCTGCGCTTCTCGGGCAACATGACGCTCGTGACCTCCCGCGTGCCCGCATAGGGGCGGCGCCGCTGCGCGTGGGGGAGAGGCTACGCGGCCTTGATCTCCGCGCCGCAGTGCGGGCAGCGCGTGGCGCCCTCCTTGACCTCCTCGAGGCAGTACGGGCAGTGCGGGGCGGCGACCTCCTCCACGGGGGCGTCGCCCCTTCCGGCGAGCGCCTCCACCTTGTCCCGCATGGCGTTGATGCCCTTGATCATGAGGAACACCACGAGGGCGATGATCAGGAAGTTGATGACCTGACCGATGAAGCCGCCAAAGTTGATCCCCGCCACAACCAGGCTCGGCGCAAGGGCGTTGCCCCCGGTGACGAGCTGGATGACGGGGGTGATGATGTCGTTCACGAGCGAGTTGACGATGCCGGTGAACGCGCCGCCGACGATGATGCCGACGGCCATGTCCATCACGTTGCCGCGGGCGATGAACTCCTTGAACTCATCGACGATCCTCATCGCTTCCCTCCGTTCCTCGTGTGGTCTGACCAGCCCAGCTCGTCGGTGTCGAGAAGCACGGTGAAGGGCCCGTCGTTCACCAGGCTCACGCGCATGTCCGCGCCAAAGACGCCGCGTCCCACGCGCGCCGCCCCGAGGTCCTTCTCGGCAAGCTCGCAGAAGCGCTCGTAGAGGCTCTCCGCCAGATTGGGCGCCGCGGCGCCGGTGAAGGAGGGCCGGTTGCCGCGCCGGGCGTCGGCGTAAAGCGTGAACTGGCTCACCACCAGCACGTCCCCGTCCGTGTCCACGAGCGAGCGGTTGGTCTTGCCCGCCTCGTCGGCGCAGATGCGCAGCGCTGCCACCTTGCGCCAGAGCCGCTCGGCCAGCGCCTCGTCGTCTCCGGGCGCCACGCCCAGCAGCACGAGGTAGCCTGCGCCGCAGCTGCCGACCACGACGCCGTCCACCTCGACCTGCGCACGCTCAACGCGCTGGATGAGCGCCCGCATGACCTACGCCCCCAGCCTATAGATCGCGGAGAACTTCTCCGTGAGGTAGTCGGTGTAGTACGCCGGCGAGAAGGGCTCGCCGCACGCGTCCTGGATGAGCTTGGCGGAGTCCTTGGAGCGCCCCCAGCGCCAGATCTTCTCGCCCAGCCAGGCGCGGATCGCAGCGAGCTCGCCCGCCTCGCAGGCGCCGTCAAAGTCCACACCGTCCGCGACCATGGCATGCCTGAGCTGCGCGCCGTAGGCCGAGCCCAGCGCGTAGGTGGGGAAGTAGCCAAAGTCGCCGCCCGCCCAGTGCGTGTCCTGCAGCGCGCCGCGCGTGTGGTCGGGGACCTCCACGCCGAGGTAGGCGCGGTACTTCTCGGCCCATAGGCGCGGGACGTCGGCTGCGGCGGCCTCGCCTGAGAAGAGCAGGCGCTCGATCTCGTAGCGCACGAGGATGTGCAGGGGGTAGGTGAGCTCGTCGGCCTCGGTGCGCACGAGCCCGGGCTCGGCGCAGTTCTCGGCCAGGTAGAGCTGGCGCGGCGTCACGCGGCCAAACTGCCCGGGGAAGCGCCTGGCGAGCGTCTCCAGCAGCACCGGCGCAAAGGCCTCCGAGCGCCCCACGAGGTTCTCGAAGAACCGCGACTGCGCCTCGTGCATGCCCATCGACGTGCCGCCCCTGAGCGAGGTGAAGCGGTAGGCGGGGTCCACGCCCTGCTCGTAGAGGGCGTGGCCGCCCTCGTGCAGCATCGAGAACACGTTGGAGAGCACGTCGTCCTCGTAGGCGTGGCTCGCTATGAGGACAAAGCCCGTGGACGGGCCGCCCGTGAACGGGTGCTCGGTGCGTCCCAGCCAGAGGGCCTTCTCGTCCACGCCCTCCAGCGCCACGAGGTCGCGCGCCAGCTCCCACTGGCGGCCCTCGTCAAAGCGGCCCTCGACGCAGGCGCGACCGGGCTTGGAGCGACTGGCCATGCAGTCGGCGAGCAGCGGGACCACGCAGTCCTTCACCTGCGAGAAGAACCGGTCGTAGAAGGCGGCGTCGCAGCCGGGCTCGTACTCGTCGAGCCAGACGTCGTAGGGGTCGCGCCCGGGGTCTTTGGCAGCGGCCATGCGCAGGCGCGCCTCCACGATGCGGTCGAGGTAGGGGGCAAAGGCCTCCCAGTCGCCCACCGACTTGGCACGGCGCCAGACGTCCTCCGCCTCGCAGGTGAGGCGGCTGAAGGCGGCCTGCTCCTCCGCCGGGATGCGCACGAGGGCGTCGCGGTCGCGCGCGAGCACGCGGATCTGGGCGCGCTGGGTCTCGCTCAGGAGCTCCGGGATGGCGGCCAGCCGCTCGAGGACGTCGCCGACGGCGGGGTCGCAGAGCGCCTCCACGCGGGCGCGCTCCAGCTCGGCCAGGGCCTCGCCGCGCTCGTCGGTCGCCTTCGGAGGGTCGATCACCGGCCCCAGCGAGCCGATCTCGTCGATTGCGTAGCGCAGCGAGAAAAGCGTGCGCTCGAGCGCGTCGAGCGCGGCGATGTCTGCCCTCGGGTTGGAGAGCGCGGCGTTGACCTCTGCCATGGGTCCCCCTTCGCACGGTTCCTCTCCTCAGTGTACCCGTCGCACCCCCGACCGTTCCTCTCGCCCGCCGCCGGCCCGCATTGGAGGTTATGCGCACCTCTCGAGGTTGTGCGCACTCCCGGAGGTTATGCGGAGCTTTCAGGTTCACAAACATGCAGCTAAAGAGCTTGACGAGAAAAACGTGCCGGCGAGTCATTGCGCATAACCTCAGCGAGTGCGCACAACCTCTGGCGCCGGCCCGTCACCGACGGCTCCGACCGGCTGCGAAGTCGTCGCGCCGCACCGCTGGCGCGCCCCGTATCATCGTGGAGATGGGAACGTGACGCGCCTGACGAAGGAGGACGCAATGGACAAGGTACTGGGCATCGACGTGGGCGGCACGAGCATCAAGGTGGGCCTGTTTACGCCCGAGGGCGAGCTGCTCGAGGAGCGCAAGATCCCCACGCCGGCGTTGACCACCGACGACGCCTACGCGGTCGTGACCTCGGGCATCACGCGCGTCCTCGCCGCGCACGATAGCGCGCCGACCGACGTCATCGCCTGCGGCCTGGACATCCCCGGTCCCGTGGCCGAGGACGGCACCGTGGGGTTCCTTCCCAACATCGAGCTCGACCCCGAGGGCATGGTCGGCGCCATCACCGCCGCCTTCCCGCGCGCCACGGTCGCCTTTGTCAACGACGCCAACGCGGCTGCGCTCGGCGAGATGTGGGCGGGCTCGGCGCGCGGCGTCCAGAGCTTTGTCCTCATCGCGCTGGGCACGGGCGTGGGCGCCGGCGTGGTTGTGGGCGGCCGCCTCATCGCGGGCGCGTTTGGCGCGGGCGGCGAGATCGGCCACATCACCGTGGAGCGCCACGAGACGCTTACCTGCGGCTGCGGTCGCCACGGCTGTCTGGAGCAGTACGCCTCCGCCAAGGGCGTGGTGCGCCTCTACCTCGAGGAGTGCGACCGCCGCGGCGTGACGCCCGTCCACGTGGAGCACGCCACCGACACCCTCTCCGTGTTCCAGGCGCTCTCCGCCGGCGACGAGTGTGCGGGCATCGCCATCGACAAGATGTGCGACTACCTCGCCCTCGCCATGTCGCAGATCTCCTGCATCGTGGATCCCGGCATGTACCTGATCGGCGGCGGCGTGGCGGGCGGCTTCTCCACCTTCGCGCCCAATCTGCGCGAGCGCTTCCAGGAGCTTGCGCTCTCGCCGTGCCGCGACGTCAAGATCGAGGCCGCCGGCCTCGGCAACCAGGCGGCCATGTACGGCTGCGCCTACGAGGCCCTGCGCCTGCGCGACGAGCAGTAGCCGCAGCCTCGTTCTTCTCGCTTGCCCAAAAGGGGTCCGACCCCTTTTGGGCAAGTTTTCGTTTTGCGGTGGTACCTGGAAAGAGAAACCATCGGCGGTACGGTTTTGACGGCAAGTGGCGTTGTTCGCAGGAACTGCGACTTTCTTTCGATTCCTTTCCTTTTTCTCCGTTCTGCTGCGGCATAATGCAGACATGTGATGTTCCCGTGAAGATGACGGGAGAAGCGGAAGACACAAGAGAGGGAAAGGAGCGAGCATGGCAGAGAAGACCACCTACGACCTCCTGGCCGTGACGGGTTGCCCGACGGGCATCGCCCACACCTACATGGCCAAGGAGGCCCTGGAGAAGGCGGCCGCTGCCAAGGGACTCACCATCAAGGTGGAGACCCAGGGCCAGGTCGGCGCCGAGAACGAGGTGACGCCCGCCGAGATCAAGGCCTGCAAGGCCGTCATCATCGCCGCCGACAAGGACGTCCAGCCGGAGCGCTTTGAGGGCAAGCCCCTCATCAGCGTCGGCGTGACGGCTGCCATCAAGGATCCGGAGGGACTGATCGACAAGGCCCTTGCTGCCAAGGCCGAGGGCGAGCTCGCCTCCGAGGTCGCCAACGCGTCCGAGGACGAGACCGTCGAGAAGGAGTCCGTCGGCCACCAGATCTACCGTCACCTCATGAACGGCGTCAGCCACATGCTGGTCTTCGTCGTCGCCGGTGGCGTGCTCACGGCCCTGTCGTTCCTCTGGGGCATCACGTCCTACGACTCCACTGCCTCCGACTACAACTCCTTCGCCGCGATGCTCAAGATCATCGGCGGCATCGCCATGAACCTCATGGTGCCCGTGCTCTCGGCCTACATCGCCGAGTCCATCGGCAAGCGCCCGGCTCTGGTTCCCGGCTTCGTCGCCGGCATGATCTCCATCCAGGGCCTGCCCGTCAACGCTGAGACCGGCCTCATCGACGCCGGCGGCGCGGGCGTGGGCTTTGGCTTCCTCGGCGGCATCATCGGCGGCTTCCTCGCCGGCTACGTGATCGTCGCGCTGGAGAAGGTCTTCAGCGGGCTGCCCCAGAGCCTCAACGGCCTCAAGGCCATGTTCCTGTACCCGCTGTGCTCCACCTTCATCGTCGGCCTGGTCATGCTCGGCATCTCCGGCCCCATGGCCGCGATCAACCAGGGCATGATGGACTTCCTGCAGGGCCTCTACAACGCCGGCCCGGTGCCTCTGGGCCTGGCCATCGGCTGCATGTGCGCGTTTGACATGGGCGGCCCCGTCAACAAGGCGGCCTACACCACCGGCACCCTGCTGCTCACCGAGGCCATCGCAGCCGGCGTGGGCACCGAGGCCTACAACTTCGGCACCAACTTCATGGCTGCCGTCTCCGCCGCGTGCATCTTCCCGCCGCTGATCACCACCTTCGCGGTCCTCGTGGGCAAGAAGTACTTCTCGCAGGAGGATCACGACGCCGGCATCGTCAACTTCATCCTGGGCTGCACCCACATCACCGAGGGCGCCATCCCGTTCATGACCAAGAACATCTGGCCCGTCATGCCGATCATGATGCTCGGCTCCTCGATCGCCTCCATCCTGACGATCTTCCTGGGCGTCCACGATCCCGCGCCCCACGGCGGCTTCCTCGTGCTGCCCGTCGTCGACGGCGGCCTGCAGTGGGTGATCGCGATCCTCATCGGCTCGGTCATCGGCGGCATCCTCTTCGTGCTCTTCAAGAAGTACGACTACGACAAGAACGGCGGCAAGATCGCCGAGTAGCTCAGACGAGCGCTTGCCTTTGGGGCCCGGCCGCGTGCCGGGCCCCTTCTGTCCCCACGAGAAGAGCTGGGAGGAGCAACCGTGATCTACACCCTCACCACCAACCCCGCCGTTGACATGAACGTCAATGCGGGGACCCTCACCACCAAGAAGGTCAACCGCACGAGCGACGCCGTCTACACCCCCAACGGCAAGGGCCTCAACGTCTCCTTCACGCTGGGGCACTACGGCGTGGACTCCGTGATCCTGGGGTTCTTCGGCGGCTTCTCCGGCGACTACATCGTCCGCGAGGCCGAGAAGCGCTGTCCGGTGCGGCCCGTCACCATCGACGGCATCACCCGCGTCAACATCTTCGTGACCACGCCGGAGGGGGAGTACAAGTTCCCCAACGCGGGTGCGCCCGTGAGCCGCAAGAAGCAGCTGGAGATGCTGGAGCTGCTGCGCGGCCTTGACGACCTGGAGTGCCTGGTGGTCTCCGGCAGCCTCTCGCCCGAGATGGACGCCTCCTACTACGACGAGCTCATCGACGTGTGCCAGGAGAAGGGCGCGGAGTTTGTGCTCGACATCTCGCACCCGCATCTCGCCGAGCTCGTGGAGCGTCACCCGCTGCTGATCAAGCCCAACGACGAGGAGGTCGCGGAGATCTTTGGCGTGGACGTGAGCGACGAGGGCGACATCCTCGCCGCACTCGCGCACATCCACGAGCGCGGCGCCAAGAACGTGCTGCTCACGCTCGGTGGCGAGGGCGCGTACTTCTCAAACGGCGAGCACGTCTGGCGCGCGAGCGCGGCCAAGGTGGAGGTGCTCTCCACGGCGTGCGCCGGCGACGCCACGCTGGCGAGCTTCCTCTCCGTGTGGCTCGGCGCCCGCGACGAGGTCGAGCCCGCCCTGGTGCGCGCGATGGCCACGGGCGGCAACGTCGCCATGTGCGCGGGCCTCGGCGACTTTGCGCTGGTGGACAAGATCGCCAAGTCGATTGAGGTGACGAGGCTCTCGTAGCCTCGGGCAGAGGCTTCGGGGCGCGCGTTCCTCTCGCCCCCGCTTTCCTGCCAGGAAAGCGGGGGTTTTGCATTCTGAGGCGTCGTGCGCTTCCGGAGGTGCCGATTTCGTTTGGTCTCTCTTTGTTTTGGGCAACAGCTTTTATGTGCTGACGGGCTTTCGATGATTTTATATTAGAAATTTATCCACAATCGAGAAGAACGTGGCGTCTGAGGCGGATGTCGCGCGTTCGTCATCAAAGTTGTTGCCCAAAACAACGCTGCTTTCCTCTCCGGCCGCTTGCTGTCGCACACCCGCCGTCCGCCGACGAATTCTTTCGCTTTGCGAAAAAACAAGACCATAGAAAGCGCCCCGCCCCTCCGGGCGCCGTACCCTTCTCGTGAAAGGGGGCCGCCATGTCTCAGGAAAGCCAGGGGCGCATGCTTGCCGTCGAGCGTCGTCAGCGCATAATCGACATGCTCGAGAACCACTCGTCGGTGCTCATTGCCGACATCTGCCGCGAGTGCGGGGTGTCTGCCGTAACGGCGCGCGCGGACCTCGACTACCTTGAGGGCGAGGGGCGGCTCAAGCGCACGCACGGCGGCGCGGTTCCCGTCTCCGAGTACGTGATCCCGCGCGTCTCCGAGCGCGTCCGGAAGAACGCCCGTGCCAAGCAGGCGATTGCCCGTCGCGCCGCGGAGCGCGTGAGCGACGGGGAGATGATTCTCGTGGGCAGCGGCTCCACGACGCTGGAGTT
>DXBZ01000006.1 GCA_019116265.1 Candidatus Olsenella stercoravium | reverse complement strand
CAGAAGCGTGTAGAGCGAGAACTTGAGGACGTTCATCTTGGCGGTGCCAGCGGGGATGGAGATGAGGCTGCGCACCACGGGGATGCAGCGGCAGATGAGCACCGTGACCTGGCCCTTGCGGTCGAACCAGTCGACCGCGCTCGCGATGTCGTCGGGCTTGAAGCCCAGAAGGCGCATGGGGCGCGTGCCGAAGAACGTCATGAGGCGCTCGCGGGAGAGGAGCCGGCCAACGCCGTAGAGGATGTAGGCGCCGGTGATCGAGCCGATGGTGGCGGCGATGATGACGCCGGGCAGCGTGAGCTCGGTCGTGGTGGTGAAGAAGCCCGAGAGCGGCAGGATCAGCTCGCTCGGGATGGGCGGGAACACGTTCTCGAAGAAGATGAGAAACCACACGCCGATGTAGCCAAACTGGCCGATGAGGTTGGTGAAGACGTCCTCCATGGGACTCCTTTCGCAAGCGACAGCGCGCTCCATTATCGCCGCCCGCGCCGTGCGCGGCCAAATAATCAACGATTGCACAGAAGTCCGCCGCCGCACCCCGCGGGCCGGCCTCGGGGCCCCAATCTGAAAGCCCTCACAGCGTCGTGCTGCTACCGTGCAGGCGCCGGCGCGGGTCTGCGGGGGCGCGCCGCCGGGTAGCATCTCATCAACACTGGTCCCAACCCAAGGGAGATGCACCATGTGCACAGCAGTTCGCTTTACCGACGGCCAGGGCAACCTGTTCTTTGGCCGCAACCTCGACTGGAGCTTTGACTATGGCCAGGGCGTCATGCGCACGCCCGGCGACGCCGACGTGCCCGCCGCCTTTGAGCGCCCCGCCGACCCCGCGCGCGGCCACGACGTCATCGGCGTGGGCATCACGGCGCTCGGCGTGCCGCTCTACTTTGACTGCGCCAACGACGCGGGGCTGGCCGTGGCCGGGCTCAACTTCCCACAGAGCGCCCACTACGCCGCCGGCCCCGTTGACGGGACGGTCAACGTGGCCGCCTACGAGTTCCCCTACTGGGTCGCCCGCAGCTTTGGGTCCGTCGCCGAGGTGCGCGCCGCGCTTGCCAGCGTGACCGTGGTCGCCAAGGCCGTGAGCGAGCAGCTTCCCGTGGCCAACCTGCACTGGATCGTCGCCGACGCCACGGGCGCGATCGTGGTGGAGTGCATGGAGGACGGCATGCGCGTCTGGGACGACGACGTCGACGTGCTCACCAACGAGCCAAACTTTGGCTGGCACCGTCAGAACCTGCGCAACTACCTCACGCTCACCGACGCCGACCCGGAGCCGGCCTCCTGGGGCGCCGCCGAGCTCAGGGCGTTTGGCTCGGGCGAGGGCCTGCGCGGCGTCCCCGGCGACTACTCCGGTCCTTCTCGCTTTGTGAAGGTCGCCTTTGTGAACGCCCACTATCCCGTGCAGTCGGGCGAGAAGGACAACGTCACGCGCCTCTTCCGCACGCTGGGCTCGGTGGGGGTTCCCGAGGGCTGCGCGCGCATGGCCGACGGCTCGTACGAGAAGACCCTCTATACCAGCGGCTTCTCCGCCGCGACGCGCACGTACTACTACGCGACCTACGACGACCCCCAGGTTCGCGCGTACCCGTTTGCGGGCTAGGGTTGCCCTCGCGCGAGCCGCTACGTTCGCCGAGAAGTGCGGATGACTCGCGGCCCCCTTTGCGGCGTGGGCGGATAATCAGACCGTCTATGGCGACGAAGGGGGCCCGTCATGTTCTGTACCAACTGTGGTGCCGGCCTGCCGGATGGGGCAAAGTTCTGCACGTCGTGCGGGGCGCGGCTTGACGGCGGGCAGCCGGCGCCCGCGCCGGCGCCATCGCCGCAGCCCACGACCGCCCCGCAGCCCGCGACCGCCCCGCAGCCCGCGCGGAGGCGGCGGCGCGGCCCGGTGATCGCCATCGTCTGCGCGGTCGTGGTTCTTCTCGCCGCCGCTGCCCTTGTTGCCACGCGCCTTCTGGGGCTCTGGGGCGTCGAGCCGCCGACGGTAAGCTTTGGCTCCCGCGAGCAGATGGAGGTCTCGCGCGTCACCCGCATCGTCCCGCGCGACGCCTCCGGCGCGCCGATCGCGCACTACGTGGTCAAGCTGCGCGAGGGCACGGCGCCCGACGGCTCTGCGATCGACGTGTCAGGCCTGCCGTACCTCGACGTCACGGGGACCGACGAGGGCTTTTCCATGGCGGACTTCGGCGAGCTCGCGACCGGCACCTACGAGGTGACCGTCACGGCCGACGACCAGGCGCCGCAGTTCATCCCTCCCGTGAGCGTGGTCGACGAGACGCCCGACGCGGGGACCGAGGGCGCCCCGCCTGAGAAGGTCGTCGTCGCCCCGGCGGCGGACGCCGCGACGGCGGAGGGCGAGGCGGCCGCGCCCGCGCCCGCGCACAGGGGTCGCTACGCCGCGTACCTCTCCGTGGTGCGCGACATCGAGGCAAAGAGCGGCGAGCCCACGCTCGTCTCGACCCCCGAGTCGTCGAGCTACCGGCAGTTCTGGGCCTACGGGCTCGCGTACGCCGAGCTCGTTGACTTTGGCGACGGCGAGGAGCGCCTCGTGGTCGCCTACGCGGCGGATTCGTCGGTCGCCGAGCGCTATCCCGGGAGCGCGGACTCCTACAACGTCGAGGTCTGGGGCTACGACGAGGCGAGCGACGCCGCGACCATGCTCTGGCAGGGGCATCACAGCTACTCCAACGGGGGCTACGCGTACGTGAACTATGGCGCGGTGCTGGAGGACGGGCGGCGGTTCCTCGTTGGCACCTTCAGCGACTCGGGGTGCGACTTCGTGGGCCTTGCCGACGACGGCTCCTTTGGCCTCGCCCATTCGATCGTGGTTGGCGCGGACATCTCCGATGACGGCGACTTCAACGGGTACACGTACACCGTCGACGGGCAGGCCGTGGACCAGGACACCTACTTCGCAAAGCTCGCCGAGTTTGGGCTCGACTCCCCCCAGGGTGACGCCGACGACCTCTCCTACACCCTGGCGGCCGACACCAACTACCAGGCGGACGTCGAGGCGACCCTCGACGTGGCGTCGGGGACCGTGGGCGTGCTCGAGCAGCTTGCCGGCGACCTGCTCGACCTGTAGGGATTTCCCGGCCTAGTTCTTCTCGCCCGCCGCGTGGTCCCGCGCCCACTCCGCACGCGTGATGCACAGGACGTGCTCGACGCGTCCGCCCGCGTCTCGAGCGTGCGCTTCTGAGAGCCCGAGCTTCTCCATCACGCGGCGGCTCTGCAGGTTGCCCGCATAGTGCCCGGCCCACACCGCGTCGAGCCGCAGGTCGTTGAACGCGTGGTCAAGAAGGGCGCGACCCGCCTCGGGCATGTAGCCGCGTCCCCAGAACGAGCGGGCGAGCCAGTAGCCGAGCTCCGCCTCGCGTGCGTTCCGTGCGAGGTCGGAGGCGGCACCAAACTTGAGGCCGATGGCGCCGACCAGCTCGCCTGCGGGCGCGCGGTTGCTGATGACGATTGCGTAGCTCTCCGGCACGGCGAGCACCTCGCGAATGACCCGCGCGCTCTCCTCGACGCTCTCGTGCGGCTTCCATCCGGCGCGCGGCCCCACCTCGGGGTCGCGCGCCCAGCGATAGAGCGCGGGCGCGTCCGCCTCGGTCCAAGGGCGCAGGACAAGGCGATTCGTGCGCAAAGTGGACATCCGTTCCCCTGTTCCCCCAATTGAGATGGATGAGGTCAGTTTTAGGCAGATTATAGCCAGTATCCCGAGTATCGATGTTTAAGACATATGCTCTGAACAGGCAATTTATATGCAAGCACACAGTTTGTACTCGAAGATCCGGCTGGAAACTACCTAAAAGTGAAGATGCCGCGCAAAGGGGACGCACTCTAGGATTGACTAATACCCTCATAGGGTATAAATTTAGCCGTACAAACCCCAGTGGGGTATCTGAGCGAAGGGAAGGCAATGGCCGAGAAGAACGACTGCCCGCACTGCGGCGCCCTCAAGCACACGCCGCGCTCGCCCGAGCTCAAGGCCAGCGTCACGCGTCGGATCAATCGCGCCGTGGGCCAGCTGAACGGCATCAGGGCGATGGTGGAGGAGGATCGCTACTGCGGCGACGTCCTCACGCAGCTCGCGGCCGTGGAGTCCGCCGTCAAGGCCATCTCGCGCGAGGTCATGCGCGACCATCTGGAGACGTGCGTCGTCGAGCGGATCCAGGCCGGCGACACCGAGGTCACCGACGAGGTCATGGACCTCTTCCGCAAGTTCATGTGAGTCGTGTTACGAAGGGACAGTCCCTTCGTAACATTTTGGAGGGAGTCTCTATGAGGGAGACCTTTGACATAACGGGCATGACCTGCGCGGCGTGCTCGGCGCGCGTGCAGAGGGCGGCGGGCGAGGTCCCCGGCGTTGCCTGCGCCAACGTGAACCTGCTCAAGAACTCGATGGAGCTCGACTACGACGGCTCGCCCGAGACGGCCGCCGCCGTGGTGGAGGCCATCGAGAAGTCCGGTTACGGAGCCACGCGCCGCGCCCCAGCTAGCGAGAAGAACGCCGCGCCCGCCGAGCGACCCGGCGCAGCCGCCGAAAAGGCCATCCGCGAGAAGCGCAACCAGCTGATCGTCTCCGCGGTCTTCTCGGTGCCGCTCTTCTACGTGGCCATGGGGCCCATGTTTGGCTGGCCGCAGCCACCTGCGCTCGCGGGCGAGGCCAACCTCGTGGCGCTCGGCCTCACGCAGCTTCTGCTCTGCGCGCCGATCCTCTTTGTGAACCGGCACTACTTCATCACCGGCTTCAAGACGCTGGCGCACCGCGCGCCCAACATGGACTCGCTCATCGCGCTCGGCTCCGCCGCCTCGGCGCTGTGGTCTGTCGCGCAGCTCTACCGCATGGCGTGGGCCGCCGGTGCGGGCGACGCCGCCGCGCTCCACGCCGCCGCGCACAACCTCTACTTTGACTCGGCGGGCATGATCCTCACCCTCATCACGCTGGGCAAGTTCTTCGAGGCCCGCGCCAAGGGACGCACCACGGACGCCATCGCCGCCCTCATGGACCTCGCGCCCAAGACGGCCACGGTCGTGCGCGACGGCGCAGAGGTGGAGGTCCCCACCGAGGACGTGCGCGTGGGGGAGCGCGTGATCGTGCGCGCCGGCGAGTCCGTGCCGGTGGACGGCGTGGTGGTGGAGGGCGCCGCTGCCGTGGACGAGTCCGCCCTCACCGGCGAGAGCGTGCCCGTCGAGAAGGGGGTCGGCGACCGCGTGACCGGCGCCACGGTCTCCACGCGCGGCTGGTTCGCGATGGAGGCGCGCGCCGTCGGCGACGACACCACGCTCGCCGGCATCATCCGCCTCGTCGACGAGGCCACGAGCTCCAAGGCCCCGATCGAGCGCATGGCGGACAAGATCGCTGGCGTCTTCGTGCCCGTGGTCATCGCCATCGCGGCGGTGACGTTCGTCGCGTGGATCGCGCTCGCGGGCGACGTGGCCGTGGCGCTCACGCATGCCATCTCCATCCTCGTGATTTCCTGCCCGTGCGCGCTCGGCCTGGCCACGCCCACGGCGATCATGGTGGGCACCGGTCGCGGCGCCGCCAACGGCATCCTCATCAAGTCCGCCGAGGCGCTCGAGACGGCCTGCAACGTGGACGCCGTCATCCTGGACAAGACCGGCACCGTCACGGCGGGCGAGCCGCGCGTGACCGACGTCCTTCTCGCCGCGCGCGTGACCGAAGACGAGCTGCTGCGCGTGGCTGCGGCGCTCGAGCGCAAGAGCGAGCACCCGCTGGCCGGCGCCGTCTGCTCCTATGCGGACGAGAAGAGCCCGGATGCCGACAAGAACGTGCACGTCGAGAAGTTCGAGCAGGTCGCGGGCGGCGGGCTCTCCGCGACGGTGGGCGGCGCGCCCGCGCTCGCCGGCAACGCGCGCCTCATGGCCGCGCGCGGCATAGGGCTCGGCGAGCTTGAGACCGCTGCGGCGACGCTCGCCGACGACGGCAAGACCCCGCTGTTCTTCTCGTTGAATGGGCGCGTCCTGGGCATGATCGCCGTGGCCGATCCCGTGAAGCCCACGAGCGCGGCCGCGATTGCGCGACTGCGCGCCATGGGTGCGCGCACGGTGCTGCTCACCGGCGACCAGGAGCGCACCGCCGCCGCCGTGGCGCGCCGGGTGGGCGTCGACGAGGTCATCGCCGGCGTGTTGCCTGCGCAGAAGGAGG
The DNA here is from genome assembly GCA_019116265.1 of Candidatus Olsenella stercoravium. Lineage (GTDB taxonomy): Bacteria > Actinomycetota > Coriobacteriia > Coriobacteriales > Atopobiaceae > Thermophilibacter > Thermophilibacter stercoravium. The sequence continues at coordinate 3,631 of DXBZ01000006.1, read as the reverse complement.
CCAAGGTCCGTGAGCTGCAGGAAGCCGGTCGCACCGTCGCCATGGTGGGCGACGGCATCAACGACGCGCCCGCGCTCGCCCGCGCCGACGTGGGCGTCGCCATCGGCGCCGGCACGGACGTGGCCATCTCCTCGGCTGACGTGGTGCTCATGCACTCCGACCCGGCAGACGTGGCCACGGCCATGGAGCTCTCTCGCGCGACGATGCGCAACATCAAGCAGAACCTCTTCTGGGCGCTCTTCTACAACGCCATCTGCATCCCGGTGGCCGCCGGCGTGCTGTCGCCGTGGGGCGTTACGCTCAACCCGATGATCGGTGCGGCCGCCATGGGCTTCAGTTCCGTCTTTGTGGTGACAAACGCTCTGCGCCTGCGCACCTGGAGGCCGAGCGAGGTCGGGACCGTCGCCGCGACTCCCGTCGCGACCGACGTGAACGTGGAAACATCGAGAAAGGACACGACCATGACCAAGACCAAGACCCTGAACGTGACCGGCATGATGTGCCAGCACTGCGTCGCGCACGTGCGGAAGGCGCTCGAGGGCGTCGACGGCGTGAGCGCCGTGGACGTGAACCTCGAGGCCGGCACCGCGACCGTCGAGGCGGCAGACTCCGTGACCGACGAGGCCCTCGTGGCGGCTGTCGTCGACGCCGGCTACGAGGCCACCGTGGCGTAGGTCTACAATGGCTCGGTTCGTCAACGTACGTTAGAAGGACCAGCCTGTGAATCTTACTCCCGAGCAGAAGCGCGTCGTCTACACGCTGGGCTTCTGCGGACTCGTCTCCGCTGCCGACAACTGGTTTGTCTCGCCGGCGCTGCCCGCCATCGCGAACGCGCTCGGCGTGGCGGCCTCGGCGGCAACCATCGTGCTGACCGCCTACCTCGTGCCCTATGGCCTGCTCCAGCCCGTGTGCGGCACGCTCGGCGACCGCTTCGGACGTCTGCGCGTGCTGCACGTCATCGTGGCCGGGCTCGCGGCGGGGACGTTTCTCTGCGCCGTTGCTCCCACGCTGTCGCTGCTCGTGGCCGCACGCGTGCTGACCGGCTGCTTTGCCGCGGGCATCATCGCCGTCTCGCAGGCGCATGTGGGAGATGTCGTGGGTCCGGAGCGCCGGGGTGCGGCGGTGGGCGTCCTCATGGGCATCACCTTCACGGGGCAGGGCCTCTCCTCGGGTCTCGGCGGCATCATCACCGACCTCATGAGCTGGCGGGCCGCCTTTGCCTGCTTTGGCCTGCTCGCGCTTGTTGCGCTTGCGCTGCTCTGGCGCCTTCCGCGCACCGATGCGCCGGCGGGCGAGTGGGGTGCCGAGTCCGTGGCCGCAGCGCCTCGGGGCGGCTTCTTCGCCCGCGCCGCGCGCATCTTCTTTGGTAGCCATCGTGCGATCTTTTTCGTGGCGTGCACGACGGGCCTCGTCTTTCTAGGCGTCTATGGCTTCATGGGGACCTTCCTCTCCGAGCGGTGCGGGTTCGGCTCTACGCAGGCGGGACTCATCATGATGCTCTACGGCGTGATGTGCCTCGTGGGCGGCACGGTCTCCGGGCGCATCGGCGCAGCCCGCGGCCCGCGCGGCGTCATCTACGTGGGCGAGGCCTCCGGGCTCGTCGCCATCGCCGCGCTCGTGGTCGTCACGGTGACGGGGGCCTGGCAGCCCGCGCTCCTCGCTGCCGGCGCGCTGGGCTTTGGGTACATCCTCACGCAGCCCACACTCGTCTCGCTGTCCATGGATGCCGACCGTACGCAGACGGGCCTCTGCACCGGGCTCATCGGCCTCGGCGTCTTTGCGGGCGGTGGCGTGGGGTCTGCGCTCGGAAGCCAGCTTGTTGCGCTCGGCGGCTACGGTGCCCTGTGGATCGCGGCGGCCGTGCTGCTGGTGGCGCAGCTCATTCTCGGCGGCCGCGCCCTCGCGGCGCTCTCGCGTCGCGCGGCGTGAGCGCTGCGATCAACGTCGCAGACGCCAAACGATGCAAAACCTTCGCTCGTGATGGAAAAACCGGTTTCGCTCTGCAAAAACGCGACTCGTGATGGAAGTTTTGGGCGCCTGAGGAGGCGCTCATGGTGCGTCGGCTCGGAAAACCCCAGTTGACGATATCAATTTTAGAATCTAATTCCGCACAAGGCGGAAAAACCTCCATCACGAGAGAGGCTTTTGCATTCCGATTTCGGTTTTTCCATCACGAGCGAGCTTTTTGCAGAACAGATGCCCGAATCCCGTCGATTGACGGCAGGGATCGCGGGAGGGAGTGCCGTGCGCTACCATGGTGGGCCGGGATGAACCGCGACGCAGGTGGGGGAGATTACATGGCAGATGAGAAGAATGCGCAGGCCCAGATGTCGCTCTTCGGCGACGATCCCGCGCCGGAACCCGCGCCCGCGCGCTCCCCACGCGTCCGGCATGCGGAGCTCAATCGCATCCTCTCCCATGCCGCCTACGCCTACTACGCGCTCGACGACCCCGAGATGACCGATGCCGCGTTCGACCGGCTCCTCCAAGAGCTGCTCGCCCTAGAGGCGGCGCACCCCGAGCTCGTCACGCCCGAGTCGTACACCCAGCGCGTGGGTGGCTACGTGTCCGAGCAGTTTGAACCCGTGGCCCACGCCGCGCGCATGTACTCGATGGATGACGCGATGGACCTCGCCGAGCTGGACGAGTGGCTCGCGCGCACCGACGAGGCTCTCGGGGCCACGCCGGAGCATCCGGTCGCCTATACCTGCGAGCTCAAGATCGATGGCCTCGGCGTGGCGCTCACCTACACGGACGCGCAGTTCGTGCGCGCCGCCACGCGCGGCGACGGCACGACGGGGGAGAACGTCACCGCCAACGTCCTCACGGTGCGCGACGTGCCCCGTGCGCTCGCGCCCGCTGGCCTCGCGCGTCTGGCCGACGGCGGCCTCGGCCGCTCCGTCGAGGTCCGCGGCGAGGTCTACATGCCGCGCCACTCCTTCGCGCGCCTGAACGAGGACGCGGATGCCGCCGGCACCGCCCCCTTCGCCAACCCGAGAAACGCCGCCGCAGGGAGCCTCCGTCAGAAGGATCCCAAGGTCACCGCCCACCGCGACCTCGAGACGTTCATCTACGCCGTCGCCGACGAGGCCCCCATCGACGTCCACACCCAGTGGGACTTCCTGGCATGGCTGCGCGACTGCGGCTTCTCTGTGAACGACCACGCCGCGCGCTGCACCTCCGCAGCGGAGGTGCACGCCTACTGCGAGCGCGCCCTTGCGCAGCGCGACGAGCTGGACTACGACATCGACGGCGTGGTCGTGAAGGTCGACTCCTTCGCACAGCAGGAAGCGCTCGGCTTCACGGCGCGCGCCCCGCGCTGGGCCATCGCGTTCAAGTTCCCGCCCGAGGAGAAGCGCACCGTCCTGCGCGAGATTCGCGTGCAGGTGGGTCGCACCGGCGTGCTCACGCCGGTCGCCGAGTTCGACCCCGTGACCGTGGCCGGCTCCGTGATCGCGCGCGCCACGCTCCACAACGTCGACGAGATCGCCCGCAAGAACGTTCGCGTTGGGGACACGATCGTGGTCCACAAGGCCGGCGACGTCATTCCCGAGGTCGTGGGCCCGGTGCTTGAGCTCCGCCCCGAGGGCGCACCCGAGTTCCGCATGCCCGACACCTGCCCCTCCTGCGG
>DXBZ01000005.1 GCA_019116265.1 Candidatus Olsenella stercoravium | reverse complement strand
GCGCTACACGCAGGCCCTCTCGTGGGGCATCGGCTCGGAATCGCCGAACGGAAGGGAGATGGCCTAGATGACGACTCAGAACAAAGTCCCGCGCCTGCAGCGGGCGCTCGCCCTCACGGACCAGGGCTACCGCGGCCTCAAGGGCGCCATCGCGGCGTGCACCCTCACCAACCTCGCGCTCATGGTGCCGTTCGCCATCACGGTCATGGTGTTCGGCGTGGTGCTCATGCGGCTCACGGGGCAGCAGGTGGACTGGCGGGCGCTCTGGGGGCTCTTCGCGGCGGGCGTCCTCGGGCTCCTTGCGGTCTTCCTCTGCGCGCGCAACGACTACCGGCGCACCTACGTGACGGCGTACCGCGAGACCGAGGCCACGCGCATGGGCCTCGCCGAGCACCTGCGCCGGCTCCCCATGGGCTTCTTCAACCAGCGGGACCTCTCCGAGCTCACCGAGAACCTCATGGGCGACGTCTCGAGCCGCGAGTCGCTCATGTCGAGCACCATCCCGCAGCTCGTCGCCAGCTGCGTGTCCACGGCGGTCGTGTGCGCGATGCTCGCGCTCTTCGAGTGGCGGCTCGCGCTTTGCGTGTTCGCGACGCTGCCGGCGGCGCTCGCGATCGTGCTTCTGAGCCGCAGGCACGAGAGGAGGCTCTTCGAGCGGCAGACCGGCGCGCGCCTCGAGGCGTCCGCCCGCCTCATGGACTACGTTGGGGGCATCCGCGACATCCGCGCGTGCCGGCAGGTGGGCTCGCAGTCGGCGCCGATGCGCGCGGCGCTCTCCACCCTGCGCGACATCGCGATGAGGGTCGAGCTCTCCGTGGACGTGTGCGTCTCGGCGGCCACGACGGTGCTCCAGGCGGGCGTGGGCCTCACGGTCTTCGTGGGTACGGCGCTGCTCGCGGCGGGCGAGGTCGACTTCCTGACCCTCCTCATGTTCCTGCTCATCGCCTCGCGCGTGTACGGGCCCATCACCTCGATCCTCTCCCAGCTGCCGAACCTCCTGCAGCTCTCGGGGCGCACGGCGCGCCTCAGGGCGCTCGCCGACGAGCCGGTCGCGACGGGTTCGGGTGACGCCGCGGGGCTGGGCGAGAAGGGCGTCGAGCTTGCCGACGTGCGCTTCTCGTACGCCGCCGCCGGCGACGAGGTGCTGCGCGGCGTCTCCCTCCGCATGGAGCCGGGCACCGTGACGGCGCTCGTGGGACCCTCGGGCTCGGGCAAGTCGACCGTGGCCAAGCTCGTCGCGCGGTTCTTCTCACCAACCTCTGGCTCTGTCGCGGCGGGCGGGGTCGACCTCGCGACGCTCGACGAGGAGTCGTGGCTCGGCAATGTCTCGGTGGTCTTCCAGGACGTGACCCTCTTCGATGACACGGTCATGGAAAACATCCGCATGGGCCGGCGCGGTGCTACCGACGAAGAGGTGCGCGCGGCGGCAAGGGCGGCCAATTGCGAGGAGTTCATCGAGCGGATGCCGGAGGGCTGGGGCACGCGCCTCGGCGAGAACGGCGCGCGCCTCTCCGGCGGCGAGCGCCAGCGCGTCTCCATCGCCCGGGCCCTGCTCAAGGACGCACCGATCGTGCTGCTCGACGAGGCGACGAGCTCGCTCGACCCCGAGAACGAGACGCTCGTGCAGGATGCCGTGAGCAGGCTCTGCGCCGGCAAGACGGTGCTCGTGATCGCGCACCGCCTGCGCACCGTTGCAGGCGCCGACTGCATCGTGGTGCTCGACGGCGGCCGCGTGGCAGAGCGGGGAACGCACGCCGAGCTCATGGCCGCGGGCGGCCTCTACCCCCGCCTCGTGCGCATCCAGGCCGAGAGCCTCGGCTGGAGCGTCGGCGGTACGGGAGGCCGCTGAGGCCAGCGGGCCGGATGGCGGGCGGAGCCGTCCAAACGAACAGCCCCACGGGCGGCCCTCCCGCCGCCAGCCTCTCCCGGGCCAAGCGGTGAACTGCCTTGAGCGGAATCAGACATCGTCTGTCCGGCCTACCAAAATGGCGGCGCCCCGCGAGGAACAAATTGAACTGCGTCCCAGAACTTGGACGCAGTTCAGGATGCTTGTGGGGCGCCTTTATTCGGTCGAAGAGTCTCCCCACGAATTACGCGGCAACTGGACGGTGGGTAAAGCCTCCCGCATTATCCGTGTGGCGGACATCCTCGACGCTCGTCGCGCAGGTTGAGCTCCATAAGATGCGAAGCGTGCCTGAGGCCACCGCCCACGTCGATGTCGAATGAGCCGACATCGACAAAGCCGAACGACTCATAGCAGGCAATCGCCGGCTCGTTGTTGTCGAATACGTCAAGCCTGAGCGTCCATGCCTTGCGTTTTCGGGCTTGGTCTGCAGCAAATTGAAGAAGGCCCCGCGCTACGCCTCGGGCACGAGCTCGCGGGGACACTGCAAGCAGGTGAAGCACCGCGACGCGTGCCAAAGGGGCTTCGACGCGCCACGGTGCCAGCACGTAGTCTTCCGGTTGCCGGCTGTTGAGCACGAAGGCTCCTATCACGGACGTCGCGCTGTCTCCACGAAAACAGTCGCGACAGGAGGTGACCCTCCCGTCAAATTCTTGGGCTACGAAGAGGCTTTTCTCCTGCATCGCTGTTTTGAGGATCGCCATGTGCAGGATGGATGCGAAAATGCCCGTGCTCGATGCCCTTACTTCCGCGCCGTGACGCAGAGCCACTTTTTCTTTTTGCGTATCTGAACCTCGTGGAAACCCGCCTGCTCCAGGCACGCCTTCAATTCAATGTCCTTGTAGATGGTCATGCCGCCGATGATCCGCGTCCACCTCTCGTCCTTGTCCGTATCGCCATTGCTCTCGTTGCAGATAAGAATCGTCCCGCCTGGCTTCAGCGTCCGCCAGACCTCACGGAAGCATCGGGGCAAATCAGGCCAGAAATAGACGGTCTCGAAGGCCGTGGCAGCGTCGAAGCAGCTATCCTCAAACACCATATCCGCCACACTGCCCTGCAGAACGGCGCAACGCCCCTCCTGAATTGCAGTTCGGTTGAGCTTCCTGGCCTTCTCCACGCTGACGGGCGAATAGTCGATGCCCTTGACGACGCCATGCGGGCATTTTTCCAGCAGCCGTTTTATGTTCGCCCCGCCGCCGCAGCCGCAATCCAGCACCTTGGCGTTTGGCGCAAGTCGTAGAAATCGAAGTCCCCACCGCGCCACAGGGCCGTGGCCCAGATTCATCATGGCAACCATAAGTTTTCCGCCGAGGCCCACGGGCTTGCGGGTGTTTTCAAAGAACGACATCTGGCCCCTCCGATTTCGTGCATTCCGCATAGGTCAACGGGAACGAGGCCTTCAGCACCGCGCTTTTCTGCACCGCCCAGCCGTTTTGACGCAGGAAACGCAGGTATTCCTCGCTTGTCCACCTGCTGTGGAGGGGAAATCCCGCCATGCTCATGAAAAAGGCTTTTGCCTTGCCGGAAACCGAGTTCCCCGCGTGGGTGAAGGTTGGCGCGATGAGCACGCCGTCGTCCTTCAGCACCCGCCTGATTTCTCGCAGGGCCTTTTCCGGATGCGGCACTATGTGAAGCGCGTTGGACGCGATCACCACTTCGAAGGACTTCTGTGCATAGGGCAGGCGGAACATATCTTGTACGGAAAAGTGCAGCTTCGCGGATTGATTGCCCCGCTCTGCTTCAAGGATCATCTTTGCAGAGACATCCGTAGCCTCGATGTGCGCCGCCGCATCCACGATGCTCTTTGCGATAAGCCCCGTGCCGGTGGCAACCTCCAGCACGGTTTTTGCTTTCACCACCGGCCGGATCAGCCCATACATCTTCTCATACGCCGCCCGGTCCTTCCGCATGAAACGGTCGTACCGACCGGCGTTCTTGTCCCAGAAGCCCTTGCGTTCGTGCATGGCTATCGCCCCCAAAAAGTTAGAGACATCTAACTATAACACACGAATTATACAGTAGGATAAGGCTAACCTTATTTTCTTGGCTAAGACGCATCTCTTCGGCTTTCGCTTATAGCGGCGCGAGTCAGATACTAGGCTGGAGCTGAAGAAGGAGCTTGGCGGACAGGTAGGTCGATACCGGTTCCCGGAACGGTGATCCAGCCAATTACACCAGGGCTCTAGTCATGCTGGTAAACCCAATCCATGACGGGAAATAGGTCCTTTTCTCTAGCTCGACGTCTTTCGCGGGCGACGGGTTAATGTGGCTGGCGGGATCCCTGCACGAAGCCGCTGTCGCTACCGCCTCCAGGCGCGGTTCACTCGGCAAGATTGAGCAGGTTGACGAGATCCGGCATGTCATGCCTTCCGTCGGCTTCCAGGAAGGCTCTCCTTATATCCCTGATACTTCCAAATCTGTTTTGAAGATACGTTCGGTAGTAGTCAGGGGAAAAGGTGATCGA
>DXBZ01000040.1 GCA_019116265.1 Candidatus Olsenella stercoravium | reverse complement strand
AACCATACGGCGGGGGCCGCGCCCCTGGCCCCGGGGACACGGCCCTCATGCTCAAAGTGCTCAATTCCTGACGCACGCGGCGCTCAGATCCCGGTGCTCATTCGGACCATTTCCTATTGCACATCAACAGCAGACCACGTTCACGCCAGCCCCCTCCGCTTCTGCCCGCCAGGTCTCCATCCACTCGCCGGTGCCCCAGCCGTAGCTGCCGAACAGTGCCACGGGCTTGTCGCCCAGCGCGTCGCGGCACGCCTCCCAGACGGGCTCGAACTCGTCGGACTCCAGCTCCTCGGCGCCCATGGCGGGGCAGCCAAAAGCGAGCGCGTCGTAGCCGGACACGTCCTCCGCCGAGAAGTCCGCGACGGGCACGACGCGGGCCTCGGCCCCTGCAGCGGATACGCCAGCCTCAAGCGCGCGGGCCATCTCCTCGGTGTTGCCCGTCCCCGTCCAGTACACGATTGCGATGTTCTTGCTCATGGAAGTCTCCCTCCGTCGTGCGGCCTCAGCCGCCCCTGTTATGCCGTTGCCATCCGGAGAAGCCCTCGCAGGGGCGTTCCCTCGGAGTAGAGCCTCTTGATGCGACGCTCCTCGCGCTCGAGCTCTTTGAAGCGCCGCAGCGCCTCATCCACGTCTCCGTAGACCTTCCAGCGCCCGCACGTCCGCGCCCCCTGGCCCCCGTCCGACATGAAGCCGTCGACGTCCTCGATGGGATAGCCGAGGACAAAGCCGATCTCGTGGGGAAAGGGGGCTCTGTTGCCGTAGTAGGCGCGCAGGCGGCGCCTGAGCTCTCCCATGAGCGCTCCGCTGCGAGAGGGGAGGCGGTTCTTGGCGAGAAACTCGCGCGCCCTCGCATTGGAGAGGAGGGACCGGATGCGGCGCGGGCGCCAGACGAGCAGCATCGCCCGCCCTTCTCGCCATCCCAGAAGGGAGACGCGCACGCCGAAGCGCCGAAGGTGCAACGCGTAGGTCCCTATGAGGGCTCTTACGAGAAGGCGGCGCATGGACGTCGGGCATGCGGCCTCGTTGGGCGGCATCCGGAAGCCAAAGACTGCGGCCGGCTTGCGTCCTGCGAGCACGATGCCCGCCTGACAGACGAGACAGCGCACGAACCTCGCCTCAAGACGCTCGTGAGGCGAGGCGTCGCTGGCGTCAACGGCAAGGCAGATGTCCATCCCCTGACCCATACGCCTCCAATAGTTAACCTAACCTAACTCTAGTGAGCATAGAGTAACCTATGGCTAACATATTGTCCATGATTCAAAAGGGGACTGTCCCCTTTTGAATCCAACGTGACAAAGGGACAGTCCCTTTGTCACATAGTCCAGTCGGCGCTTTGGGTCTGCAGGCGGACCATGCGGGCGAAGAGGCCATTCGCGGCGAGCAGCTCCTTCGGCGAGCCCTGCTCCGCCACGCGGCCGTCCTCGAGCACCACGATCTTGTCCGCACTCATGACGGTGCGCATGCGGTGGGCGATCACGATGACGGTCTTGCCGGCGAGCAGGCGGCTGAGCGCTTCCTGGACCTGCGTCTCGTTCTCCACGTCGAGCGACGCCGTGGCCTCGTCCAGGAGCACGACCGGCGCGTCCTTGAGCAGGGCGCGGGCGATGGAGATGCGCTGACGCTCGCCGCCAGAGAGCCGCGCGCCGTTCTCGCCGATCATCGTGTCGTAGCCCTCAGGCAGGCGGCTCACAAACTCGTCGCAGTTGGCCGCCCGTGCCGCGGCGAGCACCTCCTCGTCGGTGGCGCCGCGCCGACCCAGTCGGATATTGCCCATCACCGTGTCGTCAAAGAGCAGCACATCCTGGAAGACCACGGAGAAGTCACCGAGAAGGACCTCGGGGTCCACGGCTGCCACGTCCACGCCGCCCACGGTTACGTGCCCCGTGTCGGCATCCCACAGGCGCGCAGCCAGGCGGGCGCAGGTGGACTTGCCGGAGCCGGACGGTCCCACGAGCGCCGTGACTTCGCCCTCGCGTGCCGTGAACGTCACGCCGTCCAGGACCTTCTCGCCACGATCGTAGGAGAAGGACACGTCCTCGAAGGTAACGTCGTGCCCGGCAGGCTCGTACGTCTCGCCGCCCTGCGCGAGCGGCTCCTCGTAGAAGCCCTTCATGCGCGCCGCAGCGGTCTTGGCCGAGAAGAGCTCGGCGATGAGCATGAGGCACTGGTCGAAGGGCGCGTAGATGCGGCTCACCACCACAAGGAAGGCGAAGAGCGTCATGAACGAGCAGGAGCCCTCCAGGATGAGCGCCGCGCCCACGAGCACCGTGGTGGCAAGGCCCAGGCGCAGCACGATCTGGGCGCCGTTGACGGCGATGCCGCAGGCGATCTCCGAGCGGGCGGCCTGGCGCTCCGCGGCGTCGACGTCCGCATGAATGTGCTCGAGGTAGCGCTCCTCCTGGTTGGTCGCGCGCACCTCGCGCACGCACTCGAGCGCCTCCTGGATGTCCTCCGAGGTTGCAAGGCCGCGCATGCGCGTGGCCTCCATCATGGGCTGGAGGGCGCGCCGCGCGCCGAAGAGGATGGCGAGCCCCACCGGGCAGCTCCAGAGCGACGCGAGCGCGAGCCGCCAGTCAAAGGAGAACAGGCAGACGGCCGCCACGGCGAGCGTGATGTAGGCGCCGTAGAGCTCGGGCAGCACGTGGCTGTAGGCGTGCTCGGTGGTCTTGACGTCGGTCATGAGGGTCTCGGTGAGGTCAGCGAGGTCGCGGCGGCCAAAGAAGCCCAGGGGCAGCTTGCGCAGGCGCTCGGCGAGACCGATGCGCTGCCTGCCGCTCTCCTTGTAGATGACGCCGTACTGGTAGTAGTAGGCCCAGTACTCAGCCACAAAGAGCGCGACGGCAAAGGCGACGAGGCCGGCCGCGTACGGGAGGAGGTCAGGCAGCGGCGCGCCCTCGGTGAGGTGCGCCACGAGCTCGCTCATGAGCAGGTAGAGGGCGCCCACGCCGCCAAAGACCACGAGGTTTGCCGCCGCCGTCCACACGGCGCCGAGCTTTACGTTCTTCAGACCCTCGTCGGTGAGGGCGTACTTCTCCTGGATGCTCATCTACTCCACCTCCGCGGCGCTCGTGATGCGCCAGCTCACGGACTTCTCGTAGTCGGCCCACATGCGGGCATAGAGGCCGCTCGCCGCCAGCAGCTCGTCGTGCGTGCCCTGCTCGGCCACGCGCCCGGCGTCGAGCACCACGATCTTGTCGGCATTTCGCACCGTGGAGAGGCGGTGCGCGATCATGAGAACGGTGCGCGCCGAGCCGTCGCGCCCGCGGGCGAGGCGCTTGAAGGCGGCCTGGATCTTGACCTCGTTCTCCGGGTCGGCGAAGGCCGTCGCCTCGTCGAGCACTACCACCGGGGCATCCTTCAAGATGGCGCGGGCGATCATGAGGCGCTGCACCTCACCGCCGGAGAGGTGGGTGCCGCCCGTCCCCACGAGCGTGTCGGCACCCTGGGGGAGCTTCTCCAGGATGTCCGCGCACTGGGCGGCCTCAAGCGCGGCGAGCGCCTCCTCGCGGGTGGCCTCGGGGCGCGCGGCGCGCACGTTCTCCAGGATCGTCTGGCGGAAGGGCCGGTTGGCCTGGAAGACAAAGGCCACGCGGTCCATGAGGTCGTGCGGGTCCATCTCGCGCACGTCCACGCCGCCGAGCGTCACGCGCCCGGCGTCCACGTCCCAGAAGCGCGGCACGAGGCTCGCCGCCGTGGTCTTGCCGCCGCCGGAGGGGCCCACGAGCGCCACCGTCGCGCCGGCCGGCACCTCAAAGCTCACGTGGTCGAGCGCCGGAGCGTCCGCTCCCTCGTAGGTAAAGGTCACGTCCTCGAAGCGGATGGCGTTGCCCGCGGGCATGCGGGGCGCGACGGGGGCGGAGATCACGGGCGCGGCCAGCACCTCCTCGACGCGCGAGACCGCATCTGCGGCGGACTGGAACGCCTCGGACATGAACATCACGCGCGTCATGGCGGTGGGAATCACGGCCGAGAAGATCGCGTAGAACGCGAAGTTGGCCAGAAAGCGCGCGAAGTCCCCCTCGCCGGGCGCAACGAGGATCGCCGCCGGCACGAGGAAGATCGCGACGCCGTTGATGATGGTGAGCGAGAGCGACTGCGGCGTCTGGCACCACTTGACGGCGTAGTCCTGTGCGAGCCGCGTGAACTCCTCGATGGCGTCATGGAACGCGCGGAAGCTGTAGACCGTCTGCTGGAACACCTTGACCACGGGGATGCCGCGCACGTACTCGGTGCCGGTCTTGTTCATCTTGACGAGCGACTCCATGTAGCGCGTCATGAAGTCCATGCCGCGCCCGCCCATCATGTAGAACATGCAGCCGAGCGAGATGATCACTGCGACAAGGCACGCGAGCCCGAGCCGCCAGTCAAAGACGAAGAACAGCACCAGCATGCCCAAGATCATGGCAATGCTGCCCGCGGCGTCAGGGAGCTTATGGGCGAGAAGCCCCTCGGTCTCGGCGGCGCAGCCGTCCACGACGCGGCGCAGCGCCCCGCTCGCGTGCGTGTCGAAGTAGCCCAGGCTCGCGTGCATGAGGTGGTCCGTGGTGCGCTTGCGCATGTTGGAGGCGCAGCGGAAGGCCGCGAGGTGCGTGCACATGAGGCCGGCGAAGTAGATGAGGATGCTCGCGGCCGCAAGGCCGAACGCCCACCAGCCGTATGCGGCGATGCCCGTGGCCGCGCCCCAGTCGGGGGCTACGGCGATGAGGTCGCGCGCCACGAGCCAGACGCAGACGTACGGGCCAAAGCTCACGAGCATAGAGACGGCCGAGAGCGCGCAGCCCAGGTACGTGAGCGCTTTGCGCGGGCCGGCAAAGGCGAGCAGGCGGCTCACGGCGCCCTTGCCGCGGGCGCCGCTCGCCTTGGTCGCTTGAGAGTCAGACATCGAAACCTCCTGCCTGTGGAGACCTTGATAGACGTTCCGTCGCACCGTATCATTGGAACGGTTGCTTGTTAGCTATGGTTAACTAACTTTGGACGATTCCTCAAGGGAGATGGACGAACCCTCAAGATGACGGGCATGGGTGACATTCCCCGCGAGCTCGTCGCGCTCTTCGAGCCGCAGGTCGAGCAGCTCGGTGTGCGCCTCGAGCGTCGGGGCGGCATCTGGGTGGGGGAGGCGCGGGGCTCCGTGGCGACAGGCTCGATGTGGCTCTGCGCGCCTATGCCGTACTGCCTCGTGCTCTGCCACGACGTCACCCCGCTTGAGGACATGCCGCTCTTCGAGGGGTCGCTCGGGCCGTACGCCTGCGCCTGCACGATGGGGGACGATGCGGTGGCGTGCTCGCGGGACTGCGGACTTCCGATCAGGCTCGTCGGCGCCGGGGTTGGCGCACGGCATCCACGGGACGAGGTGGCCACGTTCGTCGAACACGGCCCCCGCTCGCTCTCGAGCCACCTGCTCGCCTGCCGCGTCTACCGCTCCCGCTCCATCATCTGCCTGCCCGACTTCTTCGACGAGCTGGACCGAAGCTATCCGGGGGAGTTCGGCGGGCTCTTCTCGGCGTTTGACAGCGTCTTGGGACCCGAGGCCAAGGGAGCGATTCGTCATGCGCTCGGTACCATACCCGCGAGTCCACCGCTCGGTCCCGGCGGGTCGCTCGGGCTTCTCTCGACCGTCACCTCCCTCATGGCGTCCCTGGCGGCGGACGGGAGGGGCGCCGAGCAAGATGAGGACGCGCTGGTGAGTCACGCGAGGATGCTCCTGTCGGCTGCCGTCGAGGAGGGCGGCGCGCCACCTTCCGTTAATGAGCTCGCGCGCAGGCTCTACGTGAGCCGGTCGCGGCTCTGCGACGCGTTCAGGAGCGAGACGGGGCGGAGCGTGGGCGCATATGCGCGCCAGCTGAGGATGGAGCGTGCGCGCCACCTTCTTGAGGACGGGAATCGTAGTGTCGCCGAGGTCGCCGTTCTTCTCGGCTACCCAAGCCCCTCGGCCTTCTGCCACGCCTTCACAGGCTTCACCGGCATGTCCCCGCGTGCATGGGCCAAGGGCCACGATCCCTTTTGACCTGGCCGGTCCTCGTCGGGCTCGAGGCAATCGGTCTCTCCCGGAGGTTATGCGCACATGCGGAGGTTATGTACGCGGTTAGAAATCACATATCAGCCGCTAGAGAGGGTGGCGAGAAAAACGAGGGCCCGAACCACTGCGCATAACCTCAGGGAGTGCGCTCGCGACCTCTTCCCGCTACAATAGCTGCGCTCAAGCCACAAAATGTTACGAAGGGACTGTCCCTTCGTAACATCTGCAACGGAGGAAGCGCATGCCAAGCCTTGAGGAGGAGATCTCTTCTCGCCGCACCTTTGCTATCATCTCGCACCCGGACGCGGGCAAGACCACGCTCACGGAGAAGCTCCTGCTCTACACCGGCACCATCCAGAGTGCGGGCTCGGTCAAGGGCAAGGCCAGCGCCAAGCACGCGGTCTCCGACTGGATGGACATCGAGAAGGCGCGCGGCATCTCCGTCACGTCCTCCGTGCTGCAGTTCACCTACGAGGGCCACTGCGTGAACATCCTCGACACCCCCGGCCACCAGGACTTCTCCGAGGACACCTACCGCACGCTCATGGCTGCGGACTCCGCCGTCATGGTAATCGACGGCGCCAAGGGCGTGGAGGCCCAGACCGTCAAGCTCTTCAAGGTCTGCGCGCTGCGCGGCATCCCCATCTTCACCTTTGTGAACAAGCTCGACCACGAGACGCGCGACCCCTTTGACCTCATGGAGGAGATCGAGAACGTCCTGGGCATCGGGACGTACCCCATGAACTGGCCGATCGGCAACGGGCGCACGTTCCGCGGCGTCTTTGACCGCGCGAGCCGCCACGTGCTCGCCTTCGAGGGCGACGGTCGCGCCAACGCCACCAAGCGCGTGGCCGAGGTGGAGGCGTCACTCGGCGACGCCGCCCTCGACGAGCTGATCGGCGAGGAGAACCACCGCACCCTCATGGACGACATCGAGCTCCTCGACGGCGCGGACCACGAGTTCGACCTCGAGGCCGTGCGCACGGGCAAGCTCACGCCGGTCTTCTTTGGCTCGGCGCTCACCAACTTCGGCGTGGAGCCGTTCCTGCGCGACTTCCTGCGCATGGCGCCCGCGCCGGGCCCGCACACGGACGCCCTCACGGGCGAGGAGGTCCCCGCGACCGACCCGTCCTTCTCGGGCTTTGTCTTCAAGATCCAGGCCAACATGGACAAGAACCACCGTGACCGCGTGGCGTTTTTGCGCGTGTGCTCGGGGCGCTTCGAGCGCGGCATGGATGCCTACCACGTGCAGGGCGACCGCAAGATCAAGCTGGCCACGGGCACGGCGATGATGGCCGACGACCGCGCCACGGTGGACGAGGCGTGCGCCGGCGACATCGTGGGCCTCTTCGACCCGGGGATCTTCTCGATCGGCGACACGCTCTGCGTGCCCGGGCGCCGCGTGCGCTACGCCGGCATCCCCACCTTCGCGCCGGAGCACTTCGCGCGCGTCTCGCAGGTTGACACGCTCAAGCGCAAGCAGTTCGTGAAGGGCATGGAGGAGCTCGCCCAGGAGGGCGCCATCCAGATCTTCCGCGAGCTGGGCGCCGGCATGGAGAGCGTGATCGTGGGCGTGGTGGGTGTGCTGCAGTTTGAGGTGCTCGAGCAGCGCCTCAAGAGCGAGTACCATGTGGACGTCTACCGGCAGGCGCTGCCCTACACCGAGGTCCGCTGGATCGACAACGCGCCCGACGAGCTGGACGTGCGCTCGCTCAACCTTACGCGCGACACGCTACGCGTCGAGGACATGCGCGGCGGGCGGCTGCTTCTGTTCACGAGCCCGTGGAACCTGGACTGGGCCACGGAGCGCAACCCCGACCTGCGGCTCTCGGAGTTTGGCAACGTCACGTTCTAAGGGGCGATCGCGATGGCGAGAAGGACCGGGCGGGCTGCGGTGCCTGCGGGTGCGCGCGAGTCGATCCTCTCTCGCGACACGCTGCTGCTTCTGGCGGCGGGCTTCTGCTACTTCTCGAGCCCCATGCTCGTGACGCCGCTCATCACGGGGTTCACCGGCAGCCTCGGCGGGAGCGCGGCGCTCATGGGCGTCGTGGGTGGTCTCATGAACGTGGTCTCGCTCGTGTGCCGGCCACTGCTCGGCGGGCTGGCGGACCGCGTGAGCCGCTACCGACTCTCCCTCGCGGGCGCGGCCTGCATGGCGCTCGCCTGCGCGCTCTACGTGATGGCACCGAATCCGGCCGTGGTCGTGGTCGCGCGCGTGGTCAACGGCGTGGGCTTCTCGTGCTGCTCGGTCTCCATGTCCACGTGGTTCTGCAGCCTCCTGCCACCCGGGCGCGTGGGCTCGGGCATGGGCATCTATGGCACCATGAACGCGCTCGGCATGGCGGTGGCGCCGGCGCTCGGCGTGGCGCTTCTGGGGAGCGTGGGCTACCGACCGGCCTTTGTGGTGGCAGCGCTCTTCTCGACCGCGATCATGGTGCTCGTGCAGTTTGTGGGCGACCGGGGCCTGCCGCCGCGCGCTGCGTCGGGCGAGAAAGGGGCGGAGGCCGAGGAGGACGCTGGGGCCGAGAAGGACGCTGGGGCCGAGAAGGGCCGCGCTTCCGCTGCCCGCCCGCGCCTCGTGGAGCCGCGCGTGGTTCCGGTGGCGCTCATCATCATGCTCTTTGCGATTCCCTACTGCGCCACGCAGTCGTTTCTCGTGAATTACGTGGCCGCGCGCGGGCTTGCGGTGAGCGTGGGCCTGTTCTTCCCGGCCTATGCCGTCATCCTGCTCGTGCTGCGCGTTGCCCTGCGCGACCTCTTTGACACGAAGCCCTTCTCGTTCTTTGTGGGCGTGGCGTCGGTCTCGGCTGCGGTGGGCATCGGCGCGCTCGCCCTGGCCGCCAATGACGCCCTGCTCATGGTGGCGGCGCTCGGCCTTGCCGGCGGCTACGGCGTCATGAGCTCGGTCTGCCAGTCCACGGCTTTGAAGCTCGCGCGCCCGGGTGCCGAGGGACTTGCCAACGGCACCTACTACATCGGGCTCGACCTGGGGATGTCGTTCGGTCCCATGCTGGGCGGCGTGCTCTTTGGCTCGCTCGACGCGGAGCTCTTCTACCCTGTGCTCATGCTCTGCGTGCCGGCCGCGCTTGTCGTGTACCTGGCCTGCCGGCGTCAGCTCCGCCGCGCGTAGCTGCGGGCGCGCCGCCATTCCCGTCGCCGAGACGGAGGAATTACGGAAAAGTTGGCCTCAGCGAGCGCTGTTTTCCGTAGTTGCCCCGTCTCGGCGAATCGTTGGGCGAGAAGAACGCGCGGGCTTCGGATCAGCGGCTGCGCAGCGACGTGGCCCAGCCGACGGCGAGGCCGATTGCGGCGGGGACGAGGCCGTACATGAAGGCGACCAGATCGGCCGGTGCGATGTTGGTGAGGCCGAGGGCGTTTGAGAGGCTGAACGTCGCCACGGTGTGGAGTACGTAGAAGACGGCGATTACGACCGGCGCGGCGAGGCGCCACCACCCGAGCTCGGCCACGCGACCAACGAGAAACGCCGAGACGATTCCGGCGACCGGCAGGGCAAGGTAGAGCGTCAGGATCGTGTAGCCCATGATGCCACCGCCGCCGAGCTCGCCCGTCGCGAGGGACCCCCAGTACAGAGCAAGGCAGGCGAGCCAGACAACGCCGTAGACGATCGCGGCTCTGACGAGACGCTTCTTCATGGGGCACCTCCTCGGTCGTGTCGTTACCGTCAGTCTACCCAGAAGAAAGGGCACTCCTTTTCTGTGTTCGACGAGGTTGCAACAGGTTGTTTTCGAGACAGAGAAACGGCACAGAAAGGCCCCTCCGAGAGGCCGATTCTGTGCCGTTTCTCTGTCACGGCGGTTTGGGCGAGAAGAACGCGCGGCCGAGAAGGACATGCGGGCGACAAACCCATCTACCTGCGGCGTGCAACTGGCGGGCGCCCTCTGGTTGCCGCGAAATCGGCAAAATTGCTTACCGTCGGTTGGTAGAATTGCGCCGTGCGCTCCCGCAGACTAAAGGTGCCGGCAGACAGCGCACACCCCCGACGAAGGGCAGACCATGAGCTTTCGCGACAACCTCCAGCACCTGCGCGCAGAGCGCAACATGACCCAGGAGCAGCTGGCCATGCTGCTCGGCGTCTCCCGCCAGAGCGTCACCAAGTGGGAGGCCGAGAAGAGCCAGCCGGAGATGGACAAGCTCCTCAAGATGTGCGAGATCTTCGACTGCACGCTCGACGAGCTCGTGACGGGCGACCTCACCGGCCGCGCCGCGCCTGCGACGGCCGCGCCCATCCCCGCCGGCCCGCCCACCGACGTCTGCGGCTACGAGGAGCACCAGCGTATGATGGCGCTCAAGGTCCCCACCGGCGTGGCCCTCATCCTCCTGGGCATCGCGCTCGGTCTGCTCTTCGAGGGTGCCGTCGAGCTGGCGTCCTGGAACGGGCGCGACGGCCTCTTCGTGATCATCGTGCTCGTGGGCGTCCTCGCGGGCCTCGCGTTTCTCGTGCCCGCAGGCATGGAGCACACGGCGTTCCAGAAGGCGCACCCTTACGTGGAGGACTTCTACACGGACGAGGACCGCGCCGCCGCGCGCCGGCAGTTCTCGGCGGCGCTCATCGCGGGCCTCGCGCTCATCTTCGCGGGCATCGGCTGCCTGCTCATGCTCGAGAAGACGGCGGAGAACTGGGGGCTCTTCTTCCTCATGTTCTTCATCGCCCTGGGCGTGTGGTGGATCGTGCGCGGCGGCATGCTGCTCGGGCGGGTCAACGTCGAGGAGTACAACCGCTCCGTTGCCGAGGACCTCGAGGTGGAGGACATCGTCACCGCGAAGCTGGACGAGGCTCGGCGCGACGTCCTTCTCGCCCAGAAGCGGGAGGGCGAGAAGATCGGCGCGATTTGCGGCGCCGTCATGATCTTCGCCACGATCGTGGGCCTGCTCCTGCTCTTCTGCGCGCAGCCGCCCGCGCAGAACTGGTTCTGGATGTCGTGGGTCGTGGGCGGCCTTCTCTGCGGCATCGTCTCAACGCTCATGCACGTG
>DXBZ01000004.1 GCA_019116265.1 Candidatus Olsenella stercoravium | reverse complement strand
TGATTCCGTCCACCATCAGCTGCAGAAGCCCGTTTCTTCCGAGAAACTTCACTGCATCCTCCTCGCTCACAACCAACATGGAACTCCCAATCATGTCGTATGCGGAATTCTCGTACGCATTTTCGGTGCCTTGCTGTTCGTTCATTCGAGCCTCCTTTTCACTCGGCGTTGCTTGCAACGCAATTTCATTACGAGCCGAGATTAATTGCGTCGCCATGTATCCGCAAATCGAGAAAAGCCTGATAAACGAGCATTTCTGTTTGCATCCATTCATAAATGAGGAGAAAAAAGTCGATGCGATTTTTCAAGATTCATAAGGCCTTCACGTGCGCGTTTTGCCGCATTCCAGCATCTCGCTTCGCTCGATGCCCGTGGGTTTATTTGTACGAAGTACGCGGGCGGTGGGCATGGGGGCTGTCGGCTATGCCGACCGCAGCGCAAGCTGCGTCAGCCCCCCTTATGCCCTTTTGCCGTTTTTGCCCCCGAAGCGTAGAGCGGAGGGGGCAGCGGCGGTTTCGCCTCGTTTATGCCGCGAAGCGGCGGCGAACCACCGCGCTGAGATTCATCGATCAGCTTTCGCAATCCGCGCAGTTTGCGAAAGCGGCGCGTTTCCCCTTCGTTTATGTGCGGTCATTCGGCGCTCGCTTTCGCGGCGCGAAGCCCTGCGCGACGACGTTTCGCAAGCTGCGCTTAGCGCGCGGCTGAGCGAAAAAAATATAGGGTGCGGCGATTTCTCGCCGCACCCATGGGGTACGAATGGCTAGTGAATCTCGGGGGCGGGCAGGATGGACCAGCTTGTGCCGTAGGTTTTCAATCCCCATACGTGCAGGCAGAGCTCGCCGTCGTAGAACACCGGCTCGTCGGTGTGGTGCATGAGGAAGCTCGGGTCTTGCACGATGTACCACTGGAAGATTTCCTCCCAAGGCGCCCAGCTGCCGCCCACCAGTTCCATGGGGCGGTAGGCCATCTCGTTGGCGAGCACCATGCCGCCGCAGGTCTCCGCGAGGTCGGCGTACGTCTTTATCCCGTGGTCGCTCACCGCGCGCCTCCTTCCAGCTCCTCGATGACGCGCACGACGCATGCGCGGATGAACCGCAGCTCCCTGACCGTGATGTGCATGGAGAGCATGTCCGCGTCGAGCTCCACGCGCCCGAACTCGTCCACAAAGCGCCACTCCATCACGTTGTCGATGCACCTCAAGGTGCCCTCGAGCCCCTCCCTGTCCTCGAGCGGCTCCTTCCTGCGCATCGCGTTCCTCTCGCGCTCGAGCTGCTTGGCCTTCGCCGCGCTGATGCGAGCCGTGCGCTTGAGAACCTGAATACGCCACTCCGTCTCTTCCTCGATGCTGAATTTGTCCTTATCCTTATCTTTCATGTTCAGCACCTCCCTTCGCGCGACCTCCCCGATGCCGCAGGCATACTCACGGCGCAAGACGTGATCTGCTGCGGAATCGGGGATCAGGGCGCGACGGGCGCAGCACGAAAACGAAAAGGCCGCACCCGAAAGCGGATGCGGCCAGTACGGTCATGTTGGGGTTGCCCGATGGGCGGCTTGCTAATCCACCTCTATGCCCTCGGCATCGGGCGCGTCCCACGTGAAGCCCGCGTGCCCCTCGTTCACGACGGTGGCGAGGCCAGAATACCCGCCAAAGGTCGTGTCGAGAACCGTCTGCGTGGTCGAGTAGTTGGGCGAGTACAGCCCGATGGCCTCGTCGGAAGTCGCAAAGGCGCTCTCGGGAATCTCGGCATCGTTGTGCCAGCCGTAGTCCACCAGCACGCGGAAGCGCGTCTTGGGGCTTTCGAGGTCTGTCGTATCGCCAGCCTCTATCTGGTAGAAGCTGAATCGGGGTGCCGCGAAGCGGATTTCCTCGCCCGATGCGACGTTGCCCGAGCCGTCGGTTTCAAGGGCGAGCGTGTAGGGCTGCGGCTGTGGCTCCTGATACTCAGCCGCCTCGTTGAACGCCTGACCCTCGTTGGCGATATCGAGAGAGTTCTTCGTGTTGTCCAGTGCGGTTTGGAACTCCTCGATGGCCGCTGCGCGCTCCTCCTCGGGCACGGCCTCGATGCCGTAGGCTCCGTAGCTGTTCATGGAATCGTAGGTTCCCGCGTCAGCCTCCGCTTTCAGGGTGTCGTAGCACTGCTGCCACGCCTCGATGGCTTCGGCAGTGCTGTCGATTGCCGCCTGCTTCTCGGCCTCGAACACCGCCTTGTCCTGCTGCTTGGCGAACTCGATTATCTCCTCGTCGGAAAGCCCGTTCAGGTCGGCGAAGGTCACGCCGTCGCATTGGTATGCCGTCACGTTGCCGTTGCCGTCGAACGCGAGGATGCGCTCGATTTCCACGTCCTTCCCGATTTGCTCGTCACCGTCGTACTGCATCCAAACGCCCGCCTGCGCGAACGCCTGCGATGCGGGCACGGGCTCGCTCGCACTGCTGGCTGCACCGCCCGCACCCTCGCCCGAGCCGCCGCACCCGACCAGCCCGAGGCCAGCCACGGTTACCGCGCCAACCCCGAGCAGCTTCAAGACGTTTCTTCTCGTGTATTGCCTCATGGATGATTCCCTCCTTTTCGTGTATTGCCTTAGGCTACGAACGCTCCGCCCGATTTTTTGCCGCCAGAATCAGACCCGCCGAAACAAGTAGCAGAGCAAGAGCAGGCAGGCCGATGAGCGCGAACGTGCCGTCGCCCGTCTGGGGAAGCTCGTCCTGCGCGCTTTCCTGAGCGGAGCCCTCGTTCGCATCCGCCGACCCATCGGGTCGGTCGCCGCCCTGCGGCTTGTCCCCGCCCGTCTGCGGGAGCTTGGCGATGGGCTCGGTCTTAGTCTGGCCGCATGCCGCGCAGGTGTACGTCCTCACGCCCTCGGCGCTCTCGGTGGGCTCCTTCGTCACAACGCCGCCGTCCCAGATGTGCCCCGTTGCGGCAAGCTCCTGCGACTGCTCGGCTCCGCAGATTGCGCAGGTGCGAATCTGCTCGCCGCTCTCCGTGCACGTGGGCTCGGCCACCGTCTGCCATTCTCCGTAGGTGTGCTCGTCGCCGTCGATGGCGTGGAAATCGACCACGTTAACGCCGACTTCCTGCCTCCAGTCCGCGTACTCCTCGGCAGCGGTGCCCGTGTACCCGATGATGCAGCCACCCAGAATGGGCGTGCCTACGAACTCGGTGACCGACTTGGGCACCCACACGTATTCGAGGCTGCCGCATCCGTTGAGGAACGTGGCGGGAATCTGCGCCACGCCCTCCTCGATATATACGGTTTCAAGGCTGTCGCAGCCGTAGAACTGCGCGTTGCCGCCGCCCCATTCAGAGCCCGCGGGGATGGTCACCGAGACGAGGCTGTCGCAGTCGATGAACACGTCCGAACCCCATGTCACGTTCTCGGGCAGTTCGATTTCCGCGAAGCCCGCTCCGCCGAACGCCACGTTTTCCACGCGCTCCAAGCCGTCGTTCAAGTACACCTCGGTGAGCGAGGGGTTGTCGGCGAACGCACTCACGCCAATCGTTCTCACGGTGGAGGACATGGTCGCCTTCTGCAGGCTGGCGTAGCTCACGCCGCCTCGCGTGGTGAACGCCATGCTGGGCACCTCGGTCACACCTTCGGCAACCATGACCTCCTTGACCTGCGCGGCGTACGGCTCCCATTCGTAGGCCCCGCCCGCGCTTATCGGGGCTATGTCCTCGGAAAGCGTGAGCACGCCCGCATCGTCCAGCGACCAGCCGTCGCCGCCCGCCACCTCCACGGCGTACGCGGGGCGCGCCGCCAGAAATAGCAGCAGGGCGCATGCCGCGAGCAGCGCCGCAAAACGCGCCGCTCTTCTCGTCCGTTCGGTTTTATCCATTGTTCCGCTCCTTTGCGCTTGCTGTATACGGTGCTCGAAAGTGGTGGCAGCCGCCATACGGGCTACTCCACATAGGCTGCCCGCTGCATGGATCGTGGCGAAAACCGCCATGATCCATGCAGCGGGGTTCGACGGCGGGCCGCTACCGCTTGCCCATCGCGTTGGCAATCCAGTCGAGGTGGTACCGTCAAGAATCTTGCGCACTTTTCCGACAGCCTCATAAGCCCGCCGTCCGGTGCGGCTACCCCTCCAGCAGAGTCACGTCCAGATAGCGCCTCGAGCCCCACTCGCTCTCGGCCACGTACTTGAGCCTCGCGGTCACGAGCATGAGGGCGCTCTTCCCGTCGGGGAACGTCCCGACCACGCGCGTGCGCCTGCGGATCTCGCGGTTCAGGCGCTCGATGGCGTTGTTGGTGCGTATGCGCCGCCAGTGCTCGCGCGGGAAGCGCGTGTACGTCAGGGTCTCGGCGTATCCGTCGCGGACGACCTTCGCGGCCTCCTTCAGCCTCATTGAGTCGAGCTCGTCGGCCACCTCGAGGGCCTTGGCCTCGGAGGCCTCGCGCGACTCCATGGCGTGTATGGCCTTGAGCATCGCGGCCGCCTTGGGCCTCTTGGACTTGGGCACCTTCGCCAGCGCGTTGCGGTAGAAATGGACCGTGCAGCGCTGGTAGGCGGCGTTCGGGAAGACCTCGGCGATCGAGCCGACCATGCCGGGGGCCTTGTCGCCGGTGAACATCCTGACCCCGCGCAGCCCGCGCGACTTCAGCCACGAGAGGAACTCCCGCCAGCACTCGGCCGACTCGGTGAAGCCCTCGGCGGCGCCTATCACCTCGCGGTAGCCGTCGTCGTTGACGCCTATCGCCACCATCACCGCCACGTTCTCGTAGCTCCCGCCCCAGCTGCGCTTCAGGTAGATGCCGTCGACGTAGACGTAGGGGTAGGCGCGAACGAGCGGGCGGTTTCGCCACTCCTCGACCGCGGCGAACGCCTTCTCGTTCAGGTTCGAGACGGTCGCCGCCGACACGCTCGACCCCCACAGGATCTCGGAGACGTCCTCGATCCTGCGCGTCGAGACGCCGGCCAGGTACATCTCGATCATCGCCTCCTCGACGCTGGTCTCGCGGCGCCGGTAGCGCTCGATGATCGCCGTGGTGAACCTCATCCCCTTGAGCTTGGGCATGCGCAGCGTGACCTCGCCGGACGTCGTTGCCAGGCTCCTGTCGTAGTGGCCGGCCCGATAGGCCTCGCGCCCCGCGGCGCGCTCGTAGCGCTCCGCGCCGACGAGGTCGCCCGCCTCCTCATCCAGAAGGCCGTTCAGGGTGTCCTCGACCGTCTTTCTCACCAGCTCGCGCAGATCGGACTTCAGGCTCTCCTCGTTCAGTGTTACGATTGGCTCGGGCATGGCTCTCCTCCAATATGCTTCTTGTCTCGACAACTCGAATCATACCGGGGCGGGCCGTGCCCTCCTTCCTATCTGGACGCTATCCTGCTGTCAAAGTGCGCAAAAAATTGTACGTTACCGTCGAGGTTGCTGCTGGCGCTTGCGGTGTTTGCGTTTATCTGCTGGGCTTGGCTGAGAACCTGCCCCTGCATGAACAGATTGCCTAGCTGCAGCATGTTGCCGATGCGCTGCTGGTTGAGAATCTGCTGCTGCCCCTGCTCCATACGGCGCTGATGCCGCTCTGTCTCGTAGAGGTTGACCATCTCCTGCACGGTGCTCGCGCGGTGGTTGCGCACGGCGGTAAGGAAGAAGTCCACGGCGTCGATGTTGTCGTAGTCCATCGGGTACCACGGCGCGACTTCCGCAGCCCAGCGCTGCTGCACGGCGAAGATTTCCTGCTTCGTCTGCTCGATACTCTGCGCGAGCGCTTGGTTGTTGGCCTCCACTTGCGCGTTGCTCTGGTCGATGGTGGCGTTCTTGCGCTCTCGCCCCTTGTCAGCGGACTTGGAAATGACCCCGTACAGAACCGCGCCGATGATGGCGGATAGCACGAGATTGACGATGTTCCAAACCATCACCTGAAGCTCCATGCCGCCTGCCGAGAAGAACGGGATGGTTATCGGGTACGTGATGGCCTTGAGCGGCGTGCTGGTGATGAGCGCGAACGCGATGAGGAAGCCCGCCACGGCGTAGAGCACGGGGTGACGCTTGGTCTTCTTCTCCGTCTTGGCAGCGAACTGCGTGCTCAGCTGGTTGATGCGGTTCTGCAGCCCCACCACGCGGTGCATCAAATCGTGCGCCGTGGCGACTCCTGATAGCAAATCTTCTTGGAAAGAGATTTGTCAAGGGTGTTTTACCATTCAGCAACGAATTAAGGCATAAACAATATCACATTTTTATAATGCTTTTTGACCACAATCAGTCCGGCACTGATTGTGGTCTTTATTTTGGAAATGACATTTTCCCCTTAAATAAAGGAATCAATCGTCGTTGCGTTTTTCGTCAATATCTGCCATAATAAA
>DXBZ01000039.1 GCA_019116265.1 Candidatus Olsenella stercoravium | reverse complement strand
TGCCGGGGCCTGGACCTGGGCCGCCGCGATCGCGGCCTGAATCTCGGACATCGGCTTGCCGCACCCGGAGCAGAAGACGTCGCCGGCGCCGAGCTGGGACCCGCAGAACGGGCAGGCAAAGTGCGTCGCGGCCGTCTGGGCGGCCTGGCTCTCACGCTCGATGCGATCGAGCTCCGCCTGGATCTGCGCGCGCTCGGCGTCAATGGCGGCGATGCCGTCATAGAGCGTCTCGCGGCCGGCGCGGAAGGACGGGTCGCTCTTCGTCAGCTCGTAGAGGCTCGCGCCCAGCTGGGCGGCAAGGTTCTGACGACGCTTGAGGGCGTCGGTCATCTGAGCCTTGAGCTTGACCGAGTCGGTCGTGCGACCCGCAGCGGCGACGCCGCGGTTGAACGTCGACTGAACGCTATCGATAAATCCCATGTTGGCTCCACTCTCTCTTTGGATCACCAATCGCGGGGCTGATCCCCCTACGAGCATGGTAGCCCAATCGACGGGGCATCGTGTTGCATAACTGTATCCGTTCAATCCGCAGGCGCTCAGCCGCATAGAAATCTGGGCTAGATACGCCAGCCTCAGTTTTCTGCATAGGAAGCGGCTCCGTTTACGAAGGGACGTCAAGCCCAAGGCGCCCGCGCTCAAGTTGTTGGCCGATGCACGGGCCAGCGCTAAAGAATCACGCCCATCTACGAGCGCCAGCACGCCAACACTCCGATCAACCAGTAAATCGAGATATTTTCTGTGCGCAATTCGGCAAGCGCCGTATATGGGCGGTATTTCTCGCAAACAAAAAGAGGCCGGAAGAACTGTCTTCCGGCCTCGGCATCACCTGGCTCCCCGGGTAGGATTCGAACCTACGACACGCTGATTAACAGTCAGCTGCGCTACCACTGCGCCACCGGGGAATGTGTCGTGCGCACAAGAGAACAGTATACAGATGTGCCCGGGTCGCGCAAGCCCCATTTTGGGGGAATTTGTCGCAGCGAGCCCTGGGCACAGAAACGCCGCCCCCGCAAGGTGCAGGGGCGGCGACTGTCGCGGCCGGGGATACGGCTCCCCTACCGATCGATGGCCTCGCTATGAGCCTTGCTGGCAAAGACGAGCCCGAGAATGCCAAGCAGGGCGAGAAGAACCTCGACCCAGCCGATCTGCCCGATGGAGACACCGAGGCCAACCTGGACGAGTGAGGCGATGACCATGACGGTGCAGAGCGCGTTGAACTTGCCGATGCTGCGCGGGCGGTTGGCAACGCGCGCCCCCGTGGCCCCCACGATCAGGCAGTAGAGACCCACCACGATGGCGAGCACACCGAGAACCTCGGCGGCAATCGCCCCGTCGTAGGAGGTGCCGCCGTCGAGGCTCACGCGCAGTCCGGCGACAAGCGGCGACCCCAGCAGAAGCAGGACTCCACCCACGACCTGGATCAGCGAGACGAGGAGGATGACGAGCGAGACGATCTTGAAGCGCTTCTGGTTTGGCGACACGGTTAGTCCTCCATGTAATCCTTCAGGCGGCCGCTGCGGCTGGGGTGACGGAGCTTGGCGAGGGTCTTGCTCTCGATCTGGCGGATGCGCTCGCGCGTGACGCCAAACTCGCGGCCGACCTCCTCGAGGGTGCGCGGGTGCCCGTCCTCGAGGCCAAAGCGGAACTTGATGACCTTGCGCTCGCGGTCGGCGAGACCGTCGAGCACCTGGTCGAGCTGCTCGCGCAGCATCGAGTCGGACGCGGCCTCGGGGGGCGCCACGGCGCTCGAGTCCTCGATGAAGTCACCGAGCTGGGAGTCCTCCTCCTCGCCGATCGGCGTCTCCAGCGAGACGGGCTCCTGGGAGATCTTCTGGATCTCGCGCACGCGGTCCGGGCTCATGCCCATCTCGGCACCGATCTCCTCGGGAGTGGGGTCGCGGCCAAGGTCCTGCAGCAGCTGGCGCTGCACGCGGATGAGCTTGTTGATGGTCTCGACCATGTGGACCGGAATGCGGATCGTGCGCGCCTGGTCCGCGATCGCGCGGGTGATGGCCTGGCGAATCCACCACGTGGCGTACGTGGAGAACTTGAAGCCCTTGGTGTAGTCGAACTTCTCGACCGCACGGATGAGGCCGAGGTTGCCCTCCTGGATGAGGTCGAGGAAGAGCATGCCGCGGCCAACGTAGCGCTTGGCGATGGAGACCACGAGGCGCAGGTTGGCGGAGATGAGCTGCTGCTTGGCGTCGAGGCCCACCTGCTCGATGCGCATGAGGCGACGCTGCTCGGCACGCGTGAGCTCGAGCTCGCCGGCCTCGGCGGCCTCGAGCTTCTCGGTGGCGTCGGTACCCGCCTCGATCTTCATGGCGAGGTTGACCTCCTCGGAGGCGGTGAGCAGGTCGACCTTGCCGATCTCCTTGAGGTACATGCGGACCGGGTCGCCGGTGAGCATGGCCGTGGAGGTGTCGGCGCGACGGGCGCGGGCGCGCGAGGAGCGCTTGGGCTTGGCGACCTTGGCCTTGGGGACGGAGCGCAGGGCCTCCTTGACGATCTTCGCCTCGGCAGCGCTCTCGGACTCCTCGTCCTCCTCGTCGTCGAAGGAGCTGACGTCGCCCTCGTCATCGTCCTCAAAGTCGTCGCCGACCGACACGTCCGAGGAGAAGTCCTCTGCGGCATCGGAGGCGGGAGAGGCGCTGACCTCGACGCCGCGCGTGCGGAGGGCGTCGTAGAGGTCGGAGAGCTCGTCAGAGTCGACGTCAATGTCCTTGATCGCGAGCTGGATGTCGTCCTCGCTCACGCTCGAGGAGGAAGCTCCGGCCACAAGACCGTCGACGACCTTGAGCAGGTCGTCGGAGAGCTTGATGCCGTCGTTCGTCTTCTTGGCAGCCACGTGTGTCCTTTCGACGTATAAACCTTCGAGATTATACCCAAAAGCTACTCGGCAAAGACCGACGAAAGTCTGTTGGCGAGCTCGGTTGAGCGGCGCTGGAGCTCGGTCGCCTCGGAGAAGAGGCGCTCGGAGTCGGCGTCGGCGGCCGAGGAGCGCAGGCGCGCGCGGATCTGCCGGATGCGGCGGCGATACGAGTAGAGCTCGGCCGTGTCGACGATGAACTCGAGCTTCTGCTCGTCGGAGAGCTCGTTCTCGTCCATGACGCGCCCCCCGGAGAGGATCCGGGGCGCGTCGTCCACCACGGCGCGCGCGGCGGCGACCACCTCGGCGGGCGGCGTTCCCTCGGGCGTGGAGAGCATGGCCCATGCCATGGCCTCGTGGCGCTCGTCGACCCAGGAGAAGCCCGCGATGCGCGGACCAAAGCCCCTCATGGCGTCGGGCCTCTGCGCGATGGCGCAGAGCAGCTCGCGCTCCGCGGAGACCTGCATCCGCTCGTCGGAGGAGAGCCTCCCCAGGTCCTCGGGGGCCTCCGGGGCCGCCTGCGACTCCATCGGAACCGCGTCGTAGGCCTCGAGCGGGACGTAGTCGTCCGGCGCCTCGCCGTCGGCGGGCGCCCTTCGCTCGGGCGCGGGAGGCGTCGGGGCGGAGGCCCTTCTCGCCGGGCGCTCCTCGTCGAGCTCGCGCACGGGGGCCTCGCGGATGGCGCGCTTGGTCTCCTCCACGTCCATCCCGAGGGCGTCGGCCAGCCGGGTGGCGTACTCGTCGAGAAGGACGGAGCGCTTGAGCGGCGCCAGCACCCCGGCCATGTCCTCGAGCGCGCGGACGCGCCTCCCCGGGGCGGAGAGGTCGTAGCCCTCCAGGCGCTTCTCAAAGACGAAGTCCATGAGCGGCCGCGCGGCGGCGATGATCGGCCGCAGGGCGTCGGCACCGTGATCGGCGAGAAACTCCATCGGGTCCTGGTTGTTGGGCAGGACCACGCACATGAGCGCGGCCGACGTCTTGTCGAGGTAGCGGATCGCCCGCTCGGCCGCGCGCTGGCCTGCGGCGTCGCCGTCGAACATGCACACGATGCGGCTCACGCGCTGGCGCTCCATGAGGCGCACGTGGTCCAGGCGAAAGGCCGTGCCGAGCGCGGCCACCGCGTTGGTGAAGCCCGCCTCGTGCATGGCGATGACGTCGGTGTAGCCCTCGCAGACGATGGCCTCCCCCGTCGCGGCCATGCCCTCCTTGGCGCGGTCGTAGGCAAAGAGGTGCTTGCCCTTGTTGAAGGCGGCCGTGTCGCGCGTGTTCACGTACTTGGCCACGTTGTCGCGCTTGGCGCCGATGATGCGGCCGCCAAAGGCGATCGTGCGGCCCCGCTCGTCGTTAATCGGAAACATCACGCGCTCGTAGAAGCGGTCGACCACGCGCCCGGACCGCTCCTGCGCGAGGTCGGCCGCGATCATCTCGGCGGGCGTGAAGCCGCGCTCGCGCAGGTGCGCCACGAGGGCGCCGCGACCGGGCGCAAAGCCGAGCCCCCAGCGGCGGCACACGTCCGAGCCAAAGCCGCGCCCCGCGAAGTAGCGCCGGGCCTCGTCCGGCCCCGGCCCCTTGCCGCGCATGAGCATGGTGTGGTAGAACTCCTCGGCCGCACCGAGGGCCTCCATGAGGCGCGTCTTGCGCGGCCCGCGATGGGCGCCGCGCTCCTCGGTGAGCTCGATGCCGGCGCGGTCGGCGAGGTAGCGGATCGCGTCCGGAAATTCCAGGTTCTCGCGGCGCTGGACATAGGAGAAGACGTCGCCGCCGTCGCCGCAGCCAAAGCAGTGCCAGAGGCCCGTCTGCGGGTTGACCTTGAACGAGGGGCTCTTCTCGCCATGGAAGGGGCAGCACCCCCAGAACTCCTGGCCACGCTGCCTGAGCTCAACCGTCTCGGCGACGAGCTGCACAAAGTCCGTCGCCTGACGGACCCGTTCCTTGTCCTCGTCGGTGATCATGCAGACGCCTCCCCCCTCAGAGAGATTCCACGCTCACCCAGCGTAGCACGCACCCAGGACACATTTCCCAGGACGACCTCCTCGAGCTCCTCGACGGACGAGAAGGACCTCGGCGCGCGCAGCCAGCGCGCAAACACCACGTCCACGCTCGCGCCGTAGAGGTCGCCCCCAAACCCCAGCAGCGTGGCCTCCAGGAAGGGCGCACCCTCCTCGCCGGGCGAGAAGGACCTCGGCTTGCCCACGTTGATCGCTGCGGGCCAGGCGGTGTCGCCGTGCGCGACGTAGCCGGCGTAGACGCCCTCGGCGGGCAGGCAGAGCTCCGTCGGCACGCTCACGTTTGCCGTGGGGAACCCAAAGCCCGTCCCCTCCCCGCGTCCGTGCACGACCTCGCCGGAGACCATGTGGCAGCGGCCGAGCAGCCCGGCGGCGGCCTCCACGCGGCCCTCGCCGAGGAGGCGCCGGATGCGCGTGGCCGTCACGGGGGCGCCCCCCTCGTCGAGAAGCTCCATGCCGATGACGTCGAATCCGTCAATGCACCCCAGCTCAGAGAGGGCGTCGACCGTACCCGCGCCGCCCGCGCCGAGCCTAAAGTCACTGCCCACGACGATGGTGTCTAGGTCCACGACCGCGCCGAGCGTCTCGCGCACGAAGCGCTCGTACGGCAGAGCAGCAAGCTCCGCCGTGAAGTCCAGCACGATCACCCGATCCACACCCTCGATCGAACGCAGCGCGCGAAGCCGTGACTCGTCAGCAAGCAGCA
>DXBZ01000038.1 GCA_019116265.1 Candidatus Olsenella stercoravium | reverse complement strand
CCGCCGCCGGCAGCGCCGCCCTTGATGCCAAAGACCGGGCCGAGCGAGGGCTCGCGCAGGGCGAGCATCGTCTGGTGCCCGAGGCGGTTCATCGCGTCCGCGAGACCGATCGAGGTCGTGGTCTTGCCCTCGCCGGCGGGCGTGGGGTTGATGGCCGTGACCAGCACGAGCTTGCCCTTGCGCGGCAGGTCGTTGAGCGAGTGGATGTCGACCTTGGCCTTGGTGCGGCCATACGGCTCGAGCATCTCCTCGCTGAGTCCCGCCCTGGCGGCGACCTCGGAGATCGGCAGCATCTCTGCCTCTTGGGCGATCTGGATGTCGGACTTGTACTCGGCCATGGACGCTTCCCCTCAAACGGCTACAGACAGTGTCTACTATAGCGCTTGCGAGGGATGCCCCGCGCCCGAGGCTCAGCGCACGTCCGCCACGCTGTCGCGCACGACGAGCGCGGGCGGGATGCGTATCGCGACGCTCTGGTAGCCGGGTCCTGACCCGAGCAGGGCGTGCTCCACGGCCGTGCGACCGCGCTTGAAGAGGTCAAAGTGCACCGTCGTGAGCCGCACGTTGGGAAGCGTGCGCTCGAGGGAGTCGTCCACGCCCACGATGCTCACGTCGTCGGGGACGTGCCTGCCCGCCGCCTCGAGCGCCATCCAGACGCCGACCGCCATCTGGTCGTTGGCAACGTAGACGGCCGTGACGCGCGGGTCGCGCGCCAGCTTGAGACCCGCCTCGTAGCCGCTGCGCGCGGTCCAGTCGCCCCGCAGCGGCTCGCTGACGTAGAGCCCGTGGGCGAGAAGCTCGTCTCGCCAGCCCTTCTCGCGAAAGACCGAGTCAACCGAGTAGGTGGGGCCGCTCACAAAGCGGATCTCGCGGTGGCCGCGGGAGAGGAGGTGCTCCATGACGAGCCGCGAGCACTCGTACTGGTCCGAGTCGACGGTGGTGCAGAGCGGGTGCTCGTACATGGAGAGGAGCACGGTCGAGAGGCCCGGCTGGGGCGAGAAGCGCTCGAAGTCGCTCGCCTTTATGCTCATGCTGATGATCAGGGCGTCGATGGGCAGCGCCATCATGCGCCTCGTAGCCTCGTTGAGCGAGAGCGGGACGCGGTCGTCCATCTCGAGCATGGTCACGG
Organism: Candidatus Olsenella stercoravium; assembly: GCA_019116265.1. Classification (GTDB taxonomy): domain Bacteria; phylum Actinomycetota; class Coriobacteriia; order Coriobacteriales; family Atopobiaceae; genus Thermophilibacter; species Thermophilibacter stercoravium. The sequence continues at coordinate 8,503 of DXBZ01000038.1, read as the reverse complement.
CATAGCCCATCTCCCCCGCCGCCGAGAGGATCCCCTTGACGGTGGCGAGGTTGCCGAACTGGTCGACGTTGTAGAGGCACAGGCCGAGCGAGTTGTATCGCCCGCTGCGCAGGGACTTGCCCGCAAAGTTTGGCCTGAAGCCGAGCTCGCGGATGGCGCTGAGCACACGCGCGCGCGTCTGCTCGCTCACGTTTGCGTGGCCGTTGACCACGCGCGAGACCGTCTGCTGCGAGACCCCCGCCGCCTGGGCCACCTCGGCCATGGAGACCGGTCGTCCCTCTGGCGCCAGACCACCGAGTCCACCCATGCCACACCTCCCGACCGCTCACGCGTCATTTGGCCGTCCGGCGGCAAAGTGCCTCCGCGGCGCCCCTGCTGCCGTATGTGTACGTTAACATTTGCCTATGGTCACCATGCGTGCAGACGGCGAGCGGTGCCTATACCCCCGTCTGCGACAGAAGGGAGCGCAACAATGGAGGTCTCTTCGTTTGGCCACACGCCCGAGGGGGCGCAGGCGCGCGTCTTTGAGCTCAGGAGCGAGCATGCCCGCGTGCGCGTGTCGGACTTCGGGGCAACGCTGGTGGGAGCCGACGTCCCCGACCGCGACGGCGCCCTTGCCGACGTCGTCCTGGGCTTTGCCTCCGTCGAGGGCTATGCCGGGGTGAACGGTGCCTGCTACGGCGGCGTCATCGGGCCCGTGGCAAACCGCACCGACCGTGCCGAGGTACCGATCGACGGGACGGTCTACCACCTCCCGGGAAACGACGGTCCCCGGGGCGAGAACAACCTCCACTCCGACCTCAAGCGCGGCCTGCACAAGCGGCTCTGGCAGGTCGACGACGCCGAGGGCGACGGGCGGCTGCGCCTCAGCTGCGCGCTCGAGGACGGTGAGCTGGGGCTCCCCGGCAACCGCACCTTCACCGCGACCTATACGCTCAGCGAGCCCGAGGAGGGCGTCGTCGAGCTGAGGATGGACTTTGGCTGCACGACGGACGCCGCGACCTACGTGAACATGACGAGCCACGCCTACGTGAACCTCGCCGGCCATGACGCCGGAGAGGCGCTCGGCGAGATCGTCTCGGTCGACGCCGACGCGTTTTTGCCGGTGCGCGAGGACTCGGTCTCCGAGGGGGCCGTCCTCGACGTGGCGGACACCCCCTTCGACTTCCGCGAGCCCAAGGCGCTGGGCGCCGACATCGATGCCGACGACGAGCAGCTGCGCCGTGCGCGTGGCTACGACCACTGCTTCTGCGTGCGCGGCTACGAGGAGGGCGCCGCGCCGCGCCATGCCATGCGCACCGTGGAGCAAACGAGCGGTCGTGTGCTCGACGTCCTCATCACCATGCCCGGCGCTCACCTCTACACCGGGAACTGGCTCGAGGACGACGCGCCGCTCACCAAGGACGGCGCCAGCTACCGGCCGCGTCACGGCGTCGCCTTTGAGCCCGAGTTCTATCCCGACGCCCCGCACCACGCGGACTGGCCGCAGCCCGTCTGCGAGCCCGGGCGACCCTACGCCCAGACGATCGTCTACCACTTCTCGACGCTCTAGGCGACGACGCGGACAGCGCACCCGACGCTCGACGGGCCCCGACGACATTCGGGGCCCGTTTTCTTGTCAGCCGGGCGTTCTTCTCGCCCGCCATGAGAGAACCCGCCCGGACACGGGGTCCGGGCGGGCCTGGGGGAGCACGTCAGAAGAGCGGCGCTACTTCTTCTGAATGTACTTCAGGCAGTCGAGCGTGACGGCCAGCAGGATGATGATGCCGGAGAAGACGAACTGGAGGTTCGTGTCGACGCCCAGGATCGTGAGCGAGTAGGTCAGCGCGGTGAAGATCAGCACGCCGATCGTGACGCCCGAGATCTTGCCGATGCCGCCGGTGAAGGAGACGCCGCCGACCACGCAGGCCGCGATGGCGTCGGTCTCCCAGCCCTGACCGTAGGCCGCGGAGCCGGAGCCGGTCATGCGCAGGCACTCGAGCCAGGAGCCAAAGCCGTAGAGAACGCCGGCGAGCATGAACGTGCCGAGCATGACCCAGAAGACGTTGATGCCGGAGACGGCAGCGGCCTCGGGGTTGCCGCCGACGGCGTACATGTTCTTGCCGAACGTGGTCTTGTTCCAGATGAACCAGACGACGGCGATGGCCGCGATGGCCCACAGGATGATCGTCGGGAAGTCACCGATCTTGGGGATGACCATGTTGGGGATCGTGGGCTCGATCGAACCGAAGGAAACGCCCTTGGTGGCATAGGTCAGGAGGCCGAAGATGATCAGCATGTTGGCCATCGTGGAGATGAACCAGTGCATCTTGAACTTTGCGGTGAAGAAGCCTGCGATCGTGGCAAAGAACACGCAGAGCACGATGCAGACAACAAGCGCCAGGATGATGCGACCGACCACGGGAAGAGAGGTGAGGTCGAAGGTGACGCCGAAGACCGTGCCGGTGTTGATGCCCTGGTGCATGATGATCGTCGAGGCGGTCATGCCCATGCCGACCATACGACCGATCGAGAGGTCGGTGCCCGTCTGCAGGATGAGGCCCGCGACGCCGAGCGCGAGGAACATGCGCGGCGAGGCCTGCTGCAGGATGTTGAGGACGTTGTTGGGCGTGAGCAGCTGCGTGCCCTTGACGATCGGCGCGGCGATGCACAGGCCGATGAAGACGGCGAGGATCGCGATGTAGAGGCCGTTGCGCAGCAGGAACTGACGACGGTCGAACGTGTACTTGTAGTTCTCCCAGCGCTGCGCCTGAGACTCACCGAAGGTGAACTTGGACATGCGGAGCATGTCGATCAGGTGATAGCGGTGGGTGAAGGCCTCGTGCTCGCGGTCCTTGATGAGCTGCAGGGCCTTCTCGTACTCGAGCTTGGCGTCAAAGCGACGGTTCTTGTAGACGTAGTTCTCGTCCTTGATCTCGCCGTTGTCAGAGAGCTTGGCGAGGTTGGCCTGGTGCTCCTTCTCGAGCTGGGTGAGGTGCTTGTCGTAGTCCTTCTTGGCGACGACGCGCTCCGCGGCGCAGCTCTGCTTGACCGCGCTCAGGTAGTCCTTGTCGTAGTGAGCGGAGAGGTAGTCGACGGCCTCCTTGATGAGGGCGTCCACCTTGGACTTGTTGGCGCTCTCGACGGACTTGGCCTTGGTGAGATCCTTCTGGTAGGCGGCGATCGCGCGGTCGCGCTCGTTCTTGGTCAGGATCTTGTCGCGCTTGGCGTCGTCGATGGAGCCCTCGAGCGCAACGACCTTGTCGGTGCCGTCAACGCGCAGCGCGTCGATCTTTGCCTGGATGGCGCCGACGTGGTCGTCGATCGGCTTGCGCAGGGCCATCTCCTCCTCGGGCGTGAGAATTGCGTTTGCCATAGGTTATCCCCCTTACAGATACTTGGCGCTGAGGCGCAGGAGCTCTTCCTGGTTCGTCTCCTTGGTGTTGACGATGCCGGAGAGCCTGCCGTTGGACATGACACCGATGCGGTTGGTGATGCCGAGAATCTCGGGCATCTCGGAGGAGACCACGATGATGGTCTTGCCCTCCTTGGCCATCTTGATGATGAGCTCGTAGATCTCGTACTTGGCGCCGACGTCGATGCCACGCGTGGGCTCGTCCATCAGGAAGACCTGAGGGGCGCGCTCAAGCCACTTGCCAAAGATGACCTTCTGCTGGTTGCCGCCGGAGAGCGACGAGATGAGGTCGTCGGGACCCATGCACTTGGTGTGCATGGTCTTAATCTCGTCGTTGGTGGCGTTGACCATCCTCGGCTTGGAGAGGGCGATGCCGGACTTGTAGTGGTTCAGGTTGGCGATCGTGGTGTTGAACGTCAGGTCGCCCTTCAGGAAGAGACCGTTTGCCTTGCGCTCCTCGGTGATGAGGGCAAAGCCGTAGTCCATGGCCTCCTGGGCGTTGCTGAAGTTCATGAGATGGTCGCGGAAGTAGACGCGGCCCGAGGCGCGCGTGCGTATGCCAAAGATCGTCTCGAGCAGCTCCGTGCGTCCCGCGCCGACCAGGCCGTAGAGGCCAAAGATCTCACCCTTGCGCACGTCGAAGGTGATGTCGGAGAGGTTGGGGGCATACTTGGTGGAGAGGTGCTGGATCGAGAGGATGGGCTCGCCGGGCGTGTTGTCCACGGGCGGGAAGCGGTTGTCGAGGGAGCGACCGACCATGGCGGCGATGAGCTCGTTCATGTTGGTGTCCTCGATGCGCTTGGTCATGACGAGCTCGCCGTCGCGCAGGACCGAGACGTCGTCGCAGATCTCGAAGATCTCGTCCATCTTGTGGGAGATGTAGATCAGCGAGATCCCCTGCTCCTTGAGCATGCGCATCATCGCAAAGAGCTTCTCGACCTCCTGGGTCATGAGCGAGGAGGTCGGCTCGTCCAGAACGATGACCTGGGCGTTGTAGGAGATGGCCTTTGCGATCTCGCACATCTGGCGCTGGGAGACCGACATGTTGCGCATGGGCGTGTTGAGGTTGACCGTGAGTCCGAGCCTACGGAACAGGTCAGAGGCCTCCTTGCGCATGCGGCCCTCGTCGATCACGCCGAGCGAGTTGGTGGGGAATCGCCCGAGGAACAGGTTGTCCTTGACGTTGCGGTCCAGGCACTGGTTGAGCTCCTGGTGCACCATCGCGATGCCGTTCTCGAGCGCGTCCTTGGGACCGGAGAAGGCGACCTCCTTGCCGTTGAGCAGGATCGTTCCCTCGTCCTTCTGGTAGGTGCCGAACAGGCAGTTCATCATCGTGGACTTGCCTGCGCCGTTCTCACCCATGAGCCCCATGACGGTGCCGCGCCGAACGTTGAGGTTGATGCGGTTCAGGACTCGGTTGCGCCCGAACGACTTGCTCATGCCCTGGATCGACAGGATGATGTCATCTTGCTTGTCAGCCAATAGTTTCACCCCTTACGTTGTTCGTGGCGCCGGCGGCGCCTCCAGAGAAAACCCGCTAACCCAAAGCCGTCAGACGCACAAGGAGGGAGGAGTCTCCTCCTCCCTCCTTCGGTTTCCGTGTCAGCGGAAATGCCTCATAAGCCTGACTAGGCGAGCAGCGCGGTGTAGGAGGCGCCGTTGTCGGTCTTCACCATGTTGAAGGCAAAGCCGTCGTACTGGTCGGGGTTGCCGAGACGGTTGGTGATGTTGCCCTCGGTCTGGCCGTCGCCGCCGATGTACTCGACCGTGAGGTTGAGGAGGTCGTCGTACTTCTCGAGCAGCGGCTGATAGGTGGAGGACAGGAAGTTGTCCGCCGCGTTGTAGATGTTCAGCCAGACGCTCTTGTTGGGGTGAGCGGACTCGTCGAGCTGGCTCGAAGCCGTGGCGTAGAGGGTGGTGGCGTCGAGGTAGTCCTCGTAGTTCTCCTCGGTGACGGCGATGTTCATCGCGTAGTAGGAGCGCTCGTCCGCGTTGTAGACGAAGTCCTCGGCGGCGATGACGTTGCCGGCGTCGTCCTCGGTGCCGATGCCGGTATCGATGTCGACGCCGTCAAAGACGTTGCGGAGCAGACGCAGGGTGAGGTAGGCCTGGACGGCGGGGTTCTGGGAGATGGTGCCCGCGTAGCCCTCGGCGATGGCCGCGACCGCGTCGGAGTTGGCGTCGTAGCCGAAGGTCGGGACGCCATTGTCCTTGGACCAGGCGTTGAACATGGACATGCCCATGCCGTCGTTGTTGGAGACGATGACGTCGATCTGGTCGCCGAAGGAGGAAGACCAGGACTGGAGGGCGTTGCCGGCCGTGGCGGCGTCCCAGGTGGCGCCGGACTGGTTCTTCATCTCCTGCGAGGCGAGCTCGCGGATCGTGTACTCCTTGCCGTCATCAGCGGTGACCTTGCCGTCGACGACGAGGTCGGAGGAGCCGTCGGTGTTGGTGCCGACGGGGTCGGAGACGATGTTGCCATCCTGCTCGACGGCGGTGCCGAGAGCCTTGCGGGTGCCGCGCGTACGGGCGATGGAGTCGTTGTGGCCGATGTCACCGACGGCGAGGACGTAGCCGATGATGCCGTCGCCGTTGCGGTCGAGCTCGGCGGCGTGGGCCTTGATGTAGTTGAGGACCATCTCACCCTGGAGGTCGCCACCCTGCGTGGCGTCAAAGCCGACGTAGTAGGTGTTCTCGTTGAAGTTCAGGGTGTCCATGTCGAGCTCGCCCGTGGTGGAGTTGGACGGCTGACGGTTGAAGAAGATGACCGGCTTCTGGTTGTTGGCGGTAGCCTCACCGGAGCCGCCGTCCTCAGCCGGAGCCTCGCCCTCGCCACCGCAGCCAACGAGCGCGACGGAGCCGGCGCCCGCGAGGCCGAGGCCGCAGACCTTCACGAAGTTGCGACGAGTCAGATCCATAATAGGTTTCCTTTCCCCGTTTCCCGAACGCGACCTGTACGCGCTCATGTCATGAGTACGTTAACACCGGCTCAGGACAACCCGGGAGGTTCATCGCCCGACGGTCGGATGAGACGTGCGAACGGTGTCGGGTGGAGGCGAGGTTTAGGGCGACGAGGGCGGGCCTACTCGTACCTCTCGTCAAACACGCGCCTCGTCTTCTTCTCGCTCCTGGGAAGAACGCCGAGTTCAACGACCTTGACGAGCGGCGTGAAACCGATGCGGCGCTTGACCTCGGATGCTACGGAGTCGGCGGTGTCGAGGAAGTCCTGGGTGCCGTCGGTCTCGACGTAGATGCGCATCGTGTCGCGTCCCTCGAGGTGCGAGAGGCGAATCTGGTACTCGCTCGAGAGGGCCGGGAACGTCTGGAGGATCTCTTCGATCTGGCGCGGGAAGACGTTGACGCCGTGGATCTTGACCATGTCGTCGGAGCGGCCCTGAAGCGCGTCGATGCGCGGGAAGGGGCTGCCGCAGGAGCAGGCGCCCGGGATGATGCGGGAGAGGTCGTGCGTGCGGAAGCGGATGAGCGGCGCGCCCTCCTTGACGAGCGTGGTGATGACGATCTCGCCCCACTCCCCGTCTGGCAGCGGCTCGCCCGTCGCGGGGTCGACGATCTCTATGTAGAGGAAGTCGTCCCAGTAGTGCATGCCGTCCTCGGCGTCGCAGGAGATGCCGATCCCGGGGCCGTAGACCTCGGTGAGGCCGTAGATGTCATAGATCTGGATGCCGAGGCCGGCCTTCACGCGGTCGCGCATCTTCGCGCCCCAGCGCTCGGAGCCGATGACGCCCTTGGTGAGGGCGATCTGGTCCTTCATGCCGCGCCTCTCGATCTCCTCGGCGAGCAGCAGCGCGTAGCTCGACGTGGCGCCGATGACGGTGGTCTGGAGGTCCACCATGAACTGGAGCTGCTTCTCGGTGTTGCCGGGACCCATCGGCACGACCATCGCACCGAGCTTCTCGGCGCCCGCCTGGAATCCGATGCCCGCGGTCCAGAGACCGTAGCCGGGCGTGATCTGGATGCGGTCCTCGGCCGTGATGCCGGCGAGCTCGTAGCAGCGGCGGAACTGCTCGGCCCAGTCGTCGACGTCCTTGGCGGTGTAGGGAATGATGACCGGCGTGCCCGTGGTGCCCGAGCTCGAGTGGATGCGCACGATCTCGCGCTCGTCCACGGCGCTGACGCCGAGCGGGTAGCAGTTGCGCAGGTCCTCCTTCTCGGAGAAGGGCAGCGCGAGGAAGTCCTCCTCGGTGAGGACCTCGGTGACGCCGGCCTCCTGGAGGCGCCGGCCAAAGTAGTTGCCCGATGCCACGAGGCGCTGGACCTGGTCGTTCACAAGCTTGAGCTGGGACTCGCTGATCTTCATGAGGATCTCCTAGAGATTGAGGGCGCGCAGGTCGAGGTCGACAAAGCGTGGGTTGACGAGGGCGCGCACGGCGTCGGCGAGATCGTCCACGGTGACCGGGCCGAGAGCGCCGGCGCGCGCGGCCGCTCCGAGCAGGACGACGTTCAGGGCCTTGGCGGTACCGAGAGCGTCTGCCGCTGCGGCGGCGTCCACGACGACGAGGTTCTTCTCGTCCACGCGCTCGCGCAGGTAGGACATGATCGCGGGCAGGTCGTACGCCGGGCCGCCCGTCGCCGCCGAGACGGGGACGACGGGGGCGTCGCTCGCGACGACCATGCCGCCAGAACGCAGAAACGCCAGCTGACGCACGGCCTCGGCCGGCTCGAAGGCCACGATCGCGTCCGCGCGCCCGCGCCCGATGAGCGGCGAGTGCGCGCCCTCCCCCATCCGCACGTGGCTGAACACGGAGCCGCCGCGCTGCGCCATGCCGATGGTCTCGGCGGTCTTGACGGGGAGGCCGCGCCCCATCGCGGCGCGTGCGAGGAGCTTTGAGGCCAGGACGGCGCCCTGCCCGCCCACGCCGGCAAGGATGACATTGGTGCTCACAGGCGCTCACCTCCCGAGATGGCGTGCGTGGGACAGACCTGCTCGCAGAGGGTGCAACCGGTGCACTGCGCGGCGTCGATGCGCACCTTGCCGGTGGCGGCGTCAGGTACGAGGGCGGGGCAGCCCAGCTCGCGGACGCAGCGCTGGCAGCCGACGCACTTCTCGGCATCCACCGTGCTTCTCGCCCTGGGTCTGGCGAGAACCAC
>DXBZ01000037.1 GCA_019116265.1 Candidatus Olsenella stercoravium | reverse complement strand
GACAAGCCCTCGCGCTCCGAGGAGCACCCGACCATGAAGCCGGTGAAGCTCTTCGCCTACCTCGTCCGCAACTCGTCGCGACCGGGCGACCTCGTGCTGGACCCGTTCGCGGGCAGCGGCACGACCGTCATCGCGTGCGAGCAGCTGAAGCGGCGCGCGGCGGTCATGGAGCTCGACCCGCACTACGCGAGCGTGATCGTGGAGCGCTGGGAGCGCCTGACCGGCAAGACGGCGGTGAGGGCGGATGGATAGCCGCGCCCGCGCCGAGTCCATCTGCGCGTCCCTGCCCGAGCCGACCCGCGCCCGAGCGGTGGAGCTGGCGGAGAACGTGCTGTGGATGGAGGGCAAGCTCGCCAACGCCCGCGAGGTCATCGGCAAGTCGAGCGTGGCCATACCCTACGACAACGGCGGCGGGCAGCGCGGCATTCGCAAGAATCCGGCATTCGACGGCTACAACAGCTTGATGAGCAGCTACACGAAGGCGCTGAAGCAGCTCTGCGAGATGCTCGGCGTTCAGGAGGTGGAGAGCGGTGACGACGACCTCGACGCCATCCTCGCAGGCACTGCCAAGACGCGGGCGACAAGAGCCCGTTAGGTTCGCGCAGCCGCCCGCCGTGTCAAACCGCTTCGATGAGTGCCGCGCCCTCATGGAGGCGGGCGGCTTCCGCTTCCTCGACTGGCAGCGCATCGTGGTCGGCTCGTGGCTTGGCGTCGACGCCTTCGGGAGGTGGGCGGCCAAGTCGTGCGGCGAGCACGTGCCGCGCCAGAACGGCAAGACGCTCGGCACCACCGAGCCGCGCATGAACTGGGGTGCCTTCGCGCTCAACGAGCTGGTGCTCTACACGAGCCATCTCCAGAAGACCTCGACGGAGACGTTCGAGGACATGGCGGGCTTCTTCGACCAGAAGAAGTTCCACAAGTACCTGAGGGCCATCCGCACGGCGCTCGGCCGCGAGGCCATCGAGTTCCGCAACGGCGGGAAAATAAAGTTCCTCGCCCGGACCCGCAACGGCGGTCGAGGCCAGCACGCAGACCTGTTGGTATTCGACGAGGACCAGGAGCTGACCGACGAGCAGCAGGCGAGCTTCATGCCGTGCCTGTCGGCGTCGTCCAACCCGCAGATACTCTACACCGGCACGCCTCCGGACGAGAGCGCCCCCGGCATGGTGGCGCGGCGCATCCGTGACCGCGCGCTGTCCGGGGCGGAGGGCATCGCGTACGCGGAGTGGTCGGTCCCCGAGGTCGGCGACATCAACGACCGCGACCGCTGGTACGAGACGAATCCCTCGCTGGGTGTCCTGATACTTGAGTCCACCATCGAGGCGGAGGCCCTGGACATGGCCCCGGACAAGTTCGCCCGCGAGCGCCTGGGGTGGTGGAGCCCGACCGAGTGCAACGTCGAGCACGTCATCGACGCCGATGCGTGGGCGCTCTGCGAGACCGACGATCCGCCCGAGCCGCGCGTCACGTGCGCGGGCGTCAAGTTCGGCCCAGACCGCGCGACGCTGGCCTACTGCCTGCGCCCCGCCGAGGGCGCGAGCTACGTGGAGTGGGTGGACACGCGCCCGCTCTCCGAGGGCGTCGGCTGGGTGGCCGCATGGCTGGACGCCCGCCGCGACAAGGTCGCTACCGTCGCCATCGACGGCGGCAGCACGGCGGCGCTGACCACGAGGCTCGCGGACATGGGATTCCCAAAGCGCGCCATCGTCACGGCCGGTCCGCGCGACATGGCCAAGGCCGTGTCCATGCTCGCCAACGCCGTGGCCGAGCACGACCTCGCCCACTACGGGCAGGACGAGCTGACCGCCTCCGCGACCCTCACCGCCCGCCGCCGCATCGGAAGCGACGGCGTGGGCTTCGAGGACGCCGGCGGCGCGGACTCCACGCTCATAGAGGCCTGCGCGCTCGCGCTGTGGCAGGCCAAGACGACAAAGAGACGACCCGGACGTAAGGCGGTGGTCTACTAGTGGAGCAGCCGAACACCTGGCATCGCGGCGCGCCGCCGTCGCACCGATTGAAGCATGACGGCCGCGCGATTGTCTCGGCGCTCGTGCTCAGCGGCGACGAGTACGGCATCGCCGACGATGTGGACGAGCTTCTGTCCATCTGGGCCGACCACCTCGCCAAGAACCAGCTCCGCCGCCGCTACTACGACGGAGAGAACGTCCTAAAGGACCTGGGCATCTCCATCCCGCCGTCGCTGCGAAACATCGAGACCGTCGTGGGCTGGCCCAAGAAGGCCGTGTCCGCCATGGCGTCGCGCAGCCGCTTCGATGGCTACACCGTGGGCGACGAGGAGCTTGCCGCCCAGATTGACCAGCTCGTGCGCCGCTGCAACCTCAAGCGCAAGTACAGGCAGGCGTGCGAGAGCGAGCTGATAGCCGGTTGCGACTTCGTGACGCTCTCCAAGGGAGCGGCGGGCGAGCCGCCCGTCATCGTGGTCACGCACAGCGCGGAGGACGGCGCCGCCAAGTGGTCGGAGCGGCTGGGCCGCATCACGTCGGGCCTCGTCATCATGCACTACGACGACTCGGGCGCGCCGGACGAGCTGGCGCTCTACACCGACGAGGCGACCTACCACGTCGACGGGCGCGACGCGCTCACCGTGGAGCGCATGGCGCATCGCATGGGCCGTCCGCTCATGGAGGCGCTGGCGTACAACCCGACCGAGAGCCAGCCGCTCGGCCAGTCGCGCATCACCCGCGCCGTGCGGTTCATCACGGACAGCGGCGTGCGAGAGGCCCTGCGCACGGAGATTTCGGCGGAGTTCTTCACGAGCCCGCAGAAGTACCTTCTCGGCGTGGACTCCGACCCCTTCGAGAATCGCACGCGCTGGGAGGCCTACATCGGCAACATCTTCACGGTGTCGCAGACCGAGGACGGCACGACGCCGACCTTCGGCCAGCTCTCGCAGGGCTCCATGCAGCCGCACACCGACTACATGCGGGCGCTCGCGGCGCGCTTCTCGGGCGAGACGAACGTGCCGGTTAGCCAACTCGGAGTCATCCACGACAACCCGTCGAGCGCCGAGGCCATCACGCAGGCCAACGAGCCATTGATCATGGAGGTCACCGACCTCAACGAGGGCAACGGCGAGTCACTCGTCACCATCGCCAAGATGGCGCTCGCCATCGCCAACGACGCGACGCCCGATGCCTATGACGAGCTGCAAATCGCCGCAAACTTCAAGAACCCGCTCATGCCGAGCATCGCGTCTCAGGCGGATGCCATGGTCAAGATTGCGTCCGTGGTGCCAGAGTTCGCCGCGACCGAGGTCTTCTGGGAGCAGCTGGGCTTCGGCGAGGACATGCGACAGAAGGTCGTGCAGCAGATGGGGAGCAACGCCAACCAGCGCGCCATCCTGTCGCTCATGGGCGGCGGGACGCAGGCGGTGGGCTAGGTGGCCGTCACCATCCCGCGCGCGGCGGTGGACTTCCTCACCGAGGAAATCAACGGCATCTCCGCCGACGCTCAGGCGCGCGTGCTGGAGGTGCTGCGGGGCATCCAATGGACGCCCGAGAACGTCGCGCAGTGCCGTGAGCTCGTCATACAGGCGCTCGCCGCCGTCATGCCGACCTACACGACCATGGCCGCGCAGGCGTCAGCCGACTTCTACGACGCAGCCCGCGAGCTCGCCGTGGGAGAGCGCCTTGGCGCTCAGGCAATCAGCGACTTCGACATGCGCAAGACCGAGGGAGCGGTGCGCGGCTTCGTTCGCTTCGTCCTCGACGGGCGCGTCGAGACCTTCAACGACCAGGTCTTGCAGCGCATCGACTACGAGATGAAGCGTTCGGCCAACATGTCGGTGGTCGAGAACGGGCGGCGCGACCCAAAGAGGGTGCGATACGCCCGCGTGCCTACCGGCGCCGAGACGTGCGACTTCTGCCTGATGCTCGCAAGCCGAGGCTTCGTGTATCAGAGCGAGGGAACAGCTGGGGCGGGTCACACGCATTACGCGTGCGATTGTAGGTGCGTCCCTGGCTGGGACGGAATGGAGGTCGAGGGATACGACCCTCGCAGCATCTACGACCGCTGGCAGGACGCCATAGACGCCAAGGCCAAGGAGCGCGCCGAGCGAAACGGAACGACCGTCTCCGAGGAGCGCGCCGCGATCATGGCCGCTTATGGCCGAGCTGCCAAGAACGCCAGAAAAGCAGGCCGCAAGTCAGCCTAGCGGCACCATCCCAACGCGAAAACGGCCCCGCACGGGGCTTTTTTCATACCTGGCCGGGTGAGACTCCCGGCTTTTTTCATGCCGCGACGCCGCACGGCGTCAAGACAACGCCCGCACGGGCGGAAAGGGGGCCGACATGGCCGAGGAAACCACGACCACGACCGAGGGCGAGGGCGCGCAGGCTGCACAGCCGAGCGTGGACGAGCTCATGGCGCAGGTCAAGGCGCTCACCGACGAGCGCGACAAGGCGGTGGCCGAGTCTCGCAAGTGGGAGGGGCGCAGCAAGTCCAACTCCGAGAAGGCGAGGAAGTACGACGAGCTCGCGGCGCAGTCCATGAACGACGCCGAGCGCGCGGACGCCGAGAAGGCCCGCGCCGACGAGGCCGAGGCCAAGCTCGCCCAGTACGAGGCGGACGCGCAGTTCGCCAAGGACGCCGCCGAGGTCAGCGAGAAGTACGGCGTGCCCGCGTCGCTTCTCACCGAGCGCGACCGCTCCGCGATGGAGCTACAGGCGCAGGCCATCAAGGCGTTCGCCACCAACCAGCCGACCGCGCGCGTCTTCTCGCAGGACGGCACCAAGCCCGGCACGTCCCCCACAGACCCCAAGAAGCAGTTCGCCGACTGGTTCCAGTCGGTCGCCAATTAAAGGAGGCAATCCATGCCGCTTTCCACCACCAAGATTGACGTCAACCGCTCCACCACCGGCGTCGCCCTCCCGTCCGTCCTCGTTGACACCGTCATCCAGGGCATCACCGAGGGCTCCGCAGTCATGTCCCTCGCGAACCGCATGGTCATCCCCGGCTCCGGCGTCACCATGAACGTCATCACCGGCGACCCCACGCCCGCGTGGACGGCTGAGTCCACCGAGAAGACCGTCTCCAAGCCGACCTTCGCCAACAAGGTCATGCAGCCGTACAAGCTCGCGGTCATCGTCCCGTTCTCCGACCAGTTCCGCCGCGACGA
>DXBZ01000036.1 GCA_019116265.1 Candidatus Olsenella stercoravium | reverse complement strand
CTGGTGGAGTACGCGATGCTCATCATGATGTTCCTCATGATGGCGCAGTTTGCGATCCTGCAGGTTCCGCGCGCGCTGGCCTGCCTCACGCGCGCGGCCGAGGTGCTGGGCACGGAGCCGGAGATCGCCGACGTCGCGGATGCCGCAGCGCTCCCTGCGGATGAGAAGAACGCCGAGGTCGCACGCTTTGACCACGTGAGCATGCGCTTCTCGGACGCCGACGAGGACACCCTCCACGACCTTACGTTCTCCCTGCGCCGCGGCGAGGTCACGGCGATCATCGGCAACACGGGCTCCGGCAAGTCCACGATCGCGCGGATGCTGCTGCGCTTCAACGACGCCACGGGCGGCAGCCTGAGCTTTGGCGGCGTGGACGTGCGCCGCCTCACCCAGGCCGACCTGCGCGCCCGCATAGCGTACGTGCCGCAGAAGGCGTGGCTCTTCTCGGGCACCATCGCCGAGAACCTGCGCCACGGTGACGCCGGCGCCTCCGACGAACGCCTCTGGCACGCGCTTGACGTCGCCCAGGGCGGCTTCGTGCGACAGCTGCCCGACGCGCTCGGCACGCGCGTGGCCCAGGGCGGCACCAACTTCTCCGGCGGCCAGCGCCAGCGCCTCGCCATCGCCCGCGCCCTCGTGCGCGACGCGGACCTCTACGTCTTTGACGACTCGTTCTCCGCGCTTGACTACAAGACCGACGCCGCGCTGCGCCACGCGCTCGCCGGCGAGCTCACGGACGCCGCGACGCTCATCATCGCCCAGCGCGTGAGCACCATCCACGATGCCGACCAGATCGTGGTCCTCAAGGACGGCGAGATCGTGGGCCTGGGACGCCACGACGAGCTGATGGGGAGCTGTCCCACCTACCGCGAGATCGCGGATTCTCAGACGAGGGGAGGCGCCGCCAATGACTAGCGAGAAGAACCGCGAGCTCGACCAGGCGAGCGAGCTCGAGCGCGGCGAGGCCGTCGCGCCTGCGGACGAGGAGCTCGAGGTCCCGTCCGACGCCCTCGGCACCGCCCGGCGCCTGTGGGACGCCGCGCGCGGCCAGCGCTGGAGACTCGTCGTGGCGGCCGTGTGCTCGGTGCTCTACGTGTGCGGCTCGCTCGGCGCCACCGCCTACAGCGCGCATCTGATCGACCTGCTCTGGGCCAACATCCAGGCCGCCTTTGCGTCAGGGGAGAGCTTCGTCGCCGCCATCGGCAACGGCGGCGAGGAGATCCTCGTGTTCCTGGGCGTCTGGACCGCCGCGTGGCTCTTCTACACCGTGCAGGTGCTCGTCATGGCGAGCTTCGCGGAGCGGCTGAACCTCGGTCTGCGCCGTCGCATCGGCGAGAAGTGCGCGCGCCTGCCGCTCTCCTACTACGACGCCCACCAGCCCGGCGACACGATCAGCCGCGTGACCAACGACCTCGACAAGGTCTCCGAGGTGCTGCAGCGCGGCCTCCTCCAGCTGCTGATCGCGATCACCATGGTCGGCGGCGCCATCATCATGATGTCCACCTACAACCTCTTGCTCACGGGCGTCTTTGTGACGTTTGCGCTGGTGGCGACCATCGTCACCAAGGTCGTGACCGCCGCCACGCTCAAGGTGGCCGCAGCGCGCCAGGCAGCGCTCGGCGAGCTCACCGGCCGCGTCGAGGAGGCCTACTCCGGCCGCGCCGTCATCAAGGCGTTCGGCCGCGAGGGGGCGAGCTTGGCCGACGTGCGCGAGGCCGCCGAGCGCCTCGCCGAGACGAGCGGCACCGCCGACTTCGTGACCAACGCGATCGCGCCGGCCATCCGCTTCCTCATGCGCCTCTGCCAGGTGACCGTGGGTCTTCTCGCCGGCGGCATGCTCGTCATGGGGCAGATCTCGGTGGGCGTGTTCCAGGCGTTCTTCCAGTACGTCATGCAGGCCTCCGAGCCCTTCACGCAGCTCTCGCTCACGGTGAACATGCTGCAGGGCGCGCTGGCCGCTGCCGAGCGCGTGTTCCGCCTGCTCGACGAGGGCGAGGTCGTGCCCGACCCGGCCGTCCCGGCGGAGCTGCCGGAGGTCGTGGAGGGCCGCGTGGCCTTTGAACACGTGCGCTTTGGCTACACGCCCGACCGTCCGCTCATGCGCGACGTGTCCCTGGTGGCCGAGCCCGGGCAGAAGGTCGCCATCGTCGGCGCCACGGGCGCGGGCAAGACGACGCTCATCAACCTGCTCATGCGCTTCTATGAGGTCGACGGCGGGCGGATCACCCTCGACGGCGTGGACACCCGCGAGCTCACCCGCGCAGAGCTCCGCCGCCAGTTTGGCATGGTGCTGCAGGACGCATGGCTCTTCGAGGGCACCATCGCCGAGAACATCGCCTACGGCAAGCCCGGAGCCACCCGCGAGGAGGTGGAGGCTGCGGCCCGCGCGGCGCGCGTGGACTTCTTCGTGCGCACGCTGCCGCACGGCTACGACACGCTGCTCTCGAACGACGCGGAGAACATCAGCCAGGGCCAGCGCCAGCTGCTCACCATCGCGCGTGCCATGCTCACCGACCCGGCGATCCTCATCCTCGACGAGGCCACCTCGAGCGTGGACACCCGCACCGAGCAGGCCATCGTTCGCGCGATGGAGGCCATCATGGAGAACCGCACGAGCTTTGTGATCGCGCACCGCCTCTCCACGATCGTCGACGCCGACCTCATCCTCGTGATGGAGGCGGGCAACATCATCGAGCAGGGCACGCACGAGGAGCTGCTCGCCGCCGGCGGCGCCTATGCCGAGCTTTACCGCAGCCAGTTCGCGTAGCGCCGCAACCGCACCGTCCTTCTCGCCCGCCGTCCCGCCTGCCCTCCCTCGCCGAGACGGAGCAATTACGGAAAACGAGGCTCAAATCGGCCACGTTTTCCGTAGATGCTCCGCCTCGGCGAAAAGGGTGGGCGAGAAGGACTTCAGATTCGTGCCTGCGCTCGGATGACGCGCAGCGGGCCCGCCGCGTAGTCGAGCCGCGAGCTGCGCGTGACTATCTCGGGCGCCGCCGTCGGCCACGTATTCGCGCCGTGTGGCACTCCATAGTGCTCAAGCAGCGGGCCCAGCCGGTTTTGATCGCGGGCAACCTCATAGGGAAATCGGATGATAGCTGGGTGCAGCGCGGTGAGGTGCGACTCGCGCAGGCGTTCGTCCTGCATGACGCGCAGCGCGTCTCGGCCGCCCATGAGCTCGGGGCGCTCCGTCTTCTGGCGACCGTCCAGCTCGCCGATGATGAGGCGACTGTCCTCGGTGAGCCACAGGAAGTCCACGCGGAACCACTTGCCGGGCTCGACGGGGTCCTCGATCCACACCTGCAGCTCAGGCAGAGCAAAGCCAAGCTGGCGCATCACCGCCCGCGCGATCGACTCGCCGCCGCTCTCGGCGCGCGCGTCTGCGAGGGTTGCCACCTCGATTGCGCGCCTCACGCCCCGGTGCCCGCGAAACTCCTTGCCGAGAAGCTCGGTGAGGCCATGCGGGGACATGCCGCTCGCCTGTAGCGCCGCGTCAGCTATGGCGAGCGCATCGGGGGCCTCGAACGCTGCCAGGCAGTCGAACACCGTGCGCCAAAACGGCACGAGCGGCAGGCCGTCACGCACCTGGGCGGCATCGTCGCTCAAGTGGCGCCGCACGATGCCGGGGCAGGAGCGGTAGCTCGCGCCCGACGGCGTGGCAACGAACACGTTCGAGAGCAGGCTCCACGTCACGGGTAGCCCGTAGGCCACGGCCGCCGACGCCCCGCAGAATCGCCAGGTAGGGTGAGCTGGTGCAAGGGCGCGCATCAGGTGCAGGGTCTTCTCGGGTGGCTCGAGGCTCTCCCAGGCGTCTGAGCGGAAGAAGAGGCCGCGAACGGGTTCGACGATGGCGTTTTTACGGCTGCGCATCGCCTCGCGCATGAGGCGGTCTTCGGGTGCGCAGCAGGCGCCCCGCCGCTCGGCGTCGTCAAGTGCCGCCGCGATGTTTTTCTCGACCGTCTTGCTCATGGACCCTCCTCGTAAGGAGAGTTTACTCCAAAGCTAACGACAGAAAGCAAAGGTTAATCACTTTGAATTGCACAAACGCCGAGGCGGAGCAACTACGGAAAACGAGGCCGATTTGAGCCACGTTTTCCGTAGATGCTCCGCCTCGGCGAAAAGATCGACGAAAAGGGGATGGTTTTTGTGGGTGGTTTTGCGCAACCGCCGGGCGGGCGAGAAGGACCTCTAGTCGCAGGCGCCGCAGGACTCGCACTTCTCCGGCTTGCCGGAGCCGCGCTGGTCGGTGTTGTAGAAGCCCGAACCCTTGAAGACGATGCCGGAGGGGTCGAAGATGCGCTCTGCCTCGCGGCCGCAGCTGGGGCAGCTCACCGTAGGGTGGGCGCTCATCGGGTGCTCCACCTCAAACGTGATCCCGCAGTCGGGGCAGTGATAGTCGTAGCGTGCCATGGTACCCTCCGAAAAGACGCTTGTTCAAACGTCTGATACTTTACCCAACCTCGCGGGGAATTCTTCTGGGATTGTCGAACTATGATGAGCGTGCGTATGTGCTGACGAAGGGGGAGCCATGAAGGTAGCGGGTGCGATCTTTGACTGTGACGGGACGCTCGTGGACTCGATGTCCATGTGGGTGGACGCCTTTGGCTGGCTCTGCGCGCGCCACGGCATCGAGGCGGTCCCGCAGGAGCGCGTGGAGTCGCTGTCGCTGCGCGACGGGTGCGCGCTGCTGCATGACGAGCTGGGCGTGCGCGCCTCGACCGACGAGCTCTACGAGGAGATCTGCGCGCACGTGCGCGACGCCTACGAGCACGAGGTCGCCCTCATGCCCGGCGCCCGGGCGTTTCTGGACGAGCTCGCCGCAGCCGGCGTGCCCATGGTCCTGGCCTCGTCCACGCCGGTGCGCGAGCTGCGCTCGGCGCTCGCGGCGCACGGCCTGACGGGCTACTTCAAAGACGTCGTGAGCACCGAGGACGTGGGCGGGCGCGACAAGGAGTTCCCCGACGTCTACCTCGAGGCGGCGCGCCGGCTGGGCACCCCGCGCGAGGCGACGTGGGTCTTCGAGGACGCCCCCTTCGGCGTGCGCACGGCGCGGCGGGCGGGCTTTTGCGTGGTCGGCCTCATGAACGACCACGACGGCCGGCGCGAGGAGGACGTGCGCCCGTGGTGCGACGTCTTCGTGCACGGCTTCGCCGAGCTCTCAGTGCCGCTGCTGCGCGACTACGAGCGGCCCGCCGCGGCTCACGGTGCCCCGCTGCGCGTGCTCGTGGTGGCCGGCTCGCCCGAGCCGAGCGCGCCGGCGCTCCTCGCCCGCCTCGCCGACGAGGCCGACTACGTCGTGGTGGCCGATGGCGGCGCCGACGCGGCCCGTGCGGCCGGCGTGGCGCCCGACCTCTTCTGCGGCGACGACGACTCCGCCACGGGCGAGGCCGCCGCATGGGCCCGCGCCGCCGCCCGCGCGACCGTGAGCTTCCCGTCGGAGAAGTACGCCACGGACCTCGCGCTCGCGCTCGACTGCGCCCGTCACGAGGCGACCCGCCGCGAGGCGCCGCTCGCGCTGACCCTCACGTGCGCCTCGGGCGGCCGGCCCGACCACGCACTCGCGGTCGTGGGCCAGCTCGCGGGGGCGCGCTGCGCGTCGGCGCGCCTCGTGGAGGACGGCTTTGAGATGAGGATCGTCTCTGCGGAGGGGGAGAGCAGCTGGGAGCTTGGTCCGGGCGCGCTCGGTCGCACGTTCTCGGCGATCGCCGTGGCGCCGGGCACGCGCGTGGACGAGAGGGGCATGCGCTGGGAGCTCACCGACAAGCCGATGGAGCTCCTCGGCGACCTCGGCGTCTCCAACGTCGTCACCGAGCCGGACGCTTGCGTCACCTGCCGTGCGGGCGCCGTCGCGGCGTTTTTGCTCGACGCGTAGGCCCTGTCGACCCCACGGGTTGTCCCTCGCAACAGAAACGCCACAAATGCTTGAGGTTTTGTCTTGCGAGCGCGCGGCCGTGTGCTATAGTTGGCGAGCTGTAAAAATGCGGGCGCGAGAAGAGCGCCGCGCCCCCGAGGAGGTACGCATGTCCAAGGTCTGTGAGTTCTGCGGCAAGCACGCCGTCGCCGGTCATTCCATCAGCCACTCCCACCGCGTGGTGAACCGCACGTTCAAGCCCAACATCCAGCGCGTCACCGTCGTCGTCGACGGTCATCGCCGCAAGGCCAACGTGTGCTCGCGCTGCCTCAAGTCCGGCAAGATCGCCCGCAGCTAGTCGCTGCGACACCGCACGCGCAGGGGGTCGTCCTCGGACGGCCCCCTTTTTCTGTGGCGCCGTCGTGCGCGCGTCCTTCTCGCCCGCCTGCGCTATAATCGTCTGCATTGAGACAGCTCTCCCTACTTGAGAGGAGTCCGCATGTCAGCTGTTGTTCCGGGTACGCTCAGGGTCTCCAACGACTGCATCGCCGACCTCGCCGGCTACGCCGCGCTCGAGTGCTACGGCGTCGTGGGCATGGCAGAGATCGACGAGAACGCCGGCGTCGCGCGCCTGCTGCCGTCCTTCCGCCTGCGCAAGGGCATCGACGTCGCCGCCTCCGCGGGCCGCGTCACGGTGGACCTCCACGTCATCGTGGAGCAGGGGGTCAACATGTCCTCCGTCGTGGGCAACCTCACGAGCTCCGTCAAGTTCCTGCTCAAGCAGATCGCCGAGCTGGACAACGTGGACGTGAGGGTTCACATCGAGGGCCTGCGCAACGCGCGCTAGCCTCTCCCGCACCGTTAGCCGTAAGAGGAAAGGTCCTCGAAGATGATTTCGTCTGTCGTCCGCACGTGCTTCCCCGTGGCCGCCAAGGTAGTGGCCGACCGCGCCGAGGAGATCAACAAGCTCAACGTCTTCCCCGTCCCCGACGGTGACACCGGCACCAACATGTCGCTCACCCTGAACACCGTCGTCAGCGAGGTCGAGGCCCTGCCTGCCGCCGCCACCATGGAAGACGTGTCACACGCCATCACGCACGGCTCGCTCATGGGTGCGCGCGGCAACTCCGGCGTCATCACGAGCCAGATCCTGCGCGGTATCGCCGAGGGCCTCTGCGACGCCAAGAACCCCGAGCACGCCACGCCCGGCGACGTTGCCCACGCGTTCCGGCGCGGTGTGAAGGTCGCGTTCAAGGCTGTCCGCAAGCCGGTCGAGGGCACGATCCTCACCGTCCTGCGCGACGTCTCCGCCAAGGCCGACCAGCTCGAGAAGAACCGCGAGCTCGCCACGCGCGACATGCTCGACGCCCTCGTCGTCGAGGCCTACGAGTCCGTGGCGCGCACGCCGGAGCTGCTGCCCGTCCTCAAGGAGAACGGCGTCGTGGACTCCGGCGCCTTCGGCTTCGCCACCTTCCTCGAGGCCTTCGTCAACGCCGCCAACGGCAAGGCCGGCGAGCTCACCGAGTTCAAGACCACGGTCGACGCCAAGGCCGACGTCTCCTCCAAGGTCCAGATCGAGCTCAACGACGACTGGGAGGGCTCGGAGTTCCGCTACTGCAACGAGTTCCTCTTCAAGGCCGAGAAGCCCTTCGACGTCGACGAGAGCCTCGCCTTCCTCGCCACGCTC
>DXBZ01000035.1 GCA_019116265.1 Candidatus Olsenella stercoravium | reverse complement strand
GGACTTGCCGGCGCCGTTGGGTCCGACGATGCCCACGTGGTCGCGGCTTCCCACCCAGAGCTCGGGAATCTGGAGCGTTCCCTCCGGGCCGCACGGGATGGTGGCTGACGGGACGTGCAGCACGGTCTTGCGAGGGCTCGGCCTGGCGTCAACCCAGAGGTCGCCGTCGTAGCGCTTGGCAACGCGCGCGGCGGCCAGGCGTTCCTGCGCGGCGGCCACCCGCGCGTTCATCTGCGAGGAGAGACGTCCCGCCTGCCCGTCCTTCCCGGTGAAGATGGCAAGGTCGATCTTGCCGCGCGCGTCGCGGTCGCGCGGGTCCAGGTTCCGCTTGCTGCGCCGCGCGTCGGCGCGAGCGGCCTCGTGGGCCCGAGCGTCCTTCTCGGCCGAGAGGCGGGCCAGCTCACGTCTGGCGCTCGCGCGCTCCGCGACGGCCGTCGCGCGCTCGAGCTCCGCCTGGCCGTGCGCCGCGCTGTAGCCGCCCGGTCGCACGACGATGCCTCCGGGCTCAAAGGACGCGCAACGCGCGGCGAGAAGGTCCACGAGTTCGCGGTCGTGGCTTACGAGAATTCCGATGCCGCGGAAGCCCTCGAGCACCTCACCCAGCTGCTCGCGAGCGTCCGCGTCAAGGTGGTTGGTCGGCTCGTCCGCCACGAGCACGTCGGGGCGACTCCAGAGGGCAACCGCCACCTGCAGCTTCTTGCGCTCACCGAAGGAGAGCTCGCCAAAGCGCCAGGGCATGTCGTCCTCTATGCGGAAGGCCTCGCGGAGCCTCCGGGCCTCGCGGTCGTAGTCCAGCGCGAAGTCGGCGAGCCCCTCGGGCGGCTTGTCGGCGTCCTGGGCCACGTAGGCGCAGACGAGGTCATGCGTGACGGATCCGGCGTCGGGCTCGATGAGGCCGCACGCGATCTTGGCCAGCGTGGTCTTGCCGCAGCCGTTGTCGCCCAGAAGCGTGGTCCATCCGGTGGGGAAGGTGATGGTGACATTGTCGAGAACGGCCTCGCGGGCCGCAGGGTAGGCGTAGCACACGCCGGAGAGCACAAGCTGCATAGACATCTCTTCTCTGGCGAGATGCCAGGCGGGCATTCTTCTCGCCATCAGGGGTTTCTTGGCTGAGGATGTCTAGCGAATGCGCACGGCTCTCCTGCTCCCTGCCGGTCCGACGGCGGTGCCACCCGCGCTGCGGGGCCCATTCCCCGCTCGGCCGACGCCGCCAGTATCCCGCTGCGGCAAAATGACGTCAAGCTTTGCCGCCGTGATAGACCAAGTCAGTTTTAGGCAGTTTGAGGGGACCATCTAGAGTAGCCTGATTTTGCACAGGCTTTCTAGCTGCGATTTCTCTGGTGCGGTCCCGCGTCCTACTCGGGGCATCCAGAAAAAACTGCCTAAAACTGACTTTGCGCATCCATGCCGTATGATTTTCCTGGCAGTTGTCTAGAGAATCCGGAGGTTGCCGCGCATGGGACAGGCGGTCGTGGGCTTGTTGGCGCACGTCGACGCGGGCAAGACCACGCTTGCGGAGTCGATGCTCGCCACGGCGGGGGCCATCCGTAGCCCCGGGCGCGTGGACAGCGGCAGCTCCCATCTGGACACCGACGCCATGGAACGCGAGCGCGGCATCACAAGCTTCTCGGCCAGCGCGTCGCTCGACTGGGCGGATTCCCACCTTGTGCTCGTGGACGCACCCGGCCACGTTGACTTCTCTGCGGAGGCCGAGCGCACGCTCGCCGCCCTCGACTACGCGATCCTGGTGGTGGGCGCAAACGACGGCGTGCAGGGCC
This sequence comes from Candidatus Olsenella stercoravium, assembly GCA_019116265.1. Taxonomy (GTDB): domain Bacteria; phylum Actinomycetota; class Coriobacteriia; order Coriobacteriales; family Atopobiaceae; genus Thermophilibacter; species Thermophilibacter stercoravium. The sequence continues at coordinate 55,326 of DXBZ01000035.1, read as the reverse complement.
ATACCGAGACGCTCTGGGACCTGCTCGTCCGCCACGAGGTGCCCACCTTCGTCTTTGTGAACAAGTGCGACCTGGAGAACCCGGGGCGAGAAGAGCTTCTCGCCGAGCTGGCGTCGCGGCTCTCGCCGGGCTGTGTGGACGCGTTCGCGCTGCTTGCGGGCGATTCGGGCGCGTCGGAGGACGCCGCCTCGACGGACGAGGCTGCGCTCGAGGAGTACCTGGAGACGGGAGCGCTCACGGCGGGCACGCTGCGGCGCCTGGTGGCGGGACGCAACCTCTTTCCAGTGTTCTTTGGCGCGGCGCTGCGCGACGACGGCGTGCGAGAGCTGCTCGACGGCATGTGCGCGCTGCTCGCCGAGCGCTCCTGGCCCCAGGAGTTCGCGGCGCGCGTCTACCGCGTGAGTCGCGGGGCGCGTGGCGAGCGGCTCGCCTGGGTCAAGGTCACGGGCGGCACGCTGCGCGCGAAGACGCAGCTCACAGGCGTGGACCGTCGCGGCGAGCCATGGGCCGAGAAGATCAACGAGGTGCGCCTCTACCAAGGTGCGAGCTTTGAGACCGTGAGCGAGGTGCCCGCCGGCCGCATCTGCGCCGTCACCGGCCTCACGCACGTCATTCCTGGAAGCCCGCTCGGTGCCGAGCCGGAGGGGGAGCGCCCGCTGCTCGCGCCCGTTCTCTCCTATCAGGTGGTCCCCGCAGAGGGTGCGGACGCCTCCGCCCTGGTGCGGGCGCTGCGCGAGCTCGCCGACGAGGACCCGATGCTCGGCGTCACCTGGCAGGAGCAGCTGCAGGAGGCGCACGTCCAGCTCATGGGCGAGGTCCAGCAGGACGTGGTCGCCGAGCTCCTGCGCGAGCGCTACGGCTTTGCGGTGACGTTTGGACCGGGTGGCATCCTCTACAAGGAGACCGTGAGCGCGCCCGCCGAGGGCGTGGGCCACTTTGAGCCGCTGCGCCACTACGCCGAGGTCCGCCTTCTGATGGAGCCTCTTCCGCGTGGCTCCGGCGTGGAGTTTGGCTCGCGCTGCTCTGTGGACGACCTCGACCTCAACTGGCAGCGCCTCATCCTCACCAACGCGATGGAGCGCGACCACCTGGGCGTGCTCACAGGCGCGCCGCTCACGGACGTGCGCATCACGCTGCTCGCGGGCCGCGCGCACGCCAAGCATACCGAGGGCGGCGACTTCCGCCAGGCGACCTACCGTGCCGTGCGCCAGGCCCTCATGGGAGCGCGCGAGCGCGGGGAGTGCCGGCTCCTGGAACCGTGGTATCGCTTTCGCCTGGCGGTTCCGGTCGACCGCGTGGGCCGCGCGCTCACGGACCTCACGCGCATGGCGGCGGAGTTTGACGCCCCGACGGCATTGGGTGACGCAGCGACCATCACGGGCGAGGTGCCCGCCTCCGAGGTGGGGGAGTACGCGCTCGAGATCGCGCGTTACACGGGCGGGCGTGGTCGCCTCTCGCTCGAGCTTGCCGGCTACCGGTCGTGCCACAACGCCGACGAGGTCATCGCCGCTGCGGCCTACGACCCCGAGGCCGACCTCCCCAACACGCCCGACTCCGTCTTCTGCAGCCACGGTGCGGGTCACACGGTCAAGTGGCGCGACGTCCCCGCCGCGGCGCACACGGTCGCGGACGCGGCGCGTCTGCGACCATACCGCCCCGCCGACGCCGCGTTTTTCTCGAACTAGGAATGAGGTGATGATCTTGGGAGAACAGATTGGCTTCAGGAGCGCCGTGCGCGCCGATGTTCCGCTGATTCTGGCGTTCATACGCGAGCTTGCCGAGTACGAGGGGATGCTCGACGAGGTCGTGGCGGACGAGGCCACGCTGGAGGCCTGGCTCTTCGACCGTCACGGGGCCGAGGTGATCTTCGCGCTCGACGGAGACGTTGAGGTCGGCTTTGCCCTGTACTTCCACAACTTCTCGACCTTTCTCGGGCGGTCGGGCGTCTACCTGGAGGACCTGTACGTCCGGCCGGAGTGGCGCGGGAGGGGCTTTGGCAGGGCCCTGCTGAGCAGGCTCGCCCAGATCGCCCTCGAGCGAGGGTGCGGGCGCCTCGAGTGGTGGTGTCTCGACTGGAACCGTCCGAGCATCGACTTCTACCTCTCGATGGGAGCGGAGCCCATGAGCGACTGGACGGTGTATCGCGTCGCCGGAGGGGCGCTCAGGGACCTGGCCGAGGGAGGCCCCGCGCGATAGCGGCCCACGTAGCCGCCCGCTCGCGGCGCGCTAGATGAAGTCGTACGGCATGCGCCGGGCGATGAGGTAGAAAAGCACGAGTGCGGGCCACGCCAGCGGGACGAAGAGGTACGCGCCGCCAAGCACCGCGAGGCGTGCGAGGTAGAACACCGCGCGCCTTGCTCCCGTGCGCTCACGGGTCTCGCAACTCATGCGCACGAATGCGCCTCCGGGCGTGGAGCCTCCGTGTAGCGCGGGTCGCACGAGCTCCACGAGGACGAACGCCAGACATTCGGCCCAGAGCGCCCACGGCTCGTCGACCCAGCGCTCGCCGCCGGGTACGTTGTGCAGAACGAGGATGACGATACCGGCGATCACGGTGGAGATGAGCGTGGTGAGCAGCGTGTCCAGCCAGAATGCCACGCAGCGACGCACGAAGCCAGGCTCGTGCGTGACCTCGCCCTCCTCGGCGAGCGCGCCGGGCGGCAGCACTCGCGCGAGCGCGGCGGAGCAGGCCCAGCCGAGCGCGGCCCCCGAGGTGTTGTAGATGAGGTCGTCGACGTCAGCCGTGCGGTAGGCGTACGGGTAGATGCCAAAGAGCCCCGTGCCCTGTGCCGCCTCGACGCAGAACGAGACGAGCAGGCCCGCGGCGACAGATCGCCAGAAGCCCCAGCGCAGCAGGCGTCCTGCGATGAAGCCAAACGGCATGAAGAGCACCACGTTGAAGACAATCTGCGGCAGCGTGCTCACGCCCTCGCGTCGGAAGTCCCCCACAAACGCGAGCGGGTCGAGCTGCCAGGGGACGCCGTAGGTGATGCCGAGGCCTGAGTCGCCGTTCGGCAGCGGGTACAGCGTGAAGCACCCCAGTCCCAGCACGTAGAGAACCGCGAGGTAGGTCGAGACGGCCGAGCCGAAGCGCAGGCGCCCGTCGCGGTGGTAGAGCCAGGCGAGGATCGGTAGGGTCAGCGCGAGCGACGCCATTGGCCAGAGCACGAGCGCCAAGATGAAGCTCTCGGTGTAGCCGGCGAGAAAGTGCCTGATGAGGTTCATGGTGTCCGTTCTTCTCGACTCGTCCGTAGTGCCGGGCACATTGTGAGCGAACTCCGCTCGCGTTGCTATCGACTTGCCTCACGGTTGAGTGATGTTTTTGCAAGATGGCTGGCGCTGCCTCAGTGAGGGGGGTATCATTGTGTGGAAACGTTTCCAGAAGGCATCCGTGCAAGGGGGTTGCTCGCGTGTCCGTCGTTCTTCTCGTCGTCATCTACGTTGCCTTTGTCGGCCTGGGCGTCCCGGACTCGCTCTTTGGTGCGGCGTGGCCGGCCATGCACGTTGACCTTGGCATTCCCGTCTCGTGGGGAAGCGCGGTCACAATGGTCACCTGTTGCGGGACCATTGTCTCGAGCCTCTCCTCCGCGCGGCTCATCAACCGCTTTGGCACCGGACGCGTTACGGCCGTCTCCACGGCGCTTACTGCGGCAGCGCTCGTCGGCTTTGCCGTGGCGCCGAGTTTTCCGTGGCTCTGCCTGCTCGCCGTTCCCCTCGGCCTCGGTGCGGGCGCCATCGACACGGCGCTCAACAACTACGTTGCCCTGCACTACAAGGCAACGCACATGAACTTCCTCCACTGCGCCTACGGCGTGGGCATCACGGTGAGCCCGTTTCTCATGTCGCTCGCGCTCTCGGGCGGCACGTGGCGCGACGGCTATCTCGAGGCGGCGGCAGTTCAGGCGGTGATCATGGCTGCCACGATCGCGATTCTGCCGCTCTGGTCCCGCGTCGGCCATGAGGAGCCTGCCGGCGAGAAGAACGACGACCCCGCGCCCCGCACCGAGAGCCCGCTCGCCCTCGTGCGGCGTCGAGACATCCGCCTGGCCTGCCTCGTCTTCATGGCGTCCGTCGCCATCGAGGGCATCTGCAACACCTGGTGCGCGAGCTACCTCGTGAGCTCTCGCGGCATGGCGGCCGGCGCCGCCGCCGGCATGGTGACGGTCTACTACGTGGGCGTGACGGCGGGTCGCTTCCTCTCCGGCGTGCTTGCCAACCGACTCTCCAGCAAGCAGCTCGTGGGACTGGGGCAGGCTATCACCTTTGTGGCCGTGCTTGTGCTTCTTGCCCCTCTGCCGCTCGCCGCGGCACCGGTGGGCCTCTTCCTCGTGGGATTTGGCAACAGTCCGCTCTATCCCAACATGCTGCACCTCACGCCGCGCCTCTTTGGTCGCGACTTCTCGCAGTCCGTGATCGGCGTGCAGATGGCTGCCTCCTACGTGGGCTCGCTCACGCTCCCGCCGCTCTTTGGCCTGGTCGCGGAGCGCGTGGGCTTCTGGCTCTTTCCGGTGGCACTGTTCGTGCTGTCCGTGGTCGTTCTCGCCGCGTTCCTCGGCCTCATGGCGCTCAAGGGATGGAGGCCGCGTCTTGCGCGCCGCTAGCCCCCTGGCCCCGCACGCGACTTCCAGCGTTTTGGCGCCCTAAAACGTCGTCAGTCTCGTATGCGCGTGCTCGTCGGAATAGAATGGGCACAACGCGACGGGCGAGAAGGACGGTGGGACATGGCGGACATGCGATACGTCAAGCTGGGCGGTTCGGGTCTCACGGTCTCGCGGGTCTGCCTGGGTGGGATGGGCTTTGGCGTGCCCACCGCGCCGCGGCCGTGGACCGTGGGCTACGACGAGACGCGCGCCGTGATCGCGGCGGCGACGGACGCCGGCATCAACTTCATCGACACGGCCAACTGCTACGCGGACGGCACGAGCGAGGAGTTCATCGGGCGGGCCCTGCGCGAGCTGGGCATCCCGCGCGACCGCGTGGTGCTGGCGAGCAAGGTCTTCTACAACGAGGGCGGCCTCTCGCGTGCGGCGTTGCCCGCGCGCTTGACGTGGAGCTCACGGAGGATGAGCGCGCCTACCTCGAGGAGCCGTACGTGCCGCACCCGCTCGTGGGCGTTCGCCCGCACGAGCTGGCCGACCTGCTGCCGTGCGAGGTGAGCTGACATGCGCATCTACAAGGGCAATCCCGAGCTCGTCTTTCGCGGGAAGGTGGCGCCGTGGTATGGCGCGCTTTCCGGTCTTGTGGCCGCTGCAGCGGCGATTCTGGCGCTGCAGCCCGGAATGCCGGCCGGTGTGCCGGCGGCACTGCTCGTCGTTGGCGCCGTCGTGCTGTGGCCGACGGTGGTGCGCAACCGTGTGGAGCTCTACGCCGACCGCCTTGAGATCGTCTTTGGCTGGGCGCGCACGATCATCCCGTACGAGCACGTGACGGGCGTGCGCCCCTACACGGGCTCGTTTGAGCAGTTCACCGGCCACAAGTGCACAGCGGCACTCGACGGCGTCTTCATCGAGGCGCCGCGGGACGGTGACGCTGCGGTCTCGGTGATCGGCAACGACAACCTGATGGGCGAGCTGCGCCGTAGGGCGGGGCTCGGCGAGCAGCCGTGAGGTGCACGTCCGTCTATCGCTCCCCGCTGGGGGAGATGCTGCTTGCGAGCGACGGCTCTGCGCTCACCGGGCTCTGGTTTGAGGGACAGCGTCGCTTTGCCGCAGGCTTGGCACCAGACGCCTTCGCCTGCGACGACCTGGCCGTCTTTGATGAGGCGCGCTCATGGCTGGACGCCTACTTCACGGGCGGCCGCCCCGACGCCGTGCCGCCGCTCGCGCTCGTGGGCACATCGTTCCAGCGCGCCGTCTGGGACGAGCTGCGCCTCGTGGGGTTCGGCCAGACCGCCACGTACGGCGAGCTTGCGGCGCGCGTGGGCGAGCGGCTCGGGCGACCCACCTCGGCGCGTGCCGTCGGCTCGGCGGTGGGGCGCAACCCGGTCTCCGTGATCGTGGGCTGCCATCGCGTGCTCGGGGCCAGCGGCGAGTTCACCGGCTATGCCGGTGGCGTCTGGCGCAAGCGCGCCCTTCTCGCCCTAGAGCGCGAGGGGCTGGCCGTCGCCGAGGCCCCCGAGCGCCCCGCGGCCCTGGTGCGCGTGCTCGTCGACGTCTGGGAGCGCTCGGTCCGCGCGACGCACGACTTTCTGCTGCCCGGCGAGGTGGGGCGGATGCGCCCCGTGGTGCCCGGCGCCATCGAAGGGGTCCCGCGCCTCCTCGTGGCGCGCCGGTCGGGCAACCCAATCGGGTTTCTCGGCATGGACGGGGGCTTTGTGGAGATGCTCTTCGTGGACCCCGAGGAGCGTGGGCATGGCGTGGGGCGGCTGCTCATGGAGCGGGCGACGGAGCTCCTCGGCGCGCGTGAGGTCTCGGTGAACGAGCAGAACCGCCAGGCCGTGGGCTTCTACGAGCGCATGGGCTTCTCGGCGTACCGCCGCACGCCAGCCGACGACGACGGCCGCCCCTACCCGCTGCTCTACATGAGGCTCGCCGACGGCGCGTGACGCGATCGCGGGCCGCGTGAGGAGGTTCTTCTCGCCGGAGCGAGCGGAGGTTCGCTTTGGGGGCGAGAAGGACGTGCCGGCCCCGCGCCCCTTTGACACGGACGGCCTCCCGAGCGAGCTGCGTGGGCGCGGGGGAGCGGAGGGGTAGCGGCTCAGCCCCGCAGGTGCTCGAGCACCGGCTGCAGGTACTCGCGCCGCGTCCCGTCAAAGCCCTCGCGCATGGCGTCGAGCGCGAAGGCGATGCGCGGGTCGGCCTCGGCCTCCTTTGCCTGCATGCGGAAGAACGCGCGCATCGCCAGCTTGTCGAGGGCGCACAGGCGGTCGAAGTCAAAGCCGCCCTGGCAGTAGAAGCGCGCGAGGCGGGGATAGCGCCCGCTCGGGAACGCGTGCTCAAAGGCGGCGTCGGTCTCGCTCCTGGGCCACTCCTCGCTCGGCATGGGGTAGGCCCCCACGCCCACGACCACGTAGCGGCGTTCGGGGCGCTTGTCCATGAGGTCGCGCAGCCAGCGCGCGCCCTTGAGCCCTCCGGCGTGGAACCAGCTGAGAAAGACGAGCTTCTCCGCGGCGGCCACGGGGGACGAGGAGCGCTCGGAGAACGGGACGGCCCTGGTCCCGAGGGACTCCGCGAGCCAGCGGGCGTACCTCTCGGTGAACCCGGTCTGCGAGCAGTAGACGACGGCGGTGCTCATGCTCACTCCTTCGCTCGATGCTGGGCGAGAAACGCCTCGAGGTGGCGCTCGACGAGCCCGCGCGCCTCCGGCCAGGGCGTGCCCTCGCAGAGCGCGAGGAACACGGGCCCGTGGAACTGGCGGGCGGCGAGGTTGACGTCGCAGGGGGAGAAGAGGCCGGCGTCGACGAGGCGCGAGAAGATCGCGCGCTGCAGCTCGAGCGGCCGCTCGACGAAGACGGTGCGGTAGAGCTCGTCACAGCGGGGGTCCGTGTGGCGCGCCCCCTCGAGCACGCGGCGCAGGCGCACGATGCCGGTGTCTGCGAAGAGGGGCTCGTAGCTGGCGAGAACCACCTCGGCAAGCGCGGGCCCGTCCGTGAGGTAGGCGCTCGGGTCGTCGGTGGGATGGGCGAGGGCGCGGCGGGAGCGCAGCGCCTGCGTCAGGCGGTCGAGCTGGTGTGCCACCGCCGCGTCGAAGATGGCCTGCTTGCCGGGGAAGTGGCTGTAGAGCGAGGCCTCGCGCAGGCCCACTGCGGCCGCTACGTCGCGCATCGACGCCGAGGCGTAGCCCTTTTCGGCAAACACCTCGAGGGCGCGCTCGCAGATGAGGCGCTTGGTGTCGTGCGTTGGCCCGGACGGTCGTCCCATGCTGCCTCCCGTGGTCGTTAAAACCTAGTATACGATAGTTTTACGAAGAAGGGCAAGGCAAAAGGACGTGCCGCGGCTGCGTGGCGGTGGCGCACAATGACGCGTGACGCGCGGGCCTAGCGGTCCTCATAGTGCCCGCGGCACGAGATCACGCGTACGACTCCGTCCTCGACCTTGTAGGTCAGCCGATTCTTTGCGTCTATGCGAACGCTGTTCAGGCCCTCCGCTGAGTGCCTGAGCAGCTCGCTCTTCCCGATGCCGCGCTCCGTGCCACCGGTTCTGGCAATGTCCTTGAGCAGCGCGTTGATGCGTCGCAGGGTCTTCTTGTCCTGCGTCAGCCAGTACTGGTAGTCGGCCCACGCCTGGTCATCCCAGAGGTAGGGCATCTATGCCTCCACGAGGTCGTGCGCCTGCTCGCCGCCGCTGCGCATCGCGCGATAGCGAGCGTCCATCTCTGCGGCGTACTCCGCCTCGGTGGGCACGCGCTTGCGAACGGCGAAGGGGAAGCCGCCCTCCTCGACAAAGCGCTTCATGAAGACAGTGAGCGCCGAGGTGGGCGTGAGTCCGAGCTCCTCTGCGGTTGAGTCGAAGGCCCGCTTGAGGTTGGCGTCAACACGATTGCCAAGAGGGATAGTTGATGCTGACATGATGGCTCCTTGCAATCAAATGACTACGATTGAATTATATCCAATTGCAAGTTATTGCATACAATACGTATCACCGCAGCGGAAGGGATTAGGACATGAACGAGCACGCCGCCTTCGAGGCGCTCAAGCGCCGGGCGATCGAGGAGAACGAGCGCGCGCATGGTCGCGAGGCGCGCGAGCGCTACAGCGACGACGCAGTGGACGCGGCGAACGAGCGGCTGGCCTCCCTCTCCCAGGACGAGTGGGATGAGAAGGACCGGCTTGAGCAGGCAATCAAGGAGCTCCTGCGCACCGCCATGGAGATAGACAATCCGTCAGGCGAGCCGGCCCGCGAGCTCGCGCGGATGCACGCGCGCTGGATCGCCCTGCACTGGGGCGAGGGGCGCTACTCGCGCGAGGCGCACCGCGGCCTCGCGCGGATGTATCTCGCCGACAACCGCTTTCGTGCGTACTACGACACGGCGGCGGGCGAGGGCGCGACGGAGTTCCTGGTCGCCGCGCTCGAGTCCTGCCTGGCGTAGCAGTCCGGGCCCTACGTCCCTCTCGCTACTCGTTCAGCTTGCCGGCGACGAGTATGGGCACGAAGAAGACCGCACAGCCAAGAAGCCCGACCATGGTGTTGGGCAGGACGTCTCCCAGCGCAAGCTCGAGCGCCGGCAGCAGGACCGCCGCTGCGGCGGCTGACCAGCGGGCCGCGCGGCAGATGGCGAGCCAGTTGCCGTTGTGGACGCGCATGAGGCAGCCGAGGTTCATGCGGAAGGGGCCCTGCGTCACGAAGGAGATGCGGTTCTCGTCATAGTATCCGGGCAGGGTCTCATGGCAGAAGAACGAGAACCACGCCAGCGCCACGAGCATGAGGAGGCCTCCGGCGACGGCGGGGTCGGAAAATCCGGAGAGCAGGGTGTCGAGGTTGCGCAGGTGGGCGGCGGCTACCGTGAGCACACCCCAGACGGCGACCGTCGCCGCAAAGGCGGCGCACCGCAGCGCCCGCTGCCGCCCGGTGAGCGCTGCGCCCGAGAGGTCGAGCGAGGCGGCGATGAGCCGGTCAGCCTCGGCGCGCCCCAGGCGCTCCTCGTGCGGTGCCTCCTCGCAGGCCATGAGCTCGGAGATGGAGAGGCCGAGGGCCCTGGCGAGCGGCACGAGCAACGGGACGCTCGGCAGACTGAGCCCACGTTCCCACTTGCTCACGGTCTTGTCGCTCACGTAGAGGCGCTCGGCGAGCTGTCGCTGCGTGAGGCCGCGCTCGGCGCGGACACGGGCGACAAACGCGCCGAGGGTCGCGGCGTCGAGCTGCGGGGTCTTCGGCTCGCGCGGCTCCGGGCTGTCTGTCATGTGGTCTCCCTCCTGGGTCGGAACGTGGCCACGATGCTGCGCCGCAGCCTCCCGCGCGTCAATCGACCGTTGGGCGAGTTGGTGGTTACCTGTGGAAACGGGGCGGCTACGAGCGCAGGATCTTCTCCATGGCACGTCCGCGGGCGAGCTCGTCGACGAGCTTGTCGAGGTAGCGGGCGTTCTGCTCCACGGGGTCGGCGATGGCGGCAACGTCCACGCCGCAGACCTTGCCGGTGATGAGCGTCCTGTTGGGGTTCAGCGCCGGCGCCTCCGAGAAGAACGTCTCGTAGTCGACTCCGGCCGCGATCTGGCGTTCGAGGCCGGCGACGTCGTATCCGGTGAGCCAGCAGGTCACCTCGTCCACCTCCTCGCGCGTGCGACCCTTGCGCTCGGCCTTCTGGACGAGCAGCGGGTAGACCTTGGCGAGCGACATCTTTGCGATGGGCGTGCGCGGCATGGTGCCTCCTTCGCGCGGCGTGGGCGTGCGCCCAGTGTAGCGCGGGGCGCCGCCCGGGGTGTCCTCGACGCTGCCGGCGGGAATGACCGCTGCGGTGTCCTCTGACGATAAGAGGCACTCCAGCAGATTGACGGCATCGAGATGACGAGGCCTCGTGGCGCTCAGGTAGTCGAGGACGATGTTGGTGTCGAGAACGACCCTAGTCAAAGCGGCTTACCCGCTCCGCATCGAGAAGGTCCCGGTCGGAGACAGTGGGGTCCCACGCCGGCTCGGCTGCCGCGTCCGCCTCGATGGCCTGCGTGAGCCGTCGGAAGCGCTCGCGACGGCCCGCGATGAGCTCCGCCACCTCGCGGGGCGAGCGCCCGGTGGTGTCCACGAGCTCGGAGCCGAGCTCCCGGTAGAGCGGCAGGTAGGAGAGGGCGCGCTCCGTCGCGTCCGCCTCGCGCAGTCCGGCGTCCACGTCCCGCTCGACGCGTCCGCGCAGCTCCTCCTCGCTCGCCACGAGCGAGACCCAGCGCACCTGCGCCCCGCACTCGGCGATCGGCAGCCGCGCGAGAATCCCCTCGACGATCGCCCGCTCGTGCATCACCCAGCCAAAGACCACGTTCTCGTAGGCGCTGCAACGCAGGAAGTTGCCGAGCAGGTGGCAGATGTTGTCGAGCACCAGCGCCTTTGTCTCGGGCGTCACCTGGAAGGGGTCCGCCTGCCAGCACCAGTCGCCGTCGAGAAGGACCGAGCGCGGCAGCATGCGGTTGAGCTCGCGGCAGACGGTTGACTTGCCGACGCCCATCGGGCCGCCGACGAGGTAGAGGGTCTTGCGCGCGGCGGGGACGGCCGCGCCCGGGCGCTCCGGCACCTCGCCCGCAAGCTCTCCGAGCGCGGCGGCGAGCCGGGCCACACGCCCGCGCTCGAGGCGGTAGTGCGTCCAGCGGCCCCGTCGCTCCGCGCTGACGAGGCCCGCAGAGACGAGCAGCGCCATGTGGTGGGAGAGCGTGGGCTGGCTGATGTCGAGGCGCTCGAGCAGCCTGCAGGCGCAGAGCTCGTCGGTCTGGGAGAGCATGCGCAGGACGGCGAGGCGCCTCTCGTCCGCGAGCGCCTTGAGCACGTCTGCGGTGAGCCCGTCGCGCGTGCCCGCTTCCCCCAACGTGACGCCCATGGTTATCCCCTTCGCGTTCGCCTGCCCAACAGATTGATAAACGTCGATGTAGAGTATACACTCTGCAATATATCGACGATTATCAATATGATGGGGGACGCAATGAGCGACCAGCAGGACGCATACGCCTGGGCGACAATAATCTGCGAGAAGAGCGACGCGCTGAGCCCCGCCGACCTTCTCGAGGAGCTCATGGCGGCGCCGGAGTGCGACGCCTTCGGGCCCGTGCACCACTATCTGGTGGGGGCGGCGCTCGTCACCTGCGTTCGCAACGCGCGTGGGGAAGGGGGCCTGCCCGCGCAGCTCGCGGAGCTCCGGGCGCGCTCGGGGGCGGTGCCCGGCGCGGCGTGCGCGCGCTGGGGCGTGTGCGGCGCGGCGGCGTCGTGCGGCATGGCACTCGCGATTCTGCTGGAGAACGCCCCGCTTAAGCCCGAGGGCTGGAGCGAGTGCCAGCTCATGGTCTCCGACCTGCTGCGGGCGATCGCCGAGGCGGGCGCCCCGCGCTGCTGCAAGCGCGACGCCCGCATCGCCGTGCGCGGCGCGGTCCCGTGGTTCGAGCGCCTGCTCAGCGTGGAGCTCGCGCCTGCGGCATCCGAGCCTCGCTGCGCGGTCTCCGGTCGCAACAGCGCGTGCCTCGCGGGCGCGTGTCCCTACTTCGCCGGCGCATAGCCGACCCGACGTCCTTCTCGCCCCGCCCGCCCTACGCGTCGCGCCAGCGCTCGAGGGTGGGCAGCACCGCGCCCAGAAGCGACGCGCTCTCGTCCACGGTCCAGCCCATCGCCTCGGCCATGCGCGGCGCGCAGTCCTCGATCATCTCGTCCATCGTGGTCTCGTAGGTGTAGGCGCCGCCGTCGTAGCACCAGCGGCAGAAGTCGGGGTTCTCGGAGCCGTCATCGTTGTGCCCGAGCTGGTCGGGACCGGTGAACATCATGCCGCAGCTCTGGCAGTAGTGCTCGGGCATCTCCAGCAGCTCGGTCACGGGGACGCCCAGCTCGCGCGCGATGAGCTTGGTCATGTCGATCCCCGGCGTGGTCTCGCCGCGCTCCCAGCGGCTTACCGCCTGGCGGGTGATGTAGAGCCTGCGCGCCAGTTCCTCCTGCGTGAGCCCGCGCTCGCGGCGCAGGCGGGGCAGCACGTCCTTGATGGCCATGTCGGCCTCCCTTCGGCTTGGTTGCTGGCACCAGTATCGCCGCGCATGGGCCACGGTCCAAGCAACGCTTCGTTGCGCGCGGGCGCAGCGGTGCGCCCATCGGCGCGGCGGGTATAACTTCCCACAAGGCAACGGATTGGAGGGCTCATGAGGCATCAGTGCAAGGTGACGGTCCTGGACAAGAAGTGCTTCCCCGACCTGCAGGAGCGCTACCTGGCGGACCCGGCGAGCGGGCCATGCCCGTGCTTCGAGGTGGGGCAGGAGTTCCTGTTCTCGCGCGAGGACGGACGCGACGACTTCTGGCACTTCGGGCGCGACCTCGACCCGGCCTTCCCGTGCGCCGAGGCGTGGGACTGCGTCAGCCGCTACATCTACACGGCGCTGCAGGGCGGCTCCATCATGCACGGCTGGACAAACGACGAGCGCGTGATGATCGCCTGCTGCAACGACGGCACGCGCCCGGTGGTCTTCCGGATCGAGCGCATCGACCTCCCCGAGACCGAGGCAGAGGCCGCATGGCTTGCCGAGCAGGACTTCTCCAACTCCGCGGAGGACGCCTACACCGGCGCGTGAGCCCGTCGCCCGCACTAGTCGTCCTCTGCCCCCGCGTGGAAGCGCGCCTAGGCCAAGGCGCTCATGGTCGCGGATGGCGTGCTCTTCGTTGCGAGCCTCGTGGCCATGCCGCTGCTCATCGTCCGCTGCAACGGTTTGCTCATGGGGGAGCGGCGCCGAAGGCGTCGTGCGGGTGAGTCGCTCGATTTACCAGCTGATTCTCGAGCTTGAGGCGGGCTTTTGGGCAGTGAGGCGCCACAGAGATATTGTGAAGTTCTCGGCATGGCGGCAGGTTATGCCGCAAAGTGTTAAAGGAATCGAAATAACGCTCGGCTACAGTACAGGGACGGTCCCGCCCGGAGCGCGGGGCTCCCTGACGTTTTTGTGCGCGTTATCACCTAAGGAGGAGTTGTTATGTCCGCTTCTGTCTCTCGTCGTACGTTCCTCGGCATCGCCGGCGGTGCCGCCTCTGTCCTCGGCCTTGTCGCCTGCGGCGGCAACGACGCCGCCACGTCTGGCGATGACGCCAGCGCCGCGTCCAACGACTCCTCGGACAAGACCTACATCGTCGCCACCGACACCACCTTCGCGCCGTTTGAGTTCACCAACGACGCCAACGAGTTCGTTGGAATCGACGTCGACATCCTCGCCGCCATCGCCGCCGACCAGGGCTTCACCTACGAGCTCAACTCCCTCGGCTTTGACGCCGCCGTGGCCGCCCTCGAGTCCAACCAGGCCGACGCCGTGATCGCCGGCATGTCCATCACCGAGGAGCGCCAGGAGAAGTACGACTTCTCCGACCCCTACTACGACTCCTACGTCTGCGCGGCTGCCGCCGAGGGCGGCGACGTCTCGAGCCTCGAGAACCTGAACGGCATGACGGTGGCCTGCAAGACCGGCACCCAGAGCGCCAGCTGGGCCGAGTCCATCGCAGAGGAGTACGGCTTCTCCATCACCTACTTTGACACGTCCGACATGATGTACCAGGACGTCCTCACCGGGAACACCGCCGCGTGCTTCGAGGACTACCCCGTCATGGCTTACGGCGTGGCGCAGGGCAACGGCCTCACGATCATCGGCACCGACGAGGAGGAGTTTGCAACCCCGTACGGCTTCGCCGTCATGAAGGGCGAGAACCCCGAGCTCATCGAGATGTTCAACGCGGGCCTCGCCAACATCCGGGAGAGCAGCGAGTACGACGAGATCGTCGCCAAGTACCTCGAGGCGTAGAGCTCTGTTGCAAGAGCTAGGAAGACTGGGGCTGCGCGGCATGGACGCCGCGCAGCCCCCTGATGGTAGTAAGGGACTCCATGGACGCATCTCTGATTGACACTCTCGTGGCGGCGTGGCCGCTGCTGTGGCAGGGCCTGCAGATGACGGTCTACGTGACCGTGGTCTCGCTCGTCGTGGCCATGCCGCTCGGCATCGTCACCTGCCTCATGAACCTCTCCAAGTTCCGCGTGCTGCGCGGCATCGCCAAGTTCTACATCTGGATCATCCGCGGCACGCCGATGCTCGTCCAGGGCTTCTACCTCTACTTTGCCGTGCCGCAGCTCATGCAGGCCACCATCGCTCCGGACTTTCGCCTGGACATCATCACGGCGAGCATCCTCACGCTGATTCTCAACGCCGGCGCCTACTCTGCAGAGATCTTCCGCGGCGCCATCCAGTCCGTGCCCAAGGGCCAGACCGAGGCGTCTCGCTCCCTGGGCGTGAGCCACGGCAAGACCATGCTCAAGATCGTCCTTCCCCAGGCCGTCCGCATCTGCCTGCCGAGCCTCGTGAACCAGTGCATCATCACGCTCAAGGACTCCACGATCATGTACGCGCTCGGCCTGCCTGAGATCATGAACCAGGCAAAGGTCTACGTCGGTCGCACGATGGACTCGTTCGCCACCTACACCTGGGTGGCAGTCATCTTCCTCGTGATCACCAGCGTGCTCATGATCGTCTCGTCCCAGCTCGAGAAAAGGATGCGCAAGTAATGGCAAGCAAGAAGCAGACCAGCGAGGTCAAAATCCACGTCGAGGGCCTCACCAAGGACTTCGGCGAGAACCACGTTCTGCGCGGCATCGACATCGACATCCACGCCGGCGAGGTCGTCTGCGTGATCGGACCGTCCGGCTCCGGCAAGTCCACGTTCCTGCGCTGCATCAACCGCCTCGAGGAGGCCACCTCGGGCGAGATCGTGATCGACGGCAACTCCATCACCGGTCCCAAGGCCAACGTCGACAAGATTCGCCAGCACGTGGGCATGGTGTTCCAGCAGTTCAACCTCTTCCCGCACT
Organism: Candidatus Olsenella stercoravium; assembly: GCA_019116265.1. Classification (GTDB taxonomy): domain Bacteria; phylum Actinomycetota; class Coriobacteriia; order Coriobacteriales; family Atopobiaceae; genus Thermophilibacter; species Thermophilibacter stercoravium. The sequence goes on along the minus strand of DXBZ01000035.1, from coordinate 39,885 downwards.
ACAGCGTGCGCGAGAACATCATGTACGCGCCCGTGGAGCTCAAGCTCATGAGCAAGGAGGAGGCCTCTGCCACCGCCGAGCGCCTGCTCGCGCGCGTGGGTCTCTCCGAGAAGGCCGACGCCATGCCGCGCTCGCTCTCCGGTGGCCAGCAGCAGCGCGTGGCCATCGCCCGCGCCCTGGCCATGAACCCCGACATCATGCTCTTCGACGAGCCCACCTCCGCCCTCGACCCCGAGATGGTCGGCGAGGTCCTCGACGTCATGCGCGAGCTCGCCGAGCAGGGCATGACCATGGTGATCGTCACGCACGAGATGGGCTTCGCGCGCGAGGTTGCCGACCGCGTGTGCTTCGTCGACGAGGGCGTCATCCAGGAGCAGGGCACTCCGGCCGAGGTCTTTGGCTCGCCCAAGAACCCGCGCACCCAGAGCTTCCTCTCCAAGGTCCTCTAGGCGTCGGGGCAGGGCGCCGTGCTGGGCATCGTCGGCTACGGCGGCTTCGTCGCGTCTGCGGCGGCGCTGTGCCTCACGCCGGGCATCGACACCGTCTACATCCTCACGCGCACCGTCTCCGGCGGCCGCCGCGAGGGCCTGGCCAGCGCACTCGGCATCAACGCCGGCTTGGTGGTGCACACGATCCTCGTTGCGGCGGGGCTGTCGCTCGTGCTCGCCGCCTCGCCGGTCGCCTTCGGCGCGATCAGGGTGGCGGGCGCGGCGTATCTTGCGGTGATGGGTGTGCGGAGCGTCCTCTCCGGCGGCTCGTCCTTCTCGGTGGGCGAGAAGGACGAGGGGACATCGGCCGACTCGAACCTGCGCGTGTTTGCCCAGGGCGTGCTGACCAACGTGCTCAACCCCAAGATCATCCTGTTCTTCCTGGCGCTGCTGCCGCAGTTTGTGGCCACGCCCAACCCCTTCGGCCCCGTGCCGTTCCTGGCGCTCGGCCTCACCTACGTGGCGCTCTCCACGCTCTGGACCGTGGTGATCGTGGCCGTTGCGTCGCCCTTCTCGCGCCTGCTCACGCGCAGCCCACGTGCGGGGCGCGTGACCTCCGTGGTCTCGGGTCTCGTCTACATCGCCCTCGGCGCCACGATCTTCCTCACGGCGTGAGGCTGCGGCAGCCGCCCGCTGACCCGCCGTCCTTTCGTTTAGGTTGCGCGCATAAGCGGAGGTTATGCGCACCCGTGAAGATGGACGTTTTTCTCGTCAAGTCATTGAGCAGCAGATATGTAAGTTGCAACTATGGTCATAACCTGCGTGCGTGCGCACAACCTCGACGGTTGCGCACAACCTTGGGACAGGGCGAGGCGTCGGTCCTAGCGCACCACCGATGTGGCGATGTAGGCGGCGTAGAGCACCACGAAGATCACGCCGTTCACGCGGCTCATCTCGTGGCGGCGCCCCACGTAGGCAAAGCCCACGAGCACGGCCGAGAAGAGCGCGAGCAGCGCGAGGTCGACGTTGTAGGCCGCGTCATAGGGTATGTTGGCAAAAAGCGCCGGCCCGCCGATGACGAGCAGAAGGTTTGAGATGTTGGACCCCACGACGTTGCCGACGGCGATGTCGGAGTTTCCGCGGAAGGCCGCCACCACGCTCGTGACGAGCTCCGGCAGGCAGGTGCCGAGCGCCACCACGGTGATGCCGATGATGCGCTCGGAGATGCCGAGAGCACCCGCGATCTCCACCGAGTTGTCCACCACGAAGTCGGCGCCAAACTTGAGCATCGCGATGCCTCCCGCAATGAGAAGCAGGTCGCGGAAGGTGTTGGAGGACACGATGCCGGTGTCGGGGTCATCCAGCGCTTCGTCCTTCTCGGAAGCGCCCTCGTTGAGCCCGACCACGACGGTCCTGGCGACGAAGCCGAGAAACGCGGCGAGAAGGACGACGCCCTCGAGCAGCGTGACCTCGCCGTCCGTGTTGGCGACGAGCGCGAGCAGGCCACATGCCGCCACGCTCACCGGGATCTCGAAGCGGACGGTCCCGCGCGAGAGCGCTACGGGGGCGATGACGGCGGAGAGACCCAGGATGAGCAGCAGGTTTGCCAGACAGCTGCCCACGACGTTGCCAAAGGCCATGTCGGCGTGCCCGCCCACGGCGGAGGTGACGCTGACCACGAGCTCCGGCAGCGACGTGCCGATGGCGACGATGGTGAGGCCGGCGACGCGCTCGGGGACGCCGAGGCGCGCGGCGATGCTGCAGGCGCCGTCCACGAGGAAGTTGGCGCCAAAGATGAGCAGGACAAACCCGACGACGATGATGATGAGGCTGAGGAGCACGACGGTCCTTTCCGGATCGGGGATACCACATCCAGTATTCCTGAGGGGAATCTCCCCAAGATGCGGTCGGCGTCCGACTCCCGAGCGAATCCACAGATGCGCGCCTACGCGTGCTCGCCCAGCAGGAACCTCCAGGCAGGCACCACTTCCACGCGCACCCCGTCTTGCTCAAGGACCTCCTCTTCCTCCTTGGTCACGATGACAAGCCGCTTGATCGCATCGTCTGCGCGCGCCAACCGGATGAGGTTGCCCACCTCGCGCTCGCGCGCCTCGCCGGCGATCGAGTAGGCAACCTGGACGGCAAGCCCGGCCTCGGGGACGTAGAAGTCAACGTCAACGCCCGTCCGCGAGGACTTTGCGTAGTGAAGCCCCTCGCCAAATCGGTCGTAGAGCGCAACCGCTATCTCGTTTTCAAGCAGGGCCGTCTCCCGGTCGAAGAGGAACAGGTTCAGAAGACCGTTGTCCGAGAAGTAGTACTTGGGTGACCCTTCTCGCTCAACGAACTTCGCGGTTGCGTTGGTGATGCCGAAGAGGAGGTACGCCTCTCTCGCGTAGCCAACATATGAGATGACAGTGTCTTTGGAGATGCCGTACCCGATGCCCTTCAGGGCGTTGTGGAGCGTGGAGAACGATACGTCCGTGCGGACGGTCTCGGCGACCTTCTTCATGAGCACGCGCAGCGCGTCGACGTTGCGCACGTTGTAGCGGGCCGCGATGTCGCCGAGGAGCACCTTCTGGTAGACGTTCTCGACGTACTCGCGCGCGGAGGCGTAGTGCAGCGACTCGGGAAATCCGCCCTGCTGGTAGAAGACGTCGAAGTGACGCGAGATGCGCCCGACGTCCCGCGTTGCGTAGAGCGCGCCCCCCTCGTGAGCCTGCCCACGAGCATCGAGATACTCGTCGAAGCGGTAGGGCGTCACATGCAGCGTGAAGTACCTGCCCCCCAGCGTCGAGGAGACCTGTCGGCCAAGCATCGTGGCGCTGCTGCCTGTGATATACACGCGCTCGCCCGCATCTGCGAGGCGGCGGGCAAACTTCTCCCAGTTGGCGACGATCTGGATCTCGTCAAAGAAGTAGTAGCCTCGCTCGTCGCTGAGTTCGCTCTGAGCGAGCAGGATGTCCTGAAAGTCATCGGAGGTGAAGCCTACGAGTCGCTCGTCCTCAAAGTTGACGTAGATGATGCGCTCCCACGCGACGCCGCTCTCCACAAGACCCTGCGCTACTCCGTAGAGCAGGGTCGACTTTCCCGCGCGTCGCAGGCCCGTGATGACGTAGTTTGCCTGGGGGTCGAGCGAGTAGCGGCGAGGAACGACTTGCGCGTTGCGGATGACCTCATGCTGGTCGAAGATGATGCGCTTGAGCGCTTCTCGATTCATGGCACCTCGCCTCACCCATCTTGTCTTCTATAGTCGATAAAACTATATCAAATCAGTCTTGTATAATCGACAAAACAGATTCACTTCATCGATTATGAAAGACGGACTGAGAAATGTCGAATGTTTTGAGGCAGGTTGAGGCGGGGAGGGGGTGTTGGACAGCCCGCGTCCCCTGCCGTCATCTCGCCGCGCGTGGCGTGCTACACTGCCCCGTGGCCACCGGGCCCCTGACGAGGGCAGCCGTACCAGGATCGCAAAGACGGCGCATCTACCGAGGGAGGCTTTCATGAACTGGGTCGTGCTCGTGTGTTCCGGGATGCTCGAGGCTGTGTGGGCGCTGGCGCTCGATCGCGCGGAGGGCTTCACGAGGCCCCTGCCCACGATCGTCTTCATCGCCGCGCTCGTGGCGAGCATGCTCGGGCTCAGCCACGCCGTGCGCACCATCCCCATCGGGACCGCGTACGCCGTGTGGGTCGGGATCGGCGCGGCGGTGACGGTGGGCTACGGCATCGCCACCGGGGCGGAGCCCTTCTCGTGGGCAAAGGTCGCACTGCTCGTGGGGCTCGTCGGCTGTGTGGTGGGCCTCAAGCTCGTGGGGGAGTCCCACTAGCGTCCGAGCGTCCCCCTCGCGCTACAATCTCGGCGAGAAGAACGCCCGCGGCGGCAGGGAGGCGCACATGGCAATCGAGAGCGTGGCGATCGTCGGTCGCGGTGCGGTGGGGATGCTCTACGGCTCCATCGCCGAGAGGAACCTCGGGTCGGACGCCGTCGAGTTCGTGATGGACGACGAGCGCTTTGCGCGGCACGCGGGGGAGACCCCGCTGGTGAACGGGGAGCCCCTCCGCGTGCGCACCGTGTCCGCGAGCGATGCCGCCCCCGTTGACCTGGTCATCCTCGCCACCAAGGCTACGGGGCTCGACCGGGCGCTCGACACCGTGGAGAGGCTCGTGGGCCCGCGCACGGCGATCGCCTCGCTGCTCAACGGCATCACGAGCGAGGAGCGCGTGGCCGAGCGCTTTGGCTGGGAGCGCACCGTGCTCTCGGTCGCGCAGGGCATGGACGCCGTCTTCATCGGCGGCGAGATGACCTACGCGCATCCCGGCGAGATTCGCTTCGGCGCCGCCCCGGGGACAGGCCCGGGCGTGGTGGACGATGTCGCTGACCTCTACGGGCGCGCCGGCATTCCGTATGTGGTCGAGGCGGACATCCGCCGCCGCATGTGGGTGAAGCTCATGCTCAACGTCGGGATCAACCAGACCTGCATGGCCTTCGGCGGCTCGTACGGAACCGCGAGCGAGCCGGGAAGCGAGCAGAACCGCTGCTTCGTGGCCGCCATGCGCGAGGCCCTGGCCGTGGCGCGCGCCGAGGGCGTCGACGTCACGGAGGCAGACCTCGCGCAGATGGCGGACCTCGTGGCGGGCCTCGAGCCGGACGGCCTGCCGTCCATGGCGCAGGACCGCATCAACCGCAAGCCGACCGAGGTGGAGGAGTTCGCCGGCACCATCATCCGGCTGGCCGAGAGGCACGGCGTCCTCGTTCCCACCAACCGCTGGCTCTACGGGCGCATCCACGAGATCGAGGCGAGCTTCTAGCCCAAGGGCGGCCGCGTTCTTCTCGCCAGGCGTTGGCTCGGGTGGGCAACTTCGGCGGCGCCTCAAAATTAACGCACACAGTTTGTTTTCGTTTCATATATATGCAGTTGGCAAAAAGGCAAAAGTCAAACTGTGTGCGTTATTTCCAGCGAGAAGGGCGAGAAGGGCGAGAAGGTGTCGCGCTGCCCGTCAGGGACCCGACGTGTCGCAAAGTGGCACCGATGGGCGTCTGCCGGCCCGCGCCCCGGAGGGTCCGTGCGCGGCGCGCCGCTACCCCTCGAACGCCCAGTCGCGCGAGACAGCGTTTGCCCCCAGCTCGAAGTGGAGCCTGGCGATGCCGAGGTCGACCTTGCCGCACGAGACCGCCGGCGGCGCGCGGGCACGCACCGTGCGGCCGTCCTCGAGCAGCTCGAAGCGGAAGCGCTGCTGGTTCAGGGCGGGCGCCGCCGTGGCTCTCGAGCAGCGCCATGAAGATGAGCTGGCGGTTCTCGTTGCCCAGCGCCACGAGCATGTCGCGGCACGAGTCGAACTCGCGCGCGAGCTCGCGCATGGAGCGGGCGATGAGCTCCTGGTCCACGCTGCCCCCAATGGTTCGCAAAGCCGAACGGACGTCGTGAGGGATTATCCCCGCCACCGAGCCGCGCGCAACCATCGGTAAAGAAAGGCGAGACAAACGGTACCGCCGCCCAACCCGGCGCGTCCAGGTCGGGCGGCCTCCCCTCACGACCTCCGGCGCAGGACGTAAGCGATGACGGCCACGGCGACGCCGAGAAGCGCGAGGGCGATAAGGACGTCAGGGCCCACGGACGCGTCTGAGGTGTCCGGGGTCGCCTGGGGGCTTCTCTGGCCCTGCTGCGAGGAGTCGTCCTCCGGGCTACCGGGGTCCGAGGGCTCGGCAGGCTTGTCGGGGTCGGTCGTATCGCCGCCGCTCACGCGGTTCTCGAAGAGAGCCTCGTCACAGGGCGCCCAGCCGTCCTCGCCGAGGACATCGGTGACGATCGAGGCCTCCACCCCGTCGCCCGCCCCGTCATCGCGCGCCGTCACGGTGAGGCGGTAGGTGCGCTCGTCGTACTCGACGCCGTCCGCGCCCTGCTCGGGAACGTCCTCGGTCACGAGGAAGGTGCGCGTCAGGCTGCCGCCGGAGGGCACGTCAAGCACGATTTCCCCAAAGCTCACGGTCCCGTTGGCCTGGTTGCGCGCCACAAGCGCGTTCCCAACGGGTTCTCCATTACCGTCGACCTCCTGCGCGCGGAACGAGAATTGCCCCTCGGCGAGCGTCCCGCCGACGAGCGTCTTGCGTGCCGTGAGAGGGACGACCGCCCGTCGGGTCTCGTAGTGGTTGACGAACGCCGCCGCGGGGACGGGCTCGGCCGTCCCGTCGTCGCCGAGCAGCGCAACCCGCGTCTCGCCCGCGGAGAGCCTCCCGAGTGCGTCAGCGGTGACGTCGACCTCGAGCACGAAGCTGCGGCGGTCGTAGCTCACGCCCGTCTCCGGGTTCGCCGGCAGTACCTGGCTCAGCAGGAACTCGTGCGTCCCCGGCCGGTCGAGCTCCAGCTCGGGGAAGGGGAGCGCCGACGCCACGCCGTCGAGGGACGCCACGCTCGCGGCGGTTGCCACGGCCGTGTCCTCCCCGTTCCGGACGAGCTGGTACGTGAACTCGCCGGTTGCCTGTGCGCGACCAACGAGTGTCGAGCTGGCGTCGGGCGTCCACGCGGCCGCCACATAGTCCTTCTTGTTGGTGAAGGTTAGCGTTGTGAGCGTGCTCTCGCCGACCGCACCGTCCTGGGAGAGCGACGGCGTGGTGACGTAGCCCTGCGCAGAGGCGTCGACCTGCGTCACGCAGACGTGCCCCGCCGGGAAGCTCCCGAAGGTCAGGCTCCCGCCAGCGGGCACGTCAATGACGGCACGCCCGTTCACGAACGTGGCCGACCCCGTCGTGCCGTCGTCGAGCTTGTAGGCGAGCTCTCCCGTCACGGGCGAGCCATTCTGCGTCGCCGCCTCGACGGCATACGAGAAGGACCTGCCGGCCGCGGCCTCGTCCTCGGCTGCGGTACCGCTGACCCGGCTCACGACCTCGAGCGAGCCGTGGAGGTCACGGACGTTGAGGAAGTAGGCAGCGCTCACGGCGTCGTTGCCGGCTATGGTGCCCGAGCAGGACGTGGACTTGACGCCCTGGGCGATGTTCTCGGCGCTGCCCGCGTAGGTCACGTAGTCCTGGGCCCCCTGCTCGGTGACAGTGTAGTCACGCTCTTCGGGCAGGCCCTTGATGAGGACCCCCTCGCCGCTGCGCAGGCCGGTGACGGTCGCCGTTCCGCTTGCGTCAAAGTCGATGGTCCCGCTCTCCACTTCCTTGCCGTCGCTGCGGTAGCGCGTCATGGCGTACGACCCAGCTTCCGGGAGTTCGTCCACCTGCACGGTGAAGTCGAACGTCGCCTCAGGGTCCGCCGCGTTGCCGGCGACCACCTTGGCGATGCCGAGGGCACCGGACGTGCTCACGTTGGTGAAGGAGACGCTTGCCGGCTCGTCGCCGATCACGCCCCGCTCGCCCGAGGCGACCGTGAGGTATCCCTCGTCCGTATAGTCCTCCTCGCGCACCTCGAAGGCGGTCCCTTGGGGTAGCCCGTCGAGGGTGAGCTTCTGCCCGTTGGCGAGAGAGGCTGTGAACGAGCCGTCCGCGTTGAGGATTGCCTTCCCCTCGGCCTCGTCGACGTCGTAGGTGACCTCACCCGAGAGGGGGCTGCCACCCTCGCCGTCGGCGAGCGTCACCGTGAACTCGAACGTGCGCTGGGGGTCGCCACCAATCACGTGCTTCTCCACGGAGAGGCTCCCGTAGGCCATGCGCGTGTTGGTGAACGCCGCCCGGGCGGTCCGCCCGTCGACGTCAATCGCCCCTGCGGCGTCGGTCGTCGTGACTTCGTAGTCTCCCGCATCCGTCTCCCTCACCTCATAGGAGGTGGCCAGCGGAACGTCGAGCAGCACGAGCTCCTGCCCGCCGACGAGCGCCACCTCGCGCCCCTCCTCGAGCGCGACGGAGCCGTCCTCGCCGACTGTCGCCGTGCCGCGCGCCAGGGTCGCCCCGCCTGCGTCCCTGAGTTCGTAGGGCAGGCTCTCAGGGAGTCCTCCCGCACGCTCGAGCGTCACGTCAAAGGGGAAGGCCCGCGCCTGGTCCGCCGCGTTTCCCGCCACGGCCTTGCTGACGACGAGCTCGCCCACCTGCTTCGTGTTGGTGAAGCGCGCCGTGGTGGTTCCGGTCGCGAGCGTGCCCGTCGCCACGTCGTCGCCGGAGGAGGGCCCGCCGTCCGCCGGCTCGACCGTTACCGTGGGCGTGAAGCCGGGCACGGGGTGCTCGCTCACCGAGAAGGACGTCCCCGCCGGGATCCCTGAGACCCGCGCGGACTGGCCGTCCGCCAGCGAGAGGGTGACGTGGCCGTTCTCGGGCGTGACGAGCTCGGCCTCACCGGACGGTCCCGTCAGCAGGACGGGGGCGTCGAGCGGGGCACCGCCCGCGCGGGAGAGCGAGACGTCGAACGCGAACGTCTGCGCGCGCTCGGAGTCCGTGAGCTCGTGCCTCCCGCCGTCGAGGTCCTTCTCCACCACGAGCTCCGCGCTTCCCGTCTGGGGCGGCAGGACGAGAAGGCCGTTGTTTCCCAGACGCGCGCGCAGGTGGATTCCGTCGTCTCGCGTCTGCTCGATGCCCAGGCGCTCGGCGTACGGGGCGCTGCCCGTGACGTTGGCGTCCTTCTCGCGCGAGCCGAGCTCGACGGGGACGAGGTACTTGGGTGTGCCGGCGAGCGCGAGCCACTGGCCGTTCGCCCCCTGTGCGAGGCGTCCCGCGAGCTCGCTCGGGGCGACGTAGGGAAGGTAGACGGTGCGCTGCGTCGCGGGCTCCTCCACGCCCGGTGCGGTGAGGGTGGCATCGTAGATCACCTTGGCGTAGTAGTAGGTCGCTCCCGCGACGGGATCGGTCATGAGCGGCTCAAGCTGGTCTGCCGCGGGCAGTCCCGACGCGGGGGGCGTCTGGCCCGCCCTGAGCGAGAAGAGCGGCGCGTCGTGCGCGAAGGAGTAGTAGGAGTTGCCCGGCGCGACCCATGCCGAGCCGCTCGCACCGGCCTCGGCCGACGCACCGGAGCCGTCGAAGTCGCTTGCGTAGAGCAGGCGACCGCCCGATGCCGTCTGGGCGACGTCAGTGCCCGCGGCCTGCGCGAGCTCCTCGTCGCTCACGGTACCGCCCGCCTCGATGCGCTCGAGGAGCGCCTCGACGGGGGCCGTGGGCCGAACCTCGTAGACGAGGCGTACCGGCTGCGCGTCCCCGCCGTCCTCGAGCGCCATTGTCGCCGTCCCGTCCTCGTGCACGGTCACGCTCGCGCGCCGCGCGGGCACGGCCTCGACGGGGGCCGAGAGCAGAAGCGTCTGCCGTCCGGTGGCGAGGTCGGTCTCGACCATGACCACGAAGTCGTAGAGCGCGGCGTCCCCGCCCGTGTACTGGTTCTCCAGGTTGCCTATGTAGAAGTAGGTCTCGCACACCGCCGTGGCGCCGGCGGAGCGCGCCGCCTTGACGCGCGAGCGAACGCCTGCGTCCGCCTGCTCCCAGGTGCCGTTGGCGATGGCGTCCACCTCGTCGGTTCGGGCGAAGCGGTAGGGGAGGCCATCGCCTGCGACCATGTCGTGGTTGCCGTCGACGTACCACGAGGCGCGGTTGGAGAAGGACGTCTCGCCGTCGTAGTAGATCTGGCGGTCGGAAAGGGCGTCGTAGAAGAGGCCGTATGCGTCGCCGCCGAGGTGGTAGCGGGCGTTGACGGCGCTCACGAGGTAGGCGAACTCGTGCGTGGCCTCCACGTCGAAGGGGTCCGAGAGGCTGATCTGGACCGCCTGGGCGGCGAGCGAGCCGTTGAGCAGCTCGTCACCGTACGCGATGCCGTCCACGCGGCCGACGAGCATCCCGGCACCCATGCGGTCACGCACGCTCACGCGGCTCCCGCCGGGCAGCTCCGACCCCTCCCCGCCCGAGGCGGGGGCGTCGTACTCGACGTCGAGCATGCGGTCGACCACGGTGTCGAGCGCCCAGGAGAGCGCGCGTGCGCTGCGGGCGGAGAGGTACTCGTCGACGGAGCTGAGCGCATAGCCGTCGTCCGCGGAGACGAGGCCGTTAACGACGGGAAGCTCCACGGTCTCGCTCACGAGGCCCGACCCGCTCGACCCCACGAGGTCGAGCGACACGCTCTCCCTGCCCGCGGCCGCTGCCTCGCCGTAGGCGCGGGCGGCCTCGCGCAGGTTCTCCGCTAGGTCGACCTGCTGGCCTGCGACCGTGTCCTCGAGCGTCACCGACTTCTGGCCGCTCGCGGTCTCGATCAGATAGGCGGCCATGTCTGTGGTGTCGAGTCCTGTGGTGTAGAGCTCGAGGTCCCCGCCTGCGCCGGCGGCCTCCCAGGCGCTACTCACGCGCTGCGCCTCGAGGCGCACGGTGAGCATCGTCGCGAACGGCGCGTCGGTTCCGTACCCGGTCTCGCGCGAGCTCGGCAGCGGGCCGAGGAATCCCGCCGCGTCGCCCGTGTAGGCGGGCGGCTCGTCAACGTGGACGCTCGCCATCGACGGCGCCTCGAGTGACATGAGCACCATCACGGGCGCCCGTCCCGTCACGCCCTCGTCATCCGCCGCCGCTGCGAGCGACTCGCCCGCAACGTATGCCGCGCGCTGGAGGTAGAGGCCCGCCCCGAACGAGCCGTCCCGGGTCTCGACCCCCGGGTCGAGGGCATGCGCCACCACCTCGAGCGCGGCGGGGGAGGAGGACGTCGCCGGGACGAACGAAATGTAGCGCCCCTGGTCATCGGGCTCGTACGACGCAAGTGGCATGAGCGTCGTCACGTCGGAGCTGTAGCCTATCACGCTCACGCGGGTGGGCGTCGGGCCGTCGTCGTTCTCGGCCATGAGACGGGAAATCGCGGCGTTGAGGGCGTCGGCGAGGTGGGCGGCCTGCGCGCGCCCGTCATAGGTCCTGTCCACGAGCAGGCGGTTGAGCGGGACTACGAGCACGACGTCGTGGGCGGGTCCGCCCTCGTGGCGGAAGGATGCGGCGCTGGAGAGGGCCGAGAGGCCCACGATGAAGCCGTGTTCCTCGTCCTCGAGGGATACGGGCAGCCCCGCGGCGCGCGCGTCCTCGGAGCTACCGTAGACGGACTTGTCCACCCAGATGCGCCCGGACTGGCCGGTCGAGTAGGAGAGGGCCCCCGAGCCGTCTCCGAAGAGGTCGACCCAGCCCTGAGAGGTGCCCGGGTCGGTGAGCTTGAGGATGTCGGTGGCGTGCGCGGGTGCGGGGGCGAGCGCGATGAGAGAGGTGACGAGGATGAGAAGGGCGAGGGCGAGGGCCGTGGGGCGCGACGTGCGGTGTGCGCTGGGCATGCAGGCTCGATTCGGTCGAGGGGGTAAATAAGCCTTGTTTACCCAGATTCAGGAAGGCTAGACCCGGCGGCTGCGAGCGGGCGTGCGAGCGGGCCCTCGCGCCCCGCGAACCTGCTACACTGGGTTCCCCAACAGCATAGAGGGCACGGTTCGAAGAGCTGCTACGCCTAGTAGATGAAAAAAGGATTCCGGTTTGACTCCGGAACAGCACAAGACTGTGTTCATAGGTTGGCGGCCGCGCGGGCCGCCCGTCCTGCCTTGCCCTCCCGACGCCCCTCTGGGGCAGAGAGCGAGGCACAATGTCTCAGAAGCGCCACAACAGAACTGCCGAGAAGAACCCGCTCATGCGCCTCGGCGCTGCCTTCGCGGCGCTCGTGCTCGTCGTGGGCCTGGTTGCCTGCGGCGCCGCGCCCGCCACGGACGGCGCGGCGGACTCCGGCACCGACGCGGCACAGGAGCAGCAGGCGACCATCGCCGTCACCGTCGAGGTCGACGCCACCGCCGGCGAGGGCGAGGCCACGTCCGCCGAGGTCGAGGTTCCCGAGGGCGCCACGGTCTACGACGCCCTCGTCGCCACCGGCGTCGACGTCAACGCGTCCGACTCGGACTACGGCATGTACGTCCAGGGCATCGACGGGCTCGCCGGAGGGGACTTCGGCGACATGAGCGGGTGGATGTTCGAGGTCAACGGTGAGATGGCCGAGGTCGGCTGCTCCCAGTACGAGCTCTCCGACGGTGATGTGGTGACCTGGACCTACGTGACCGAGTTCACCGAGTAGCCGGCGAGGAGTACGTGGCGGCCGCCCGTCCCATAGCCTTCGAGTCATGTCACGCCGCCGTCCCGACGGCGCTGTTCGCCGGGGTGGTCGCGCTCTCCATGCTGGCGGTGCACCCCGTGCTGGTGGCGGTCTCGCTCGCGGGCGCGCTGGCCTTCTCGCTTCTCGCGCGGGGCGCCGCCGCCACGGTGCGCGGGCTCGCCTGGCAGCTGCCGCTGCTCGCGCTCGTGTGCCTGGCGAACCCGCTCTTCTCGGCGTCCGGGTCCACGCTGCTGCTCAAGCTGGGGCCGCGCAGCGTCTACCTGGAGAGCCTCGCCTACGGCGCCACCATGGGCGCGCTCATGGTGGCCGTCGTCCTCTGGTTCGAGGGGGCCGCGGCGGTGCTGTCGCAGGATCGGCTCCTCGCGCTCGCCCCGCGCCGCGCCCGCGCCCTGCCCCTGCTGGCGGGCATGGTCGCCCAGCTCGTGCCCCAGCTCCTGCGCCGCTCGCGCGACGTGCGCGCGGCGCTCGCGGCCTGCACGGCCGCAGGCCCTCGCCCCGCCGCGCGCGACGCCCTCATGCGAACGTCGTCGCTTCTGCTCTCCTGGTCGCTCGAGGAGTCGCTCGAGCGCGCTGACTCCATGCGTGCCCGCGGCTGGGAGTCGGGCCGTCCACGCACGTGCTACCGGCCGGAACGCCTGCGCTCGCGCGACGTGGCGGCGCTCTGCGGCATCGCGGCGCTCCTCGCCGCAGCCGCGGCCTGCGCCTGGCTCCTCTGCGCCGACTGGCGCTTCTACCCGCGGATGTCGGGCCTCGGTCCCTGGTGGGCCTACGTGCCGCCCGCGCTTCTCGCGTGCCTGCCCGCCGCCGCGGAGCTCTTCGCGCGGCTGCGTGAGAGGGGGCTCGGGTGAGCGCGCTCTCCTTTGACCATGTGACCTTCACGTACGCGGGCGCTGGCGCACCCGTCCTGCTCGACGCCTGCCTGGAGGTGCCCGAAGGAGCGTTTGTCCTGCTCGTTGGCGCCACGGGGTCTGGCAAGTCGACGCTTCTGCGCCTGGCCAAGCCCGAGATCTCTCCCGTGGGGGAGCTCTCGGGCGCGGTGCGTGCCTTCGGCGAGGACGTTCGCGGGCTCGATGCCGTCTCCTCCGCGCGGGCCGTGGGCTACGTCTTCCAGAGCCCGGATGCGCAGATGGTCTGCGACACGGTCTGGCACGAGATGGCCTTCGGCCTGGAGAACCTTGGCGTGAGCGAGGCCGAGATGCGCCGTCGCGTGGCCGAGACCGCCACGTTCCTGGGCATGGGCCCGTGGTTCCGCGACCGCGTCGCCGAGCTCTCCGGCGGGCGTCGGCAAATCCTCGCGCTGGCGTCCGTGCTGGCCATGCGCCCCCGCGCGCTTCTGCTCGACGAGCCCACGAGCATGCTTGACCCCGTCGCCGAGCAGGCGTTTCTCGCCCTGCTCTTCCGAGCCAATCGCGAGCTGGGCATGACGGTCGTGGTGGCCACGCACACGCCGGCGCCGATGCTCGACTATGCCACGTGCGCCTTTGCGCTGGAGGACGGGCGCGTGCGCACGGCGGCGCTCGATGAGCTGCGGTCCTGCGGGGACGCCCCCCTACCGCCTCGCTCTTCTGCGGGCGAGAGGGACGCGTCCCCCGTGCTCTCCCTGGACGACGTGTGGTTTTGCTACGACCGCGCTGCGGACTGGGTGCTGCGGGGCTGCGACCTCACGATGCGCTCCGGCGAGGTCCGCGCGCTGCTCGGTGCCAACGGCTGTGGCAAGTCCACGCTGCTGCGGATGGCGGCCGGCGTGCTGCGCCCCCGACGAGGGCGGGCGAGAAGCGCGTGCGCCAGGGACCAGGCGCTGCTCCCGCAGGACCCACGCACCGTGCTCGCCTGCGAGACGGTCTGCGACGAGCTCATGGAGTGGTCGGCGCCATCAGGCCGCTACGGCGTCGCCGAGGTCGACGCCGCGCTCGCGCGTCTGGGGCTCGCCGCCTGCCCGGATCGGCACCCCTACGATCTCTCCGGTGGACAGCAACAGCTGCTCGCCCTTGAGAAGCTGCTGCTCGTGCGCCCGCGCCTGCTGCTTCTCGACGAGCCGACCAAGGGGCTCGACCGCGCGGCGCGCGAGGTGGTGGCGGCACGCGTCCGTGCGGCCGCGGACGCAGGCGCCACGGTCCTTCTCGCCACCCATGACGCGGCCTTCGTGGCCGCGGTCGCCGACACGGCGTCGCTCGTCTTTGATGGCGAGGTCGCGCTCACCGAGCCCGCCGCCGACTTCCTCGCCGGCTCGTGGCTCTACTCAAACAGCAGGAACGGCTCTCCCTCCGAGAGCGCCTCCTCGTCGAGCTCCTCGATGTCGTCGTAGTGCTCGTGCTCGTCGTCCTCGTCGCCCCAGGCGTAGGCGCTCGCGAACTCGTCGTCCTCGTCCACGACGGGCAGCGCGCTCGTGATCGAGCACAGGCCGTCCATGGCCGGCACGATCTTCTGCCACTGGCAGATCACAGGCTCGGACGGCGCGGCCTCCAGCTCGGTGAGCGAGTCGAGGAAGATCTCGTGTGCCCCGTCGAGCAGGTCGGAGCCCTTGCGGACCTCGTGGAGGTGCGCCGCGAACTTCTCCATCGCGGCGTCGGCGTCCGTCGCCTCCACGACGATGGGCATGAGGCAGTAGTTGTCCTTGCTGTCAGAGTCGTCGTTGTAGCTGAAGTTGCCAATGTACAGCATGGTGCCTCCTCGGTCGCGGGCCTATGGCAAACTGGTACCCATGATGGGGGACAGACAAACACCGCGCGCCCGCGCGCTCGCCGCACTGGAGGCTCCGACCTTGCTGGCGGTACCTGTGGCGATGGTCGTGCTCGCGCTGGCGGGCGTGCGCGCCACCGCAGGGCTCACGCTCGCCGTGGCGCTTCTCGCCCTGGTGCTGCTCTTTGCGAGCTTTGAGGCGTCGCGTCCCGCCCTGCGCCAGCTCATGCCCACGGCGGTGCTCGCGGCGGTGGCTGCGGCGGGACGCGTGCTCTTTGCCCCGCTGCCCGACGTCAAGCCGGTCTCGGCGATCGCCATCCTCGCGGGGGCGGTGCTCGGCCGGCGCAGCGGCTTTGTGGTGGGCGCCCTCGCGGCGCTGCTCTCCAACGTCTTCTTTGGACAAGGGCCGTGGACGCCCTGGCAGATGTACGCGTGGGGGCTTGTGGGCTACGTCGGCGGCGTGCTGGGCGAGAAGAACCTCCTCTCGCGCGGGCCGGCCCTCTACGCGTGGGGCTTCGCGTCCGGCCTGGTCTACGGCCTCATCCTAAACGGCTACCACGTCCTCGGCTACGTGCGTCCGCTCACCTGGGAGTCGGTCGCGCTCGCCTGCGCGGCGTCGCTTCCGCTCGACGTGACGCACGGCGCGGCCACGGTCGCGTTTCTCGCTGCGATCTGGCTGCCGTGGGGGCGCGCCATCCGACGCGTGGTGGCCAAGTACGACCTGTGAGCGCGCGTTCTTCTCGCCCGTCCTCTTTACAACGGGGCCGCTCTTCGCTATCGTAGGCACGTTTCATGCCATGGATCAACGAAGGGGATGTGCATGTCCGGACACTCTAAGTGGGCAACCACCAAGCACAAGAAGGCCGCTATTGACGCCAAGCGCTCGTCGCTGTTCTCCAAGCTCTCCCGCAACATCACCGTTGCGGCCAAGCTCGGCGGCGACCCCAACCCCGACAACAACGCCACCCTTGCCGCCGCTGTGGCCCGTGCGCGCATGGTCTCCATGCCCAACGCCAAGATCAAGGCCGCCATCGACAAGGCCTTTGGCTCCGGTGCCGATGCCGCCAACTACGCCGAGATCACCTACGAGGGCTACGGCCCCGCCGGCGTGGCCGTCTACGTGGACTGCCTGACCGACAACAAGAACCGCACCGCAGCCGACGTGCGCTCCGCCTTCTCCCACTCCGGCGGCTCTCTCGGCACCTCCGGCTCCGTTGCGTTCCAGTTTGAGCGCAAGGGCTCCATCGCCGTCGAGAAGGTCATCAAGTCCGACGACAAGAAGGTCGCCGACCGCGAGAACGCCGTCGACGAGGACGAGTTCATGATGGCCGTCGCCGAGGCCGGCGGCGAGGACTACGAGGACGCCGGCGAGCAGTGGATCGTCTGGACCGCCTACGACAAGATGCAGGACGTCCAGAAGGGCCTTGAGGCCCAGGGCATCGAGGTCAAGGGCTCCGAGCTCACCATGGTCCCCACCACCCCGACCGACGTCTCCGTGGCCGATGCCAAGAAGGTCCAGCGTCTCGTCGACCGCCTCGACGAGCTGGAGGACGTCCAGAACGTCTACCACACCATGAACATCACCGACGAGATCGCCGAGGCCCTGGAGGCCGAGGACTAGGCGCTCGTCCCATAGCTGACTGACGCGGCGGCGTCCGGGGAGTCCGGGCGCCGCCGTTTTTCTCGCCCGCCTTGCGCGCTTTCTTGCGCCCCTCCTCCTTCTCTCCCTCGTTGAGTGTACGAGTTACATTACTCAAACTTGGCTAAGAGCAAATGTATAGATACTACTATTAAATTAGAACATGAATAGTGAGTGAGAGAAACAAGGCTAACTCGTACACTCAACGATGGGGCAGGGGTGCGCGACAAGGACAGGCGACAAGGACGCCCGCGCCGTGCAAGCGCGCTACTCCACGGTGCCGTAGGCGGTGCCCCAGCCGCGCGCCACGAGGCAGGAGTTGATCTGGTCGCAGAGGCGCTGGCGAGTGTAGCTGCGCGGCGGCAGCGCGCCCACGACCTCCATCAGGTCGCCCGAGAGGTCCAAGATCTCCGCGCGCAGCTCCACGTCGAGCCGGCTCACCGTGGCGGCGGAGGAGACCCCCGGCGCAAAGAGGGAGTCAACCAGCCGCTGCAGCTCGCCGTAGTCCTCTGAGCGCACGTCCATCTCGCCACCGCCTCCCTGTAAGCGTTCGTTTTCGTCCCAAACATGGTAGCAGCATCGCGCCGATTTGCCTCTATACTCAGACGGGACCAACCAAGAGACCTGCTATTAGGAGTCAAGGGTAATTCCGGAGACTTTTGATAGGAACCTTGAAAACCGGATATGGGATAAAGGGCGCGAACGGTCACCTCTTCTGCGAGAGGTGACCGGGGAGATGCCCGGCCGGCGGGTCGGGCGACCAGTCCCTGTCCTCCTTCATGAGGGCGAGGCAGACGGCGGCGAGCTTGCGGGCGACCGTCGTGAGGGCCACGTAGTGGTGCTTGCCCTGCGAGATCTTGCGCGCGTAGCACTCCCCGAAGTGCGGGTCGAACCTCCTTGCCCGGTCGGCGCCCTGCATGAGCGCCCACCTGAGGTACGACGAGCCGCGCTTGGAGAGGTGCCCGGGGCTGTCGAGGCTCTCTCCCGAGACGCGCCTGGTCGCGTCCATGCCCGCGTACGCGACGAGCTTGGAGGGCGTCTCGAAGCGCGCGGCGTCGCCGACCTCGCCGGCGATGAGCGCCGCGAGCGCGGGCCCGACGCCCGGTATGCTCGTCAGGTGCCTGCCGGCGGTCTCGGACAGCGCGCGGGCAATCTCCGCCTCCAGCTCCGAGATCTGCCCGCGGGTGAACTCCATGCGCTCGACGAGCACCCTGAGCTCGAAGGCGAGCGCCCGGGAGCCGAAGGACACGCCGACCGAGGAGCGGGCGGCCTCGACGACCTCGTCGGCCCTCTCGCGCCCGAGCCTGCCGCGGCTGGCCTCGGCGAGCAGCCCGGCGAGCGCCTCGGGGTCCGCCGCCAGCACGTCGGCGGGCGTGGCGCACTCCTTGAGCAGCGCCGACGACGTCGGGCCGAACTTGTCCGCGAAGAGCCGCTCGTACTCCGGGAACACCCGGTCGAGGATCGCCGTCGCCCGGTTCTTGAGGGCGGTGAGCTCCTGCACGAGCTCGAAGCGGTACCGGGCGAGCTGCCTGAGCTCCTCGGTCGCCTCGTCCCCGAGCGCCGAGGGCTCGAAGCGCTTGCAACGCAGGAGGTCCGCGATGAGCAGGGCGTCGATGCCGTCGGTCTTCGCCGGCCGCACGGTGTCGACCCTGCGCCACGCGTCGGTCTGGATGGGGTTGATGACGGCGACCTCGAAGCCGTTGGCGGCGAGGAAGTCGAAGAGCGCCACCCAGTAGTGCCCCGTGGCCTCCATGCCGACCAGCGACCCCTCGGCGGAGACGCCCCGTCTGGCGAGGCGCTCGAGCAGACGCTCGAACCCCTTCTGCGTGTTTCTGAACTCGAACGGCTCGACGGCGACCTCCCCGCCGTCGCCCATCGCGGCCGCCACGTGCGACCTCTTCGCGACGTCGATCCCGATGTAGAGCATCTTTCCCCTCCGTCCTCTCGGCGGGACGAAGGTTTTCCTTCGGAATCCGCGGGCGCAACCTCCTGGGAGATCCGGCGCCGAACGCCATTCTGCCTAATCCGCGTCCACCCGCGGGCCGGAGGCGCGATTCTCTCGACAGGGGCCGTACCCCAAGGAGGAGCGCGCGCCCTCCGCCCCGTTCGCGCCCTTTATCCCATATTCGCGTCTACGGGTAAAGAAGCGCGGCCACTGCGCGAGAAGTGGCAACTTCAATATAGGAGGAGGTGGCTGAGATGCTGTTCGAGATCACCGTCAGTCGCACTGACTGCATCTACATCGGACCCGTCGTGATTGGATTCTAGGCCCTAGGAGGAAACCGTGACCGAGAACATTCTGGGAGAGTATCGTCGCGCCAAGCGAACGGCGCTCATAGGCACCATCTGCATGTACGTCATGGCGACCCTGCTCGCCGCCGTCGCGCTCGTCAGCGGCTCCGCCCTTGTCCGAGGGGCCCTCTCCCATGACACGCTGGCGCTCCTGCGGCTGCTCAAGCACGCGTCCGCAGTCGTCGCGACTGTTCTCCTCGCGGAGTTCCTCCGAAACTTCGGGAGGAGCAGCTCCCCGTTTGGCCGCGGCCAGTCGGCGCGGCTCGTCACGGCGGGGCTGCTCCTCGTCCTCAACACCTCGCTCGACCTCTTTGGCTCCTCGCCGAGCTACGACGTCCAGCTCCTCGGCGGCTCCCTTCCCATGGGGGCGACCTCACAGCCCGGCATCAACCCGTTGATGTTCAGCTTTGCCGTTTTTCTCTTCTGTCTGGCGCTCGTAAACCGATATGGCAACTTGCTCAAGGAGGATTCGGACAGTATCGCGTAGAATAGGGCCATCAGTCCCCCACTGAAAGAGGTGATGAGGTGCCCATCGTCATACGGCTCGACCGTGTCATGGCCGAAAGAAAGATTTCCTCCACGGAGCTTGCAAAGCGGGTGGGAACCTCAACGGTGAACCTGTCCAACATCAAGAACGGTCACATCAGGGGCATGCGGTTCTCCACGCTCGAGGCGCTCTGCCAGGTCCTGCGCTGCAAGCCGGGCGACATCATCGACTACATGACCCCCGAGGAGCTCGCCGAGGAGCAGACGCTCGGGGAGGTTGGCGAGTAGCGCCCTACTCCCAGGCGGCGCGGCCCATCGTGCGGAAGCGCTCGATCATCTCGCCCGTGAGGCTCGCGCGGTCGTTCGTGCGCTCGAGGGGGATCTCGTTGCGGCGGAACCAGCGGGCCTCCTTGAGCTCGGAGCGGTCCACGGTGATGGTCGCGTCACCGTCCACCTCACACCAGAAGCCGACCATGAGCGTGTCGGTGAAGCTCCACGGCTGGCTCTTGTAGAAGCGCAGGTTCTTGACGGAGAGGCCGACCTCCTCCCTGACCTCGCGGCGCACCGTGTCCTCGAGCGGCTCGCCGATCTCGGTGAAGCCGGCGACGAGCGCCCAGAGCGCCGTCGTTCGCCCGGCGTAGCGCGTGAGCACGATTGCGTCGTCGGCCGGGTCGTCGGCGAGGCGCACGACGGCGCAGATGGTGCCGGGGCAGATCTTGGGGTAGACGATCTTGGCGCACTCCGGGCAGACGATCTCCCGGCTCAGGGGCCCCAGCTCGGTCGGCGCGCCGCAGCGACCGCAGAAGCGGTTGTCACGATACCAGCGGTCGAGCTGGGAGGCGGTCGCAGCGGCAAAGAGCAGGTGCTGGGGCTCGGCGTGGCGCAGCCAGCTCACGGACTCGTAGGCAAAGCCCGCCGGCGCGCTCACGCGGTCGTCGAGCGCGAGGAAGAAGCGCTGATCGCCAAGCGAGAAGAGATAGGTCACGCGGGCGGGCCTGCGCGGGTAGTCCGCCAGGCGCGGCAGCTCCACGACCTCGCCGGAGTCGCCGGCGTCGGCATCGGTGCCACCCACGTGCGTCACGCGGGCGAGGCACCCCGCCGCCGTGAAGTGCAGCAGGTGGTCCTTCTCGCCCGCCTCATGCGACTCAAAATGGTTGTCAAAGGCGTGCTCCGCCCCAAACTCCTGGATCATGCGGACCTCTTTCCTGATCGATGTCCCGCTCCGAGCTCGTTCACGAGCACGGCGACGAAGATCGTGGCAAATCCGAGCGCGATCCTCGGCGTGACGAGCTCGTGGTAGAAGAGCACGCTCGCCACCACGGCAAAGACGCTCTCGAGCGAGAGCAGAAGCGACGCCTGCGCGGGCGGCACGTGCGCCTGCCCCACGTTCTGCAGGACCGTGCACACGCCCGACGAGAGGACCACGAGATAGGCGAGGGAGACCCAGACGTCCGGACTCGCAAAGGTCGCCGGGGTCGGCGGCACCTCGCTCGCGAGCGCCACCGCGAGCGCGAGCAGCGCACCAACCACGAGCTGGACCACGGTGAGCGTCATGACGTCATGGGCCGACGAGAAGCGCGCCACGAGCACGATGTGCACGGCAAAGAGCACCGCCCCCACGAGCGTGAGCCAGTCGCCGCGACTCATGGCGAGGGAGAGGTCGTCGCCGAGCGCGACCAGCCCCACGCCCACGATGGCGAGAAGGGCGGCGGCGAGGTTGCCCCCACTCGGGCGCGCCCGCGCCACGACCCAGTTGATGAACGGCGTCATGACGCAGTACGTGGCGGTGAGAAAGGCGTTTCTGCCCGGCGTGGTGTCGTCGAGGCCGATGTTTTGCACCAGGTAGGCCGCCCCCCACACCAGGCCGAGGATGGCGCCCATGGCAAGACGGCTCACGTCAAGGTTGGCGCGCAGGGTGCGCCAGAAGAGCGCCCCCACGAGCACGGACGCCAAGAGAAAGCGCGTGGCCATGAGCCACGCGGGGGAGATGGCGTCGAGCGTGTCCTTCATGACGACGAACGAGCCGCCCCAGATGGCGGCGGCCCCCGCGAGGGAGAGCTTCCAGACCCACGACGGGGTGGAGCCGTTGATGTCCTTCTCTGCACTCATGGGGCGGAATTATAGCGCCGCCACGCTCTTCTCGCCCACCGTTTTGCCGTAAACTAGAGCAGACTGGCAACACGGCCGGTCGCATGGCACCGACCTGAGATTTACGGAGAGGAGCACTACATGCAGTATTCCGCAGAAGTCGAGAATATGTGCCCCGTTGCCAAGGGCGCATATCACGGCCCCGCGCCCATCCCCGAGGAGGGCAAGTGGGTCCAGGCCAAGGAGATCAAGGACATCTCCGGCCTCACGCACGGTGTGGGCTGGTGCGCGCCCCAGCAGGGTGCCTGCAAGCTCACCCTCAACGTCAAGGAGGGCGTCATCGAGGAGTGCCTCGTCGAGACCCTCGGCTGCTCCGGCATGACCCACTCGGCGGCCATGGCCTCCGAGATCCTCCCGGGCAAGACCATCCTCGAGGCCCTCAACACCGACCTCGTCTGCGACGCCATCAACGTGGCCATGCGCGAGCTGTTCCTCCAGATCGTCTACGGCCGCTCCCAGACCGCCTTCTCCGAGGACGGCCTGCCCGTCGGCGCCTCCCTCGACGACCTCGGCAAGGGCCTGCGCACGCAGGTCGGCACCATGTTTGGCACCAAGGCCAAGGGCGCCCGCTACCTCGAGCTCGCCCAGGGCTACGTCACCCGCATGGCGCTCAACGAGAACAACGAGATCGTGGCCTTTGAGTTCCTGAACCTCGGTAAGTTCACCGAGGCCCTCAAGGCCGGCAAGACCCCCGAGGACGCCATCGCCGGCGCCATGGGCCACTACGGCCAGTGGGAGAACGCCGCCAAGTACATCGATCCGCGCACGGACGAGGAGACCCACACGGTCGCCAACGTCTTCCCCGTTCACGAGTAGAAAGGGAGGGAAAACCAAATGGCAGTTTCGTTTGAGGGCTATGAGCGCCGCATCGACAAGATCAACAAGGTGCTCGCTGAGAACGGCATCTCCTCCCTCGAGGAGGCCGAGCAGATCTGCCTCGACAAGGGCGTGAACCCGCGCGAGATCGTCGAGGGCGTCCAGTCCATCGCGTTCGAGAACGCCAAGTGGGCCTACGTCTGCGGCTGCGCCATCGCCATCAAGAAGGGCGCCAAGAGCGCCTCTGAGGCCGCCGCCATGATCGGCGAGGGCCTCCAGGCCTTCTGCGTCCCCGGCTCCGTCGCCGAGGACCGCAAGGTCGGCAAGGGTCACGGCGACCTGGGCGCCATGCTCCTCGGTGACGACACCGAGTGCTTCGCGTTCCTGGCCGGCCACGAGTCCTTCGCGGCCGCCGAGGGTGCCATCGGCATCGCGCTCAACGCCAACAAGGCCCGCAAGAAGCCGCTGCGCGTCATCCTGAACGGCCTCGGCAAGGACGCCGCCCAGATCATCGCCCGCATCAACGGCTTCACCTACGTGAAGACCCAGTTTGACTACTTCACCGGCGAGCTCAAGGTCGTGGAGACCATCCCGTACTCCGACGGCCCGCGCGCCGAGGTCAACTGCTACGGTGCCGACGACGTCCGCGAGGGCGTTGCCATCATGTGGCACGAGAACGTCGACATCTCCATCACCGGCAACTCCACCAACCCGACGCGCTTCCAGCACCCGGTTGCCGGCACCTACTTCAAGGAGCGCGTGCTCGCCGGCAAGAAGTACTTCTCCGTCGCCTCCGGCGGCGGCACCGGACGCACCCTGCACCCGGACAACATGGCTGCCGGCCCCGCCTCCTACGGCATGACCGACACCATGGGCCGCATGCACTCCAGCGCCCAGTTCGCCGGCTCCTCCTCGGTGCCCGCGCACGTCGACATGATGGGCCTCATCGGCATGGGCAACAACCCCATGGTCGGTGCGACCGTCGCCTGCGCCGTCGCCGTCAACGCCGCTCTGAACGAGTAGTCCTTCTCGACATAGCGTCGTTTGCGGGCCGTCACCTCCGGGTGGCGGCCCGTTCTGCGTAGGAATGGCGTCCATATACGGTGACCGCTAAATCGTGCGCAGAAAAGCGCTCAAAATACGACAGCGGTCCGTACCCGAGTGACGTTTCCGCAGGATTCGCCTGGCGAGAAGAACCTGGGGACGCTACTTTCTCGTAAACCGAGCACTTTTCTCAGCATGTTTCTCGCCCGGCCGTATCTGGGCACGTTTTTTGAGCGCGTCGATTTCGGTAAGCGGTATTGCCGCCTTCCACCGTTGTGGTAGAGTGCCCGCTGAAAGAGATTCTCGCCGCTGTTGGGAGGATGCGAACATGGCTGCCACCGACCTCGATCTTGCCCGAGCCCTGCTGATCGCCGACAAGGACGCCACACTCGTGGCCGTCCGCGACGACGAGGTGATCACCGTTACCGAGCGCGGGATCAAGCCCCTGCTCGCCTGGGTGCGCGAGGGTCGCGACCTCACGGGCTTCTCGGTGGCCGACAAGATCGTGGGCAAGGCGCCCGCCCTGCTCTACGCCGTGCTCGGCCCCGACGCTGTCTTCTCCCCCGTCATGTCCTGGACCGGGCGCGCGGTCCTTCTTGCTGCGGGCATAGCCACGAGCTACGACGCGCTCGTGCCCCACATCCAGAACCGCACCAAGAACGGCCAGTGCCCGATGGACGCCTCCGTCGAGGACGTCTGGGAGCCCTACGAGGCCGTTGGCGTGCTCGGCGAGCGCGCCCGCACCCTCCTCGCCGGTCCGCAGCTCGCATAGTCGCGCCCCCCATGGGGTTTCTCGGCAGCCTGAGGTCGCTCTCGCCCATGGCGAGGCGCCTCGTCCTCATGCGTCTTGCCATCTACCTTGGCATGCAGTGCGCCTACTTCATCGGCGTGGTGGGCACGCTCACCTATGCCTTTGGTGGCGGCGTGACCGAGAACGCCCTGGGAATCGTCCTGCTCAACGGCTGCATCGTCCTAGGCTCCTTCGTGGGCGGCCCGCTGCTCGACCGCGTGGGGCCAAGACGGTTCTTCTGCGTGGTCGTGGGCGCGCTCGTCGCCACCTCCCTGCTCTACCAGCTCTTTGCCCAAAGCACCGAAGGCGTGCTCGTGGGCGCCGCACTGCTCGGCGCCTCCTGGGGCATGGGCGACCTCGTAGCCAAATCGTTTCCTGCCTACCTCAGCGACGATCCGGACGAGCTCAAGACCATCAACTCCGTCGTCTACACCGTCTCCAACATCGCCGTAATCGTGGGGCCGCTCGCCGGCGGCATCGTCGCCTCGGCGGCGTCTCCGCAGGCGGTCTTCTGGCTGCTCGGCGTCTGTGCGCTCATGGGCATGGTGCCGGCGCTGGGCTTTCGTCCCGTGCGCGACCCCCATGCGGGTGAGGCGCTCCCAGGCGCGAAGGACGACTCGCTGCGCGCCGGGTTCTCCACGGTCTTTGGGTCGGCCGCACTCGCGTTGCTGTTCTGGAGCTGCTTCTTCTCCTTCCTTGGCTACGGTGCCTTTGACCCGCTCGAGTCGCTCTACTACCGCGACGTGCTCCGCGTGGACGTGGAGTGGATGGGGTGGCTTTCCGCTGCGGCAGGCGTGGGCGGCGTCGTGGGATCGATGCTGGTCATGAGGCTTCCCGCGCGCCTCGTCAACATACGCACCCTGCTCGCGGTCCTTGCCTCCGAGGGCATCTTCGCCCTGCTCTACGTGGGCACGTCATGGCTGGTTGCCGCCTGCGCGGGCCAGATCCTGCTCGGCATGGCCTTTGGCATGCTCACGCCGCTGCTCAACACGCTCGTCCAGTCCCACGCTCCGCTCGGCGTGCTCGGGCGCGTCAACGCCGTCCTCGGCTTTGGCAACAACGTGGCCGGCGTGGCACCGCTGCTGTGCGCGCCCGCGCTTGCCGAGGTCCTGGGCGTGCAGGGGACGCTCGTCTCCGCAAGCCTGCTCGTGCTGGTCATGCCGCTGCTCGTCAGCCTCATCAGAAGGCACGAGATCGCGCAGCTCGTCGCCGAGGAGACGGGCAACGACGCGTAGCGAGGCTCGCGGGAGCAGCAAAGGTGCGCTATGCTGAACCTTGCAGGCAACCGAAGGGGGATACCATGTCCGAGTACGTTCTCAGCTGCTGCTCAACGGCCGACCTCACCCACGACTGGTTTGAGAGCCGCAACATCGAGTACCTCTTCTTCAACTACTACCTCAACGGCGAGGTCTGCAAGGACGACTTTGGCGCCACCAACTCCCCCTCTGAGCTCTACGCCAAGATGCTTGCCGGCGCGGAGGCCAAGACCTCGCAGATCAGCGCCGGCGACTACATGGAGCACTTCGAGAAGTTCCTGGCCGACGGCAAGGACGTCCTGCACGTGACGCTCTCCACCGGCATCTCGGGCACCTACAACTCCGCCTGCACCGCACGCGACCAGCTCGCCGAGAGGTACCCCGACCGCAAGGTGATCGTGATCGACTCGCTCGCCGCCTCCTCCGGCTACGGCCTGCTCATGGACAAGCTCGCCGACCTGCGTGACGCCGGCATGGGCATCGACGAGCTCGCCGCCTGGGCCGAGGAGCACAAGAGCGAGGTCCAGCACTGGTTCTTCTCGTCCGACCTCACGTTCTTCGTCCGTGGCGGTCGCATCTCCAAGGCCGCCGGCCTCGTGGGCGGCATGCTCAAGATCTGCCCGGTCATGGACGTGGAGCCCGACGGCTCGCTCGCCGTCAAGGAGAAGATCCGCACCAAGGCCAAGGCCGTGAACCGTGTGGTCGAGAAGATGGAGGAGCTCGCCGAGGGCGGTCTCGACTACTCGGGCAAGTGCTTCATCTCGCAGTCCGACTGCGAGGACGACGCCCGCGAGGTGGCCAACCGCATCGAGGCGAAGTTCCCCAAGCTCAACGGCAAGGTCGAGATCTTCCCCATCGGCGCCACGATCGGCGTTCACACCGGCCCGGGCACCGTGGCCCTCTTCTTCTGGGGCGAGAAGCGCGCGTAGTCAGGCTCCTGACTTTATCTGGGTACTTTTTCTGGCACCTTCCAAGTACGACTTGGGAGGTGCCATTTTTCTACCTGCACGTTCTTGGCGGTGAGAGCACCCGCTACTTCAAGGCCACCCAAAAAAGAACCCAGATAAATCTGCTTCAGCACGAGAGCGAGAAGAACCTCTCGTAGAGGGCCAGCTCCTCAGGCGTGTCGAGGCTTGACGCGAACTCAACGCGCCCGGAACGGTCGCGATCGGCAAGCAGGCCGGTGTCGGCGAGGCGTGCCCCGAGCTGGCGCGCGGTACCCGCCCCGCCGTCAAAGAAGCGCACGTCAGGACCAAGAACCTCGGCTATCTGCCGACGGACGAAGGGGTAGTGCGTGCACCCGAGCACCACGCCGTCAACGTGGCCCGCATGGGCACCCACGTATCTCCCGAGCATCTCCAGGACGTCAGGGGCATCGAGGTCCCCGTGCTCTATGCGCGCAGCCAATCCCGGACAGGGCACGGGAACGACCTCGCACTCCCCTCCCCAGGCGCGCACGAGCTCGTGATACTTCTCAAGGCGCAGGGTCACCTCGGTCGCCATGACGAGGATCCTCCCGTGCGGCAGGGCGCGCGCCGCAGGCTTGAGCGCGGGCTCGATGCCCACGATCGGTACGTCGGGATAGGCGGCGCGCAGGGTCGGCGCCGCCACGGAGGTCGCCGTGTTGCAGGCGATCACGATCGCCTTGGCCCCCTCGTCGACGAATCGCTTCACGATGCCGCAGGAAAGCTCGAGCACCTGCCCCTCGGTCTTCTCGCCATAGGGTGCGTTGGCTGAGTCCCCAAAGAAGCGGAAGTCCTCGTGCGGCAGCTCCTCCACGAGCGAGCGCAGCACGCTGATGCCGCCCACGCCCGAGTCAAAGACCCCAACAAAGCCATCCCGCCGACCGGCCAAGCCAATCACCTTCCCTTCGTCACAAGAGCATACCCCATGAGCCAGAAGAAGCCTCTCGCCGGCCCAATCCCTCCACTCGCAGGTATCTGGCTGCCAAGGTATATCGACACACATAGTAATCTGTTTTACGATGCTTTCACGAGGAGGAGGTGACCCATGGCAACAAGAGACGCCGAGAGCGACCTCATTCGCGGAAACATCGACGCCATCGTGCTGCGCGCGCTCGCCGACGGCGACTCCTACGGCTACGAGATCCTCAAGGGTGTGTCGGCCGCGAGCGGCGGCGCGTACGAGATGAAGGAGCCCTCGCTCTACACGAGCCTCAAGCGCCTCGAGGGGCAGGGGCTGGTGGAGAGCTACTGGGGCAGCGAGTCCCAGGGTGCGCGCCGCAAGTACTACCACATCACAGGGAGCGGGCGCGGCGAGCTCGCGGAGGCGACCGCACGCTGGGTGCACGCCAGGACCATCATCGACAGGCTTCTCAGGCAGAACGGGAGCGACTCATGAGCGGCAGGGGCGACATCAGGATGCACGTCGAGCACCTCTTTGAGGGGCGCACGCTCGACACCGAGACCATCGAGCTCAAGGAGGAGATCTACGGCAACCTCGTGGCGCGCTTCGATGACTACGTCGCGCAGGGGATGGATGAGGACGAAGCGTACCGGCGCACCTGCGAGGCCGTGACGAGCGTGGAGGACGTGCTGGACAGCGAGAAGGACAGCGAGGCCGCAGTCGGTCACACGGCCGCAGCACCCGTTGCCGAGCCAGCCGCCTCGCAGAGGAAGCGTTGGTCGGCCGGCGCAATCGTGGCGATTGCCGTTGCAGGCGCGCTGGTCGTGGGCATGATCGTGGTGACGGCCCTCAACATCGTGAACACGAACGACGCACGCAACGCCTACGACAGCACGACGGACGCGACCGTCCAGCGGGTCACAGACGGCGACGCTCCCGTGTACCAGGATGACGCCACGACCGGCGGCGGGCACGGCAACGGGAACGCCGCCGGAAGCGCCCCACAGGACGGCACGGGCAATGGATACGGCGCCGGCGCCGAGGGCTCGACCGGCCTCGACGCCGAGGTCTACGCGCACTCGGTCGACGAGCTCGCCGCCTACGAGGGCATGTCCGTGAGCTCCGAGCCGTTCCTTGCGATGATGAAATCGCTGCCCCTCGGATTCTACGCCCGCCAGGCGATGTCGGAGCCCGATACCGGTACCATCGAGCTGACCTATACCTATGACGACCGTGACGCGCTCGCCCGCGACGACGACTGCGTGGACCGCGCGCTCGTCTACGACGTGGTGGCGGCCATGTCCGTCACGAGCGACCTTCAGACCCTGCGCATCGTCGAAGAGGAGACCGACGACGATGGCGAACTCGACCGCGACGTGCACGTCTTTGACCGGACGACCGTCGAGGGCATCCTCGGCTTCCCGCTCAACGCCGACCTTCTCACCAGCGACACGTGGGACGCCACGCGCAACGAGGTCATGACGACGCGCGCCTGGGACGCCATCTGGGAGAGCGCGGACGTGGACTAGCCCCGGCCTCGCACATCTGTCAGAATCTGGGGTCGGTGCATCCGACCCCAGAGACGGGAGAGACATGGGCAACGAAGGCAAGAAGGTCAAGGTCCATTACGTGGGCACGCTCGACGACGGAACGAAGTTCGACTCCTCGCGCGACCGAGGCGAGCCGCTGGCCTTCACCTGCATGGCCGGCCAGATGATCAAGGGCTTTGACGAGGCCGTGCGCGAGATGGAGGTCGGCCAGGTCGTGGACGTGCACCTCGAGCCCGCCGAGGCCTACGGCGAGCGCCGCGAGGACCTCGTGCAGACCGTGGCCGTGGCGGACATGCCCGGCGCCGAGAACCTCTCCGCCGGCGAGCGCGTCATGCTGAGCAACGCCATGGGTCAGCCCTTCCCCGCCGTGGTCGCGGCCATCGAGGACGGCAACATAACCTTTGACATGAACCACGAGATGGCCGGCAAGGCCCTCAACTTCGAGATCGAGCTGCTTGAGGTAGAGTAGCCGCCCTGAACCCAAACCCTCCCGCGGTTTGGGTTCATCACCCGGCACCCGCCGAGACGCCATCCAAAGAACCCGCAGGTGAGCGACTTGCCCACCTGCGGGTTACTTCTTGGGTGACTAAAACGTGAACCCAAACTGCCGAGAGGGAGATACGAGCTCAAGAGGTTTGGGTTCACGTGTCTCGCTAAATCGCAGCGAGCGCCTGCTCGATGTCGGCGATGAGGTCCGCGCTGTCCTCCAGGCCGCACGAGAAGCGCACCATGGCCGGGGAGATTCCGGCGGCGACCAGCTCGTCGTCGTTCATCTGGCGGTGCGTCGCGGAGGCCGGGTGCAGGCAGCAGGTGCGGGCGTCGGCCACGTGGGTCTCGATCGCGGCAAGACGCAGGGCCGCCATGAACTTCTCGGCAGCCGCGCGGCCGCCGGCGAGCTCAAAGGACACCACGCCGGAGCCGCCCTCGGGCAGGTACTTCTGGGCGAGCTCGTGGTACGGGTCGCCGGCGAGGTGCGGGAAGCGCACCGAGGTCACCTTGTCGGAGCCCGCGAGGTACTCCGCCACCGCGAGGCCGTTGGCAAAGTGGCGCGGCATGCGCACGTGCAGGCTCTCGAGGCCCATGTTGAGGTAGAACGCGTTCTGCGGGCTCTGGATGGAGCCGAGGTCGCGCATGAGCTGCGAGGTCGCCTTGGTGATGAAGGCGCCGGCCTGGCCGAACTTCTCGGCGTAGACGATGCCGTGGTAGGACTCGTCCGGCGTGGTGAGGCCGGGGAACTTCTCCGCGTGCGCCATCCAGTCAAAGTTACCGGAGTCCACGATGGCGCCGCCCACGCCCACGCCGTGCCCGTCCATGTACTTGGTGGTGGAGTGGGTCACGATGTCCGCGCCCCACTCGATGGGGCGACAGAAGACGGGCGTGGGGAAGGTGTTGTCCACGATCAGCGGCACGCCGTGGGCGTGGGCGGCCGCCGCAAAGCGCTCGATGTCCAGCACGTCGAGCGCCGGGTTGGCGATGGTCTCGCCAAAGACGGCGCGCGTGTTGGGGCGGAAGGCCGCCTCAAGCTCCTCCGGCGTGCACGTGGGCGAGACGAACGTGCTCTCGATGCCCATCTTGGCCATGGTGTGCGCGATGAGGTTGTACGTGCCGCCGTAGATGGCCGAGCTCGCCACGACGTGGCTGCCCGCCTCGCAGATGTTGAAGAGCGCGAAGAAGTTGGCCGCCTGGCCCGAGCTCGTGAGCATCGCCGCGGCGCCGCCCTCGAGCGCGGCGATCTTGGCCGCCACGGCGTCGTTTGTGGGGTTCTGCAGCCGCGTGTAGAAGTAGCCCTCGGCCTCGAGGTCAAAGAGCTGGCCCATGTGCTCGGAGGTGGCGTACTTGAAGGTGGTGGACTGGACGATGGGGATCTGGCGCGGCTCTCCGTCACCCGGCGTGTAGCCGGCCTGGACGCAGCGGGTGCCGATGCTCTGCTCGCTCATGGGGCTCCTTTCGTAGGCTGCGCTCCATGATAGCGCGGGCGAGAGGAACGTGGGCTAGACCATCTGCTCGGGACGGAAGACCTCGTCGAAGCGCTCGGGTGTGAGCAGGCCCAGCGCCACGCAAGCCTCCTTCAGCGACGTCCCCTCGGCGAAGGCCTTCTTGGCCACGCGCGCGGCGTTGTCGTAGCCGATGTGGGGGTTGAGGCTCGTCACCAGCATGAGCGAGCGGTGGAGGTTCTCGTCCATCTTCTCGCGGTTGGCCGTGATGCCGCTCGCGCAGCGCTCGTCAAACGAGACGATCGCGTCCGCGAGCAGGCGAACGGACTGCAGGTAGTTGTACGCAATCACCGGCATGAAGACGTTGAGCTCGAAGTTGCCCTGGGATGCCGCCATACCGATCGCGGCGTCGTTGCCCATGACCTGCACGGCCACCATGGTGACGGCCTCGCACTGCGTGGGGTTCACCTTGCCCGGCATGATCGAGCTGCCCGGCTCGTTGGCCGGAATCGTAATCTCGCCGAGACCGAGGCGCGGCCCCGAGGCCAGCCAGCGCACGTCGTTGGCGATCTTCATCATGTTGGCGGCAAGGCCCTTGACGGCGCCGTGGCTAAACACGAGCGCGTCCTTGCCCGTGAGGGCGCGGAACTTGTTGGGGTCGGTCTCAAAGGGCAGGCCCGTGAGCTCGGCAAGCTCCGTCGCCACGGCCTCGTCGAAGCCGGCGGGAGCGTTGAGGCCCGTGCCCACGGCGGTTCCGCCCAGTGCCAGGCGATAAAGACCCGGCATCGCGGCGAGCAGCTCCTCACGAGAGCCCTCGAGCAGCCCGCGCCAGCCGGAGATCTCCTGCGAGAAGGAGATGGGCACCGCATCCTGCAGGTGGGTGCGGCCGCTCTTGACCACGCCCTCGTTCTCCGCCTCCAGACGGCGCAGCGTGGCCGCGAGTTGGTCGATCGCAGGCAGCAGGCGCCCCGTCACCGCCAGCGCCGCAGCGACATGCATGGCCGTGGGAAAGGTGTCGTTGGAGGACTGGCTCATGTTGACGGAGTCGTTGGGGTGCAGCGGCTTCTCCAGCGCCACGCCCCTCTCGGCCGCGAGCTGATTGGCGCGGTTGGCAAGCACCTCGTTCATGTTCATGTTGGACTGGGTGCCCGATCCCGTCTGCCACACCACAAGAGGAAAGTCGGCGTCATGGGCGCCGAGAAGAACCTCGTCGGCAGCCGCGCAGATCAGGTCGCGCTCGGCCTCGCCGAGGCGCCCGAGGCCGCAGTTGGCTCGAGCGGCAGCCTTCTTCACCAGGGCGAACGCGCGCACGATCTCCTCGGGCATGCGCTCGGTGCCAATCGGAAAGTTCTGGTGGCTGCGCTCGGTCTGCGCGCCCCAGAGCGCGTCGGCCGGCACGAGCATCTCCCCCATCGAGTCGCGCTCGACGCGCCAGCCGTCCTTCTCGTCGCCCTGTGCCACGCCTACTCCTCCTCGTCCTCTTCCGGTGTGCGCGCGGAACGACCGTCAGCCTCGCGACGCTCCATCCCGGAGGTGATTGCCGAGACGACCTCGGCCTGGTCGCGCGCCACCACACCAAGGTCGGCACGCACGCCGCGGAAGCGCGGGCTCTTGGCGCAGTCCTCGGCGAGCTGCTTGTTGCTGCGCGCGTCGGAGAGGGCGCCCAGCTCGCGCTGAATCTCATCGAGGTACTCGCCCATCTGCGCGCGGTCCGGCCCCAGCACCTCGCCCAGGCGCTCGGCGACGTAGCGCATCTCCTTGGTGTCGCGGCGCGCCACGTACACAGCGTCGCCGTCGCGCAAATCGAGGCCAAAGAGGTCCTCGTCGACCTCGTTGAACTGGGCGTCAAAGCGCTCGCGGAAGTCCTCGGCGGTGAGTCCGCGCTCGGCGATCCTGGCCTTCCAGCTCAGGGAGGCGAGGTCGCGCGCGAGCCGCTTGAGGTCCTTCGCGGCGTGACGCTTGCGCATCAGCGTGACGAGCGACGAGCACTCGAGCGCGCGCTCCTTGGCGCACGCCATCGGCAGCAGGCAGTTCTCGCCCAGCTCACCGCTCTCCACGAGGCCGTCCACGGCATCGGAGAGGATGTCGAGGGCGCGCAGGCGCGCGGAGGCCGCCTGCAGCTCCTTGAGCACGTGCTCACAGCGACGGTTCTGCTTCTTGGCCTGCCACGGCGCGAGGAACTGCAGCAGCGAGCGCACGCGGCGGATGGCGACCCTGAACTCCAGGAGCCCGTCCGGCTCGTCAGGGGAGGCGAGAAACGCCTTGGCGCTGCCCACCAGATCGGTGGCCGAGGCCGCCAGCGCGCGCTCCACGACGGCGAGCTCCTCCCACGAGGCGCACTCGGGCCCGGCCACGAACCAGCGCAGGACGCCGCGACGGGCGGGACCCTCGGGCAGGTCGATGGCGGCGACGGTACCCTTGCCAAACGGCGGGCACGTCCCCACCAGGCGCGCCGCGAGCGTGTCCACGAAGGGCGCGTGCCCCACGGCGATCACGCACGAGGCGTCCGTCGCCTCCAGCTCGGCAAGAAACGCGGCGCTGTCCTGGGCGTAGAGGGACTGACGGACCTCGATGTCCTCGACGCCCACGGCGGCGGCAACGACGTCGGCCGTCTCGAGGGCGCGCACGGCGGGGCTGCTCCACACGCTGACGTGCGGCTTGTCGCCGAGCAGGGCAAAGGTGCGGGGATAGCCGGCCCTCAGCGAGCGAACGCCCGAGTTCGTGAGCCTGCGGTCGAGGTCAGAGCCCGTGGGCGAAGTTGCCTCGGGCTCGCCGTGCCGAACGAGAACCAGCATCTTGACCATGTCTCCCCCGTTTCTCGCGTTCGGTGGGACCACCGAAGCTCAAGCATAGCAATTCGCCGCTCGCCGAATCGCTGCCTCGGGGAGCGGCTACACGCTCGAAACTTGCCTACAAGGGGCCAGTCCCCTTTCGGGCAGGGGGGTGGAGCATGGACAGGGACTCCGCGGCACGACTCGGACACGCAATGGCGGAGCGGCTCACCGAGGCGCTCAGCGCGCGCCGGGAGGCGATCGCCCTCTCGGTCATGTGCCTGCTCTCCGGCGGGCACCTGCTGCTCGAGGACGTGCCCGGCGTGGGCAAGACCACCCTCGCTCGCGCCCTCGGCCGCGTCACCGGCGCCCACACGGTGCGCGTGCAGTTCACGCCCGACATGCTCCCGAGCGACCTCACGGGCGTGAGCGTCTGGGACCCGCAGGCGCGCGCCTTCACCTTCCACCCCGGCCCGCTCTTCGCCGACATGGTGCTCGCGGACGAGATAAACCGCGCCAACCCCAAGACCCAGTCGGCGCTGCTCGAGGCCATGGAGGAGCACCGCGTCTCGGTGGACGGCACGACCTACGACCTCCCGGACCCCCACTTCGTCATGGCCACGCAAAACCCCGTGGAACTGGAGGGGACCTACCCGCTGCCCGAGGCGCAGCTCGACCGCTTCATGGTTCGCACCGCCCTGGGCTATCCGGACTCCACCGCCGAGCGCGCCATGCTCAGGGGGGCCTCGGGCGCAGACCCCGTCTCCCACGTGAGCGCCGTCTGCGGACTCGCCGACGTGCGCGCGTTTCGCACGCTTGCGGCCACGGTGCACGTGAGCGAGGAGGTCGCCGCCTACGCGCTGGCCATTCTCGACGCCACGCGCCATGCCCCGGAGGTCCGCCTCGGCGCCTCGCCGCGGGCCGGCCTCGCGCTTCTCGCCATAAGCCGCACCCATGCGCTCCTGGACGGTCGTGCCGCCGTCTTTCCCGAGGACGTCCGCACGCTCGCTCCCGCCGTGCTCGCGCACCGCCTCGTGCTGCGCGACGCCGTGCCGGGCACCTCGCAGGCCGAGCAGCAGCGCGCCGTCCTCGCACGCCTCATATCCCGTGTGAGCGCACCGGGCTCCCGTCGCAGATGAGCGGGCGGGGCGAGAAGGGCGACCACTTCCCGGCCCTCACGAGACGCGGGGCCGTCCAGCTTGTCCTCGGCGCCGCGCTCCTGCTCACGGGTCTCGTCGGTGGCTGGCTCGCACCGGGCGCCGCCGGAATCGCGCTTCTCGCCGGTTGCGTCACGGGGCTAGCCGAGGTCCTTCTCGCCCGCCGCCTGCGCACGCGCGGACCATGGTCGCGCCTCGTGGAGACGAGCGCGCGCGTCGAATCCTGGGTGCGCGTCGACCAGCGCGGCAAAGTCGTTCGGAGCCTCTCCGCGCCGGGAACCGAACGTGGCCTCTATCGTCAACGAAGCGTGCGTCTGAGCTGGACCGACGCCTTTGGCTTCTGGCGCGCCGCGCGCGTCGAGCCCGCCGCTCGCGAGCTGCGCGTTCCTCCCGCCGTGAGCCACGAGCTGCTGCGCTCCGTCAAGAGCCGTCAGCTCGCGCGACTCATGGACGCGAGCCCCGAGCCGGACCCCACGGGCGTGCGTCCCTACGAGCGGGGCGACGGCCTGCGACAGATCGCCTGGCGGCAGAGCGCCCACCACGGCGAGCTCATGTCCTTCGAGCGTTCGGGAAAGGGCGCGTCGGCGGTGCTCGTGGTTGCCGACACGCTTGGAGCGGGCTCGGGCGACGAGCTGGCGGCGGCGACGGCGGCCGTGCTCCAGGCCCTGCGGAACAACCCCGACGTCCTGCTGAGCGACGGGGCGCTCGCCCTGCGCTCCCCGGTCCAGCAGGAGCGCTTCTGCGCCGCTGTCGTGGGCGAGCGCGCGGACGCGGGGCTGGCCGAGGAGCGTGCCCGCGGCGTCGCCCGGCTCGCGGGCGGCGGGTCCGAGCGTCGGCGCGTGGTGCTCGTCACCTGCGAGGCGGGAGGCGCGCTGGAGCGGGCCTTGCGAGGCGGGCCGATCGCGGGCGCCGTCACCGTCGTGCGCGCCGAGGGGCCCGCGCGGGCCGGTGAGGCGCACGAGGCGCCTGCCGAGAAGGGCCACGGCGGCGCACCGGGACGGGTAACGAGCGAGACCCCGCACCCGCACGTCGCGGCGGAGCTCGCCGCCCTTCTCGCCTGCGTCGCGCTTGCGATGCTTGCGTGCGCCTCCCTCACCAGCATGATCTACGAGGGCGCGTGGCGCGAGAGCGTCCCCGTGCTCCTGTGCGCGGGCGCCGCGGCGGGCTCGCTGCTCGGTTCGCTCCTGCGCTGGCGCGACGCGCGTTGGGCGGCTCGTGTCGCGCTTCCGCCGCTTGTGGCCGCAGCGCTGGTCGTCACAGGGGCCGCGCTCGCCCTGACCGCCCTCGACGAGCGCGTGGGGCCCGACGCATCCCGGACGGTGTGGGACGAGCCCCTGGCCTCGCTCGCGACCGTCATCTCGACGGGTGCCGAGCAGCTCTCGGGGACTTTCGCTCCGGGCGCACCCGATACCTGGGACCTTCTCGTCGTGCTCATGGGAGCCGGGCTCGCCGCCCTTCTCGCCGTGCTCTGCGCCTCGCGCTCGCTCAGACCCGCCGCCGCGCTCGTCCCGCTGGGCCTCTCGGCTGTCGACCAGTCGATCATGGGGCCCGGAGCCAACCTTGCCTGGACGTGGGCGAGCGTCGCGCTGGGACTCGCGCTCGTCTGGCTCTCCGTGAGCGCACGGCCCCGTCCCGCGCGCGGCGCGGCGGTCGCGCTGCTCGCCCTCGCGCTCGGGTGGGGTGCGAGCGCCGTCGCCCCCTCGGGCGACTTCTCGCCGTGGTCCGCGGGCGGGACGCGCGTCGAGACGCTCGTGGACCTCTCGCAAGATCTGCGCAGCAGGTCGGCCGATTTGGTCCTCAGCTATGAGACCACGGCGATCGGGCCCGTCTACCTTCGACTCGGCGTACTCGACACCTTTGACGGCACCACATGGCGCTTCGGGGGACCAGATGGCACCGCGCTCGAGGGGAGCTCGGCGCTCTTCTGGGCGGGCCGCGACGGCGGCATCGGAGAGGGGGCGTACGCTGCGGACCTCGCCCCCTTCGTCACGACGACCCTCGTTCCCGAAGGGACGGGCGACCGGCCCCTGCCCACCCCGCCGGGAACGGCGACCGAGCTCGTCAACGACGACGGGAGCCTCGTGGCATCGGGCTGCTACCTCCCCCCGATCACGGGCACCTCGTACCTTGACACGCTGTTCCAGCTCGCACCGAGCCTCGAGCGCTATGACGCTCAGAGCGAAGGTCCCGGCGAGCAGACCGTCGCGGTCCCCGATCAGATTCCCGATGCGATCGCGTCCGTGGTGAACCAGGCGCAGGCCGAGGGGGCAGGCACCTCGGCGGGCAACATTGCCAGTGAGGTGGAGGCCGTCCGCTGGCTCGTGGCCTTCTTCACCGACGGGAGCTTCTCCTACTCGCTTGACGCCCCCGGTGGCGACGGGTTGGACAATCTCGAGGTCGTCAATGACTTCCTCGTCGAGCGCGAGGGCTACTGCACTCACTACGCCACGGCGTTTGCGCTGCTCGCGCGGGAGCTCGGCGTTCCCGCGCGCGTGGCGCTCGGCTACGCGCCCGACCCGACGCGCGACGCAGACGGAAGCTACGTGGTCACCATGCTCCAGCTTCACGCCTGGGCGGAGGTCTGGCTCGACGGGGTCGGCTGGGTCGGCGTCGACGTGACGCCCGCCGACGGCGCACCGGTTGCGGAGCCGAGCGAGCCGGACCAGACGCCTGAGGCCGAGGAGCCGGACGTTCCCGAGCAGACGCCCGCCGAGCCCGCAGAGGAGACGCCTCTGCAGGACTCCCCCGTCGAGCCGGACGAGAAGGACGCCCCCTCGCCAATCGACTGGCAGACAGCCAGCCTCCTCGCCCTGGCGGCAATCGCGCTCGCGGGCGGAGCGCTCGTCCTTCTCGTCCGGCGTCGCAGGGCAGCGACCTGTGAGGGCGCCTGGCGACGCCTCTGCCGCAAGGCCTGGCGCAGAGGCGTCCGCTGGGACAGGAGCGCCACGGAGGACGTCATCGCCGAGCGCATATGCGCGAACCTCGACGACGCCCAGGCCGCCGAGGTTCGCAGAATCGCCCGCAACGCCTGCCTCGAGCGCTATTCCTAGGTGGGGTCCGCCCCCTTTGGGCAGCTACATGAGTTCGCAGACCTGAGAGGCAAAGGCCACGGGGTCCTCGGGGAGGATGCCCTCGACGAGCAGCGCCTGGTTGTAGAGGAGCCCCGCGTAGAGCGCGACCTTGTCCTTGTCGCCCGCCCCCTGCGCGGCGCGAAGCTTCTCAAAGACCGGGTGCTTGGCGTTGACCTCGAGCACGCGGACGGCCTTGGGGGCCTCCCCCGCCTCGGGCCCGGCAGCGAGGACCTTCTCCATCTCGAGCGTGAGCGGGCCCTCGGAGGTGATCACGGCCGGCGCGCCGTCGGCGGCGAGGCGCGTGGACACCGCGACCTTCTCGACCTTGTCGCCCAGCGCGTCCTTCATGGCTCCGAACAGGCCCTCGTTTGCCTTGGTGGCCTCCTCGGCCTCCTTCTTCTCCTCGTCAGTGGCAAGGTCAAGGTCGCCGGAGTTCACGTTCTTGAGCTCCACGGTGCGGTCCTCGACCTCGGGCTCGGCGCCGTCGGCCACGGCCTTCTCGGCCGCCTCGCGCGCGGCATCATCGGCGTAGGTCTTGGGCAGGCCCGTCGCCGTGAAGTCGCGCATGGCCTGGAAGCAGAACTCGTCCACGTCCTGCGTGGCAAGGAGCACGTCGTAGCCCTTGGCGAGCACGGACTCCACCACGGGCATCTTGGCAAGGCGCTCACGGTCGTCGCCGGCGGCGTAGTAGATCGCCTTCTGGTCGGCGGGCATGGCGGCCACGTACTCCTGGAGCGTCACCATCTTCTGCTCGCGCGCGCTCCAGAAGAGGAGCAGCCCGGCGAGCTCGTCCTTCTTCATGCCGTAGCTGGAGTAGATTCCGTACTTGAGGCCGCGGCCGAAGTTCTCGAAGAAGCCCTCGTAGGCCTCGCGGTCGTTGTCGCGCATGGCCTCGAGCTCGCTCGTGACCTTCTTCTCTATGCGGCGCGCCATGGCCTGGAGCTGACGGGTCTGCTGGAGGGTCTCGCGGGAGATGTTGAGGGAGACGTCGGAGGAGTCCACCACGCCGCGGACGAAGTTGTAGTAGTCGGGCAGGAGGTCGGCGCACTTCTCCATGATCAGGACGTTGGAGCTGTAGAGCTCGAGGCCCTTCTCGTAGTCGCGGCTGTAGAGGTCAAAGGGCGCCTTGCCAGGGATGAAGAGCAGGGCGTCGTACTCGAGCGTGCCCTCGGCGTGCAGGCTGAAGGTGCGGGCGGGGTCGGCCCAGTCGTGGAAGGTGGACTTGTAGAACTCGGCGTACTCCTCGTCCGTGACCTCGGAGGAGCGCTTCTTCCAGATCGGGGTCATGGAGTTTATGGTCTCGAGCTCGGTGTAGTCCTCCCACTCCGGCCTGTAGTCGTCGCCGGCGTCTGCGGGCCTCTCCTTCTCGCGGCTCTTGGTCACGAGCATCTGCACGGGGTAGCGCATGTAGTTGCTGTACTTCCTGATCAGCTCGCGAAGCTTCCACTCGCTGAGGAACTCGTCGTAGTTGGCCTCCTCGGCGTTGTCCTTGAGGGTGAGGACGATCGTGGTGCCGCAGGCGTCGCGATACGCCGGGTCGTCGGCGGGAACGGGCTCGATTGTGTAGCCCTCGACACCGTCGGAGGTCCAGCGGTTGCACTCGTCGGCGCCCCAGGCGCGCGTGACCACGCTGACCTCCTTGGCCACCATGAAGGCGGAGTAGAAACCCACGCCAAAGCGGCCGATGATGTCCACGGCGTCGCCCTGGGCCTCGGCGTTGGCGGCCTTGAACTCCTCGGAGCCGGAGTGGGCGATGGTGCCGAGGTTCTTCTCGAGCTCCTCGGCGGTCATGCCGATGCCGTTGTCTGAGACGGTGATGGTGCGCGCATCCTTGTCAAAGGCCACATTGATGGCGAGGTTAGCCTGGTCCACCTGCACGGAGCTATCGGTCAGGCTCTTGAGGTAGAGCTTGTCGATTGCATCCGAGGCGTTGGA
>DXBZ01000034.1 GCA_019116265.1 Candidatus Olsenella stercoravium | reverse complement strand
ACGCTGGTAGGAGGAGCCGAGGTCGCCCTGGAGCAGGTTGCCCAGATAGACGACGTAGCGCTTCCACAGGGGCGTCGGGATGGTCTTGGGGTTGCCGTCCTCGTCCTCGACGACGTTGCCGTCCTCGTCCGTCTCGTAGATCGGGTCGCCCTCGGCATCGGTCTCGATGAAGCCGTGACGCGCACGGAGAGTGACCTCGGTCTGGTAGTCGAGCTTCCTCTCACCGGCGATGAGCTTGATCGGGTCACCAGGCACGATGTTCTGCAGAGCAAACAGAATCAGCGTGACGCCGAGAAAGACAGGGATGAACTGTAGGACGCGCTTGATGATGTACCTAACCACAGCGGCACCCTCTCCTTGTCTGTCGCGTGGCGGTCGACGCGGCGCGCCTCCCGTCACTTACGGTCATTGCACGTGCAGTAGCTGTCGGTACGCACGGCACCGCGCACCTGTGATGCGCCATGCCGCACCTACCGGCAAGCGGGCAGGGTGCCACGGGGACACCCTGCCCGAAACGCTCAGTCGGTTCTCGCTAACACCGAGATACCCTACGCAAGCTGCGCAGTCTCGAAGTGCGGAATCGTCGCGGCGTCGTAGAAGAAGTTGGCAACGCGCTCGGAGCCCACGTAGTTGTGAGCATAGAACATGATCGGGATGACGGGCACGTCGTCGCCGACCATGGCGCAGGCGTCACGGTAGGCCTCACGACGCTCCTCCTCGTCGGCGATCTGACGGGCGGCCAGCAGCGCGGCGTCGAAGTCGGCGTTGCTGTAGTTGTTGTAGTTGTTGTCAGCGCCGGTGAAGAAGTTCGGATACAGGAAGTTGTCCTGGATCGGGTAGTCGGCGGTCCAGCCGAGACGACCGAGGTCATAGGAACCGTCGGAGAGGCTGTCGAGATAGGCAGCCCACTCCTGGGTCTGCTGCTCGACGTTGATGCCAATCGCGGCGAAGTCGGCCTGGATGGAGGACATGATGTCCTCGTGGTCGCCGCCGGAGTTGTAGTTCAGCGTGAGCGTAATCTCGGCGGGGTCGATGCCGGCGTCAGCCAGGATCTGCTTGGCCTGCTCGGGATCGTACTTGCAGTACTGCCAGACGTTCTTCTCGTTGTCGTCAATCGAGAGCGGCATGATGGAGTTGGCGCCCTCACGGTAGCCCTCGAAGAGGGAGTCGACGATGTTGTCGCGGTTGATCGCGAGCGAGAGAGCACGACGGACCTCGACCTTGGAGAGCCACTCGTTCTCCAGGTTGGGGATCAGGTAGTAGGTGGAGAGCTCGGTGCCGGTGAGGGCCTGGGCGCCCGGGGTCACCGTGAAGCCGTCCTCGGACTGGCCGTAGGTGTCGATACACTCCTGGATCTGGCCGACGGGGATGTTGCAGAAGTCGATCTCGCCCGCCTGGAGGCCGCGGAACGCGGTGTCGGGGTCGGCCTGGATCGAGAAGTAGACGCCGTCAATAGCCGGGGCCTCACCATAGTAGTCCTCGAACTTGGAGGCGAGGATGTACTGGTTGTGCTGCCAGGGCTCGTCGAGCTTGAAGGGGCCGTTGCCGATCGGCTGCTCGAGGAAGGAGGCCGGGTCGTCGAGGGCGGCCTGCGGCACGGGCACGAGGGCCGGGTGGCAGCAGACGGCCGGGAAGTCGGCCATCGGGGCGGCGAGCGTCACCTCGAGGGTGAGGTCGTCAATCGCGACGACGCCGGAGAGCTCGTCGGCCTTGCCGCCGTGGAACTCCTCGTAGCCCGCGATCGGGGCGAGGTGGTAGCAGATGTCGGACGGGGTCGCCATGTCGGGGCTCGCGACGCGCTCCCAGCCGCGCTTGAAGGAGGCGGCGTCAACGGGGTCGCCGTTGTGGAAGGTCATGCCCTCGCGCAGCTTGAAGGTGTAGACGAGACCGTCATCAGAGACCGTCGGGAGCTCGGCGGCGCACATGGGGACGGGCTCGTTGGTGTCGTAGTCCCAGACGAGAAGACCGTCGAACGTGGCGAAGATGACCGCCATGCCCTGGTTCTCCTGGCCGTTGTACGGGTCGATGTAGGCCGGCTCGCTGAGGTAGTAGCTGAAGTAGTTCTCGCCAACCTGGGGAGCCTCGACGGTCTCGCCACCCTCGGTGCCACCGTTGCCGCCACACGCGGCGAGCGTGGCGAGCGCACCGGCGGCCAGGCCACCCTTGACGAAGTTACGGCGCGTGATGCCGCCAAACTTGTCGAACATGTTCTTCCTCCTCCTGTTGTCGAGGCGAGCAATTTCTTTGCTCCGTCCCTCGGTCCTTGTCAGGGGTATACGACACCCCTAGCATGACAGCAGCTTACTTTACCCTAAAAGAGTGCCCGTCGCCCGTCCCGACACGCATCGGAAACGTTTGTGCCCCCAGATGCCGCGAGGGCGGCTTCCGAGGGCACAACCTGTTGTGGATTCCGGGCGAGTCTAGCCCAGCGTTCCGGTCGGGAACGTGAGCGCCATGATGACCACGCACAGGATGAACACCACGGCGGTGATCACGGTGAGGCGGTTGAGGTTCTTCTCGAGCACGCCCGAGCCGGCGCCGGAGTTGTAGAGCGAAGAGGCGATCATCTCGGAGACGCCGGTCCCCTTGCCGGAGTGCATGAGCACAAAGAGCACGGTAAGCGCACCGGAGAGGAACAGCAGGACGGTGAGGATGATGTTGAGCGGGTTCACTGAGGCTCCTTCAGGACAGCTGCATAGCGATTGGTAATGGTAGCACATATCCAAAACGCCACGTTCTTCTCGCCTGACAACTACAGGACGACCACGCAGGGTGCCTCGTTCGTCTGGACGTAATGCTCAACGCTCGAGACGGGGTCAGGGCCGTAGACGCGCTCTGAGACCTCCGGCTGCAGCGTCGAAAACAGACGCACGGCATCCTCCCCTGCCTTGAGGACCGAGAGCCCAGTCGTCATATTGAAGAGGTGCTCCTGGTGCGCTGCGCGATTTCTCGCGGAGTTGATCGCAGTGATCTCCCCATTCAGAACGACACGCGACGTACCTGCTGGCCAAGCCTTGCTGATGATGGGAATCCATAGATCACGTTCATGTGCACGATCGGTCATATGCGTCCAAAACCCAAGCGTGAGGTTAGCAATGAGGTCGTTCGTGGTGCAGCCTGTGCCCATTCTTCTTCTAAGGTGATCCACGGTACGTCGATAGAAGTCATTGACATCTGCCACGTTACCCCTGCGGTTGCGTCTCATGATGGGACGTCTGATTGGTGACGTAGAATCAATCAGCCAATGCTCGTCAGCTTCAAACTCCGCGCTCAGCACGCGGTCATAAGCATTTCTTAGGGCAA
This sequence comes from Candidatus Olsenella stercoravium, assembly GCA_019116265.1. Lineage (GTDB taxonomy): Bacteria > Actinomycetota > Coriobacteriia > Coriobacteriales > Atopobiaceae > Thermophilibacter > Thermophilibacter stercoravium. The sequence continues at coordinate 7,941 of DXBZ01000034.1, read as the reverse complement.
CTTCAAAGAAGGAGACATCACGCAGAAGGGCCTGAGCAAGTCCAACGTTCCATTGATAGAGCGCGAGCGCAACCTCGGCATCCCCCATCGCAGCGCTCTCGTACGTAGAATACCGAGCGGATGACAGCCAGGAAACCATGCTCGACTTCAAAGAGGCGTCATCTGCGCTCATACGGGACTCCAAACGTGCGCTGAAGACAGTTGAGCCCCGGTGACATGAAATCAGCGGTCATACCGGGGCTATGCAGCAATCAGTATAGTGAGCGCGATTGACGGGGTCAATGCCGTGCCGTCGCAACGTTGTTTTGAAAAAGGGAGCCCGGACGAATCCGGGCCCCCGTCTCAACGCATGTCGAGAAGAACTACGCCATGGCGCTCTTGACCATCGCGGCGAAGCTGTCGGCCTTGAGGGAGGCGCCGCCGACGAGCGCGCCGTCAACGTCCTCCTTCTCGAGGAAGCCGGCGATGTTCTCGGGCTTGGCGGAGCCGCCGTAGAGGACGCGGATGCCCTGGGCGATCTCCTCGCCAAAGATCTCGGTGAGGGTCGCGCGGATGGCGCCGCAGACCTCCTGGGCGTCGTCGGCCGTGGCGGTCTTGCCGGTGCCGATAGCCCAGATGGGCTCGTAGGCGATCACATACTTGGAGGGGTCGGTGATCTCGAGGCCCTCGGTGTCCTTCTTGATCTGGTCGACGACGAACTCGACGTGCGTGCCGGCCTCACGGATCTCGAGGGACTCGCCGCAGCAGGAGATCGGCACGATGCCGTGAGCCATGAGGGCCTTGGCCTTCTTGTTCACGTCCTCGTCCGTCTCGCCGAAGTAGTCGCGGCGCTCGGAGTGGCCGATGATGCAGTGGGTGGCACCCACGGCCTCGAGCATGTTGGGAGCGGTCTCGCCGGTGTAGGCGCCGGACTCCTCCCAGTAGACGTTCTGGGCGCCGAGCGCAAACGGCGCGCTCGTCTGCTCGATGACCTCGGAGACGCCCTTGAGGTCGACGGCGGGCGGGCAAACGACGACGTCAACGTCACCGGTGCCGTCCTTGAGCTCGTCGGCAAGGCCCTGGGCGAGGACGACGCCCTCGCTGTAGGTCTTGTTCATCTTCCAGTTGCCAGCGATCATCCTCTTACGCATCGAGAAGCGCCTCCACTCCAGGAAGGGCCTTGCCCTCGACGAGCTCCATGGAAGCGCCACCGCCGGTGGAGATCCAGCTCATCTTGTCGGCCAGGCCAAACTTGTTGATGGCCGCGACGGAGTCGCCGCCGCCGATGATCGAGGTGCAGTCGGAGTCCGCGATGGCGCGGGCGACGGCCTCGGTGCCGTGGGCAAAGTTGTCGAACTCGAAGACGCCCATCGGGCCGTTCCAGAAGACGGTCTTGGCAGCCTTGACGGCGTCGGCGTAGAGCTTCTCGGTCTCGGGGCCGATGTCCATGCCCTCACGGTCGTCGGGGATGGCGTCGGAGGCAACGATCTCCGGCACGGCGTCCTCGCCAAAGTGATCGGCGACGCGGTTGTCGATCGGGAGGAGAATCTTGACGCCCTTCTCCTCGGCCTTCTTCAGCATCTCGCCGGCGCGCTCGACCCAGTCCTCCTCCTTGAGGGACATGCCAACGCTCATGCCCTGAGCGAGGAAGAAGGTGTAGGCCATGCCGCCGCCGATGATCAGGGTGTCGGCGGAGTCGATCAGGTGATCGAGGACGCCGATCTTGGAGGACACCTTGGAGCCGCCGACGATGGCGACGAAGGGACGCTCGGGCTCGGCGAAGATCGAGGTCAGGGTGTCGACCTCCTTCTCGAGCAGGAAGCCGGCGTAGGCGGGCAGATACGCGGCGGGGCCGACCACGGAACCCTGGGCGCGGTGCGCGGTGCCGAAGGCGTCAAGCACGAAGATATCGCCGTAGGAGGCGAGGATCTTGGCGATCTCGGGGTCGTTCTTCTTCTCGCGCTTGTCAAAGCGGACGTTCTCGAGGACGAGGATCTCGCCGTCGGCGAGGGCGTCGACGGCGGCCTTGGCCTTCTCGCCATAGGTGTCGTCGACGAACTTCACGTCATAGCCGGTGATCTCGGCGAGCTTGTCGGCAGCCGGCTTGAGGGAGAACTGGGGCTCGGGGCCGTCGCCCTTGGGGCGGCCGAGGTGGCTCATGAGGATGATCTTGGCACCCTTGTCCTTGAGGTACTCGATGGTGGGGATGGCGGCGCGGACGCGGGTGTCGTCCGTGACGACGCCGTCCTTCAGGGGGACGTTGAAGTCCACGCGCATGAGGACGCGCTTACCCGCGACGTCGGCGTCGCGGACGGTCTTCTTGGTGAAGGCCATGTTCACTCCTTTGACGGGTTCCTGCGAAAAGGGGCGCGGCCGCGGCCCTGTGAGCTGCGACCGCACCCCCTGCGAAGCTGATGCGAAGCGAGTGACTACGCGACGAACTTCTCGAAGTACTTGATGGTGCGGACCATCTGAGAGGTGTAGGAGTTCTCGTTGTCGTACCAGGAGACAACCTGGACGAGCGTCTGGCCGTTGCCGAGGTCAGAGCACATGGTCTGGGTGGCATCGAAGATCGAGCCGTGGGTCTCGCCGATGATGTCGCGGGAGACGATCTCGTCGGTGACGTAGCCGAAGGTGTCGGGGATGGTCTCGGCGTAGGCCTTCATGGCAGCGTTGACCTCGTCCTTGGTGACGACCTTGTCAACCACGGCGTAGAGGTTGGTGAGGGAGCCGGTGGGCGTCGGGACGCGCTGGGCGGCACCGATCAGCTTGCCGTTGAGCTCCGGGAGAACCAGGCCGATGGCCTTGGCGGCACCGGTGGAGTTGGGGACGATGTTCTCGGAGGCCGCACGGGAGCGACGCTTGTCGCCCTTGCGCTGCGGGCCGTCGAGGGTCATCTGGTCGCCGGTGAAGGCGTGGATGGTGGTCATGATGCCGGAAACGATGGGGGCAAAGTCGTTCAGGCCTTTGGCCATCGGGGCGAGGCAGTTGGTGGTGCAGGAGGCCGCGGAGATGATGTTGTCATCGGCGGTCAGCGTCTCGTGGTTGACGTTGTAGACGATTGTGGGGAGGTCGTTGCCCGCAGGAGCGGAGATGACGACCTTCTTGGCGCCGGCGTCGATGTGAGCCTGGGCCTTGGCCTTGGAGGTGTAGAAGCCGGTGCACTCGAGGACGACGTCAACGTCGAGCTCGCCCCAGGGCAGGTCGGCGGCGTTGGCCTCCTTGTAGATCTTGATCTCCTTGCCGTCGACGACGATGGCGTCCTCAGTGGAGGTGACCTCGTGATCGCGGCCGTAGTTGCCCTGCGTGGAGTCGTACTTCAGGAGGTACGCGAGCATGTCGGGGGAGGTGAGGTCGTTGATGGCGACGATCTCGGAGCCCTCGTGACCGAACATCTGACGGAACGCCAGACGGCCGATGCGACCAAAGCCGTTGATAGCAACCTTTACTGCCATGCTTTCTCCTTTCACGGGGCCGTCGGGGCTCCTCCCCGGCGGACCTAAGCACCAACATGGGCCTGACGCCCTTGCCACCCGATAGTGTACCCCACGCGCGAGGGAGCGTATCCCTAAAACTGAACGGCGGCGCAATTTAAGCCGTGGGCGCTCAGATTTTTGCCGCCGACGTGGGATGGTTCTCGGAGCAGCCAACCTGCTGCGCAGGAAATGGGCCCGACTACAGAGCGGACAAAATTTCGCTCAGAAAATCGCTCAATATACGGCGGAGCCATCGGCCTTGTCAGCGTTTGCGCAGGATTTGGTCAGCGAGAAGAACGTTGGGCCGGTGCATTTTCGTATTTTGAGCCACTTTCTCAGCGTTCTTCTCGCCCGTTCGTGTTTTGGCGGGATTCCTGCGCAGCCGCCCCGACGGACTCCGCCTCGTCGGCGAGTGCCTGGAGGCGCAGCACGCGGTGGTACATCGCCGACTTGGAGGCCGGGGGGTCGAGCATCTCGCCGAGGGCGGCGAGGCTGAGCTCGGGGTGAGCCCGGCGCACGCGGCAGAACTCCCGCAGCGCCGGCGGCAGCGCGGAAAGGCCCGGCGCCCGTTCCGCCCGCGCAATCAGCTCGAGCTGCTCCGCAGCGGCGCCCGTGGAGCGCGCCTGGTTGGCCATCTCGGCGTTGACGCGGCGGTTGACGTCATTCTTGACGGACTTCTTGGCACGGGCCACGTCCACGAAGCGCGCCATCCTGAGCGCGCCCATGCCGCGCAGCAGGGCGCTCACGTCGTCGTAGCTCTTGAGGTAGAGGGCGAAGGCGCCCCGACGGCGGTTGAGGCGCGCCGCGGCGCCGAGCGAGCCGACGAGCGTCACGAGGTCTGAGGCGTAGTCCTCCCCCGTCACGGCGATCTCCAGGTGGAACTCGCCGCGCGGGTCGGCGATGAAGCCGCCTGCCATGAAGGCCCCGCGCACGTAGGCCGCGCGCGCCTCCGGCGTGGCCACGAGCGCCGCCGGCACGCCCGGCGTGAGGCCGCGCCCCGGCGTCAGGATCCCCATGTGCAAAAGATCGCGGTCGAGCCCCTCCTGCTCGGGCATCTCGATCAGGTAGTTGCGCGTCTTGTGCAGCACCGAGCGCCGCACCGTGAGCGAGGTGTCGAGGTCAAAGAGCTTGTGCGTGAGCTTGATCACCGTGCGAGCCACGGCGCCCGTCTCGGTGGCCACGCGGATGGAGTAGCGGCCCGACCCGTGGAACGACAGCGTGCCACAGATGCGCACGAGCGCTGAGAGCTGCGCGAGCTCGGCGGCGCGCGTGGGAGCCTCGATGCGAGAGAGCTCGTCTTTTACCTCGGCGGTGAACGACATGGCGGCCCTAGCTCGTCCTCACGTTGGCGAGAGCCAGGTCGCGGTGGGAGATACTTACGTGATAGCCGCACTTCTCGAGGTAGGTCGCCGTGGCCTCGGCTATGGCGACGCTCCGGTGCTGGCCGCCCGTGCAGCCCACGGCGATGGAGAGATGGCTCTTGCCCTCGGCCACGTAGCCCGGCATCGCAACGTCGAGCAGGCGCTGCCAGGCGTCCATGAACTTCTCGGTCGTGGGGTTGCCCAGGACGAAGTCGGCGACGAGCTGGTCCTTGCCGGTGAGCGGACGCATGACCGGGTCGTAGAAGGGATTGGGCAGAAAGCGCACGTCGATCATCAGATCAGCCTCGACCGGCATGCCGTGCTTGAAGCCAAAGGAGAAGACCGAGACCTCCATGAGCTGCTGGTCGGTGAGCTCCGAGAACGCGCGGCGCAGGCGGGCGCGCAGCTCGCGCGTGCGCAGGCGACTCGTGTCTATGACAAGGTCGGCGGCATCGCGGACGGCAGAGAGCTGGGCGCGCTCGCGGGCGATGGCGCGGTCAATCGACTCCCCCGGCAGGGCGAGCGGGTGCCGACGGCGATTCTCGTCGTAGCGGCGCATGAGGACCTCGTCGGAGGTGTCGAGAAACACCACGCTGCAGGAGACCTCGTGGTCGCGCAGCCGCGAGACCGAGTCGGAGAACTCGTCGAAGAGGCCCTGGCTGCGCAGGTCGCAGGTCACGGCGAGGTGGCGGCCCACGCCCGAGTTGATTCCCACGAGCTCGGAGAGCTGCAGCAGCAGGCGCGGGGGCAGGTTGTCGATGCAGTAGTAGCCCATGTCCTCAAAGACGTGGAGGGCCTGCGTGCGACCCGAGCCGCTCATGCCCGTGATCACCACCACGTCGGGCACGCGTGCGGCGCCCTCCGCGGCGCGCATCTTCTGGCCGTCACCTGACATGGGGCCTCCTCTCGTCAGGGGTCCAGTATACCCCGCGGACCTGCGCCGTGTTCCTCTCGGCGCCCGGGCTCCTCCGCGTGCGGCGACCCTGCGGCCCCTCTCCGCGCTCTCCCCTGTTTTGGGCAACATGATTGATGCCGAGGGCGCTTGACACGCGAGAAAGCCGTGCAAAACCGCATCTGAGTTGGCAACGCAGCGCCAAAACTCCGAAATCGGCGCCACGACATAAAACGTGATGCCCAAAACATGAGGAAAAGCAACGAAAACGGCGTTCACGCGAGCACGCGAACGCCGTTTCCCCAAAACCTCAAAATGCTGGGTCAGGCACCCACGACGACCACGTTCTCGCGCGAGCGGTACTTCTCCGGAACGTCACCGCAGGTCAGAAGCATCGCGTCCGAGAAGGACGCGTAGCTGACGCGACTCGTGCGCCCGAGCTTGCTCGCGTCGGCGAGCACGTAGCGGCGCTCCGTGCGCGAGAGCGACAGGTGCTTGACCGCCGCCTCGTCGGCCTCCGGCACGGTGTAGCCCGCCTCGAGCGAGACGCCGTTGGCACCCCAGAAACCGACGGTGAAGTGGTAGCGCCCAAGCGCGTCGAGTGCGTCGGGACCCACGGCCGCGCCCGTCGCGCCCTTGAGCTCGCCCCCGAGGACGACGACGCGACAGCCGCGCTCGGCGAGGCGCGTCGCATGCAGCACGGAGTCGGTGGCGAAGGTCGCCCCCGAGGTCGCGAGAAGCCCCACGAGCTCTGCCGTTGTCGAGCCGGCGTCCAGGTAGACGAAGTCGTCCGCGCCCACGAGCGTCGCCGCTCGCTCGCAGATCGCGCGCTTCTCCGCCGCGTGGAGCCCCCGACGCTCCCCCAGCGTGAGGTCGCGCAGGAGGTGCGCCGCCTCGCGGGCGGCCGCGCCGCCGCGGATCTTGACGAGGCGGTGGGCCTCGTCGAGCCGGTCGAGGTCGCGCCGGACCGTCGACTCGGAGACGCCGAGCTCGGACGCGATCTCGGCGAGGCTCGCCGTGCCGCGCCGCTCCACGATCCCGACGACGCGCGCAAGCCGTTCCTCGGCGAGCACCTAGCGCTCCTCGGGGTAGACGACTCCCCAGTCGGCGCGCACGCGGTCCATGAGCTCCATGACGTCGGCCGCGTAGTCGAGAAGAACGCGCTTCTCGGCACTTCCCGCCACCGCCGCCTCGAGGTCGGCCATCTCGTAGCACAGGGCGTAGGCCTCCTCGCCGGCGGCGACCTCCTCGGTGCGGCCGTCGTCGGTCCAGACGATGCTCGCGCGATCGGCGCGGGGGTATCCCGTCACCTCGAGGTAGCAGCGGTCGAACGCGATCACGGCGCGCTTGGGCTGCTTGGCGTGCAGCGTGAGCGACACCACGCCGATCTGGCCCTCGGCGTTGCGGCAGACGATGCCGCCCTCCTCGTCCACGCCGCTCTTCGCGAGGTTGCCGAGCGAGACCACCTCGGTGGGCTGGCTCTCCATGAAGCTGCGCATTATGGTGAGGGCGTAGACGCCGATGTCGAGCAGGGCGCCGCCGGCGAGCGCGGGGTTGAAGAAGCGGCTCGAGTAGTCGCCGTACTCGCGGAAGCTGCCGAAGTTGACCTGCGCGAGCCTCATGCGGCCGAACTCGCCCGAGCGGGCGCGCCGCAGCAGCTCGACGTAGAGCGGCATGTGGAGGATCGTCGTGGCGTCCATGAGGACCGCGCCGCTCTTCTCGGCCAGCCCGCGCGCCTCGGCGAGCTCGGCGGAGTTGAGCGTGATCGACTTCTCGCAGAGCACGTGCTTGCCCGCGGCGAGGGCGCCGCGCAGGTAGCGAATGTGCGTGTTGTGCGGCGTGGTGATGTAGACGGCGTCCACCTCGGGGTCGGCATAGAGCTCCTCGACGGAGTCGTAGACGCGCTCGATTCCGTGGCGCTCGGCGAAGGCGACCGCCTTCTCGCGGGTGCGGTTGGCGACGCCGTGAATGCGACGACCGGCGAGCGAAAGCGCGTCCGCCATCTGGTTGGCAATCACCCCGCAGCCGATGACGGCCCAGGTGAGCTGCGGCGCGGTGAAGATGTCGTCAGGGAACGGGCGGTTCTTGGCTGCCTCGTAGGCGGCAGCGGCGGCAGTTGCGGCATCGGGCATGAGGGACCCCTTTCTCGCAGGCTCTTGACGTCCCGATTGTAGCGCTTCCTGTCAAAATATTCCAAATACTGTCAGAATTCTTCAAATTCCGCCACGCTGGG
>DXBZ01000033.1 GCA_019116265.1 Candidatus Olsenella stercoravium | reverse complement strand
TACGTGGGGCTTGGAACGATCGAACTTCTCCTTGGCCATGTGCCATCCTCCTTCTGGAACCGGCCTTGCGGCCAATCCAAACAAACTGCGTTCTTATGCCAAGCGGCGCCGAGGCGCCGCCATGGAACTCTGGTACCGGTGACTGGACTCGAACCAGTGACATCGCGGGTATGAGCCGCGTGCTCTAACCAACTGAGCTACACCGGCAAGTGCCGTGCGACTGAAAGGCGGAAGATGGAGCCCGCGACCGGATTTGAACCGGTGACCTCTTCGTTACCAACGAAGTGCTCTACCGACTGAGCTACACGGGCGGATGGTGGGGATGCTTGGACTCGAACCAAGGAACCCAGAGGGAGCGGATTTACAGTCCGCCGCAGTTGCCGCTGTGCCACATCCCCATTCCGTTTTCAGCCACCCACGAGGCGCGTTCTCCCTCGCAAGCGGAAGATAGATTACGACGCGGGAAAAATCTTGTCAACATGTACCCCGTTGCCGGGCGTATCCATGCTCACGAGGCACACACATCCGCAGGTCAGCGTAGTTGCTGCTTGCCCGTCAGCCACGTGCGAGCGGATACGTCATGCCAAGCACCTCGTAAAGGTCGGCAAAGCCGAGCCCCTTGCGGTCGCGGCGGCGATACCACGTTGCGTAGGTGTTCCAATCCGGCACCAGAACGTGGTTGCAGAGAAGGACCCACACTGGGATGAAGACGATGAAGGCAAGGGCGGCAATCGCGGCCCATACGGTCGCCCGAAGATCCGCCGCCATCTCAAGCGGCAGCGCCAGCACGATGCCGAGCGCCACCAACGCAACGACCACATAGCCCCCCATCCCGAGCAGCTGCAGTCTCTTTGCGCTCTGGTAGCCGTCGAGGATGCGCCTCTGCAGCGGCTCGTGCACCCCAACGAACGTCTTGGACGCGTACGAAAGCATCTCGTTGCGCTCTATGGCTGAGACGGCCACCCCAGCCGCCGTGACAACTTCAGAGAACCCGTCCGGCGTACGCAGCGGGGCATCTGAAGCCCACTCGCTGAAATCGTCTGCCATCCCGTCCCTCCCTCTAAGGATATGGGCCGCGACCGTGAAGTCGCGGCCCCTGAGCCCCTGGAGCCGGCAGAGGGAGTCGAACCCCCAACCCACGGTTTACAAAACCGTTGCTCTGCCATTGAGCCATGCCGGCGTGTGTTCGTCCATGATAGCGGGTTGCGCGGGCGGCGAGAAGCGCAGTGTCGTCACCGGCCGCGCAGGAGCCGCCAGAGCTTCTCGCGCGCCGCCGGGTCGATGCGGTCCTCGAGGCGCATGTGCTGGGTCTGGCGCTCGGCGTTTGCCTGGCGGTACTCGACGTCCAGCGCGTCCATGTTGGTCACGAGCACGTCGCTCGAGACGCGCGTCACGGGAATGCCGCCCACCGTAGCCCTGATGGTATTGTCCGAGGTGACCACCGTCACGGCCTGCGGGGCGAGGCGCGCCTCGGTGACCAGGCGCTCGATCACGGTGTCGGCGGACTCGCCGGCGGGCGAGAAGACCAGGCGCACGCCGGCCTTGGAGAGGTCGGGGCGCTCCGGGGAGACGTTGCCCGCCGCGTCGAAGACGATCACGGGCTCGTAGCGGCCCTTGGCGTAGGCAGCGACGTCGGCGACGAGCAGGTCGCGAGCCTGCTCGAAGGGGTCACCTTCGGCGGTCTCGTCCACGCGGGCAAGGTAGCGGGCGGACTTGTAGATGACGTTGTAGCCGTCGACCACGAGCAGCTCGCGCGGGGCGGTCGCCCTAGGCATCGGCCTCGCCGCCACACTCGACGCGCCGCAGCCACTCGTAGCAGAGCACGGTCGTGGCCTGGGCCACGTTGAGCGACTCCACGCGCCCGCGCTGCGGCAGGCGGCACGCAAAGTCGCACTTCTCGGCAACCAGGCGGGAGATGCCCTCGCCCTCGGAGCCCATCACGAGCGCCAGGCGCCCGCCCATGGGGGCGTGCCAGACGTCCTCGGTTGCGTGCTCGGTGGCCGCGCAGGCCCAGAAGCCGGCGGCCTTGAGCTCGTCGATCGCGCGTGCGAGGTTGGGGACCTGCGCGATGGGCAGGTGCATGACGGCGCCGGCGGAGGTCTTGTACGCGCCCACGCCCACCGAGGCGGCCCGGGCCTTGGCCACGATCACGCCGGCCGCGCCCACGACCTCGGCCGTGCGCACGATGGCGCCGAAGTTGCCCTGGTCAGTCACGTGGTCGAGCACGACGACGAGCGCCGGGCCCTCCCCTGCCGCCGCGATCACGTCCGCGAGCTCGGCGTAGGCAAAGGGTCGCGTGCGCACGACGACGCCCTGGTGGGCACCGTGGCTGGATAGCGCGTCCAGGCGGGCGCGCGGCACGCGCTCCACCGGCACGCCGGCCTCGTCGAGCCGGGCGACGATCTTCTCGAGCGCCTGGTCGCGCTCCCCGGAGCGCTCCTGCACGAGCGCCGAGCGCAGCGGCATCCCGCAGGCCAGTGCCTCCTCCACGGCACGACGCCCCTCGATGAGGTCCGTGCGGTCGCGCTGCTCGCGGCGCGCAGCGCCCGGACGGCTGGCGGGCGGGCGGTTCTTCTCGCCACGAGGGCCCTTGCCCTGGGTCGGACGGAAGGGGCGGCCCCCCTTGCCCTTGCCGCCCCGGACGTCACGCCCCGGCGTGCGAGACTGGTTCTTTGCCATACGACTCCTTCTGGACTCCTGAAAAACGCCTCGATAACTGCAAAAGTACGAGCAAAACTTTGCTCGTACTTTTGCGAACAAGTTTTACGAGAAACTGTCTACTCCTTGCGGTGCAGGCGCGCGCCAGCGGCGGTGTCCTCGACCACGAGGCCGAGCGCGGTGATGCCGTCGCGGATGGCGTCGGCGACGGCCCAGTTCTTCTCGGCACGGGCCTGCTGGCGCGCGGCGAGAAGGGCCTCGGCCGCCTCGGCGGCAGACGAGCCCTCGTAGCCGGCCTGCTCGCGCGCGAGGTCCACGAGACCGGCGGGCAGGTCGTCGTCGCCGGCGGAGCGCGAGAGGCTGATGCCCATGACGTCGGCCAGCTCGGAGAGCATGTCGGCAGCGCGCAGGCAGACGGCCGTGGAGGTGTCGTCGGCAGCCTCCGCCAGGTAGGTGTTGGCCGCGGTCACGAGCGAGAAGATCGCGGCGAGGCCACCGGCGGTATTGAAGTCGTCGTCCATCTGGCGGCAGAACTCCTCGCGCGCGGCGTCGATCTGCGCGCCGAGGGTGCGGTCGGCGTCGTTGAGCTCGCCATCCTGCGGGGAGCGCTCGGCGGCCCAGCGCAGGTTGCGCACGCAGGTCTGCAGGCGCTCGAGCGTGCCAGCCACGCCCTCGAGGCGCTCGAAGGAGAAGTCGAGCGGCGCGCGGTAGTGGGTCTGCAGCATGAGCAGGCGCACGGCGTCGGCGGGGTACTTGTCGAGCACCTCCTTGAGCGTGTAGAAGTTGCCGAGGCTCTTGGACATCTTCTCGCCGTCGACGCGGAGCATGCCGGTGTGCATCCACGTGTTGGCGAGCGCGGAGTCCCAGGCGCACATGGCCTGGGCGGTCTCGTTCTCATGGTGCGGGAAGATCAGGTCGGCGCCGCCGCCGTGGATGTCGATCGGAGTGCCCAGGTAGCGGTGGATCATCGCGCAGCACTCGGTGTGCCAGCCGGGACGGCCGTCGCCCCACGGGGAGGGCCAGCTGGGCTCGCCGGGCTTGGCGGCCTTCCAGAGGGCAAAGTCGAAGGGGTCGCGCTTCTCGTCGTTGACCTCCACGCGCTCGCCGGCGCGCATCTGGTCCAGGCTGCGACCGGAGAGGATGCCGTAGTTGTGGTCAGCGCGCACGGAGAAGTAGACGTCGCCGGAGGGCACGGGGTAGGCCACGCCGCGCTCGATGAGCAGGGAGATCATCTCCTGCATGGCCTCGATCTCGTGCGTGGCGCGCGGGCGGATGTCCGGGTCCAGCACGCCAAAGCGGTGCATCTGCTCAATGAAGGCGGCCGAGCACTCCTCGGCGACCTCGGCGGCGGTGCGACCGGTCTCGTTGGCGCGGTTGATGATCTTGTCGTCCACGTCGGTGAGGTTCTGGGCAAAGGTGACCTGGTAGCCCTTATACATGAGGTAGCGACGGATCACGTCGAACGCGAGGAACGTGCGCGCGTTGCCGATGTGGATCTGGTCGTAGACGGTGGGACCGCAGACGTACATGCGAATCTTGCCGGGCTCGATGGGCTCGAGCTCCTCCTTCTTGTGCGTCTGGCTGTTGTAGACGAGCATGCGCGCTCCTTGGTGGTTGGTGTTCTTGCGTTGGACCAGTATAGCGCCGCCGGACGACGGCAGGGCGTCCCAAGACGGTTTGGGTTCACCGCTTGGGAGGACGTCGCGCCACCGAGAGCAAAAGCGCAGGTAATTTATACAATTTTTT
>DXBZ01000032.1 GCA_019116265.1 Candidatus Olsenella stercoravium | reverse complement strand
GGTCGACCGCTGGATGCGCTGGTTCCGCGAGGGGCGCCGCTCGCAGGCCCTCGGCTGGCTCACGCCCGACGAGCACCGCAGGGCGCTGGGCTACGCCGTGTAGGATGTACGAGAAAACGTCCGCAGTCCCTCTCGCGTGCCACAGCCTCGATTTTCAGGACACTTCCTCAGCCGGATCGGGGGGCCGTTACACAAGAGGCCCCCGGCATTCCTCGTACGAAATGCCGGGGGCCTCGCCCAAGGTGTGGTTAGGACCTAGAGCTTGATCTCGATGTCCACGCCGGCCGGGAGGTCAAGACGCATGAGCGAGTCAACCGTGGCGGCAGCCGGGTCGAGGATGTCGATGAGGCGCTTGTGGGTGCGCATCTCAAACTGCTCGCGGGAGTCCTTGTCCTTGTGCGGCGAGCGGATGACCGTGTAGAGGTTGCGCTCGGTGGGCAGGGGGATGGGACCGGACACGCGGGCGCCCGTCTTCTGGGCGGTGTCGACGATGAGCTTCGCGGACTGGTCAACGACCTCGTGGTCGTAGCCCTTGAGGCGAATCCTGATCTTCTGGCTTGACACTGTGTACCTCCAAATGAGCTAGGGCTCGTGGTCGTTGACTTAAGAAGCGCTTCCGCCGTTCTTGGCGACGATCTCGTCGCGAATGTTCTTCGGGACGGGCTCGTAGGAGTCGAACTGCATGGTGTAGCTCGCACGGCCCTGGGTCTGGGAGCGGAGGTCGGTGGCGTAGCCGAACATCTCGCCCAGCGGCACCTTGGCGCGGATCACCTTGGTGTCGCGACGGTCCTCCATGCCCTCGATCTTGCCGCGGCGGGAGGAGAGGTTGCCCATGACGTCGCCCATGTACTGCTCGGGCGTCTCGACCTCGACCTCCTCGATCGGCTCGAGAAGAACCGGGTCGGACTTCTTGAGGGCGTCCTTGATCGCCATGGAGCCGGCGATCTTGAAGGCGGCCTCGGAGGAGTCGACCTCGTGGTAGGAGCCGTCGATGAGCTTGACCTTGATGTCGACGACCGGGTAGCCGGCGATGACGCCGCTCTCGAGCGCCTCCTGGATGCCCTTGTCGATGGAGGGGATGTACTCCTTGGGGATTACGCCGCCGACGATGGCGTTCTCGAACTCGTAGCCCTTGCCCTCCTCGTTGGGCTCCATGTCGATGATGGCGTGGCCGTACTGGCCGCGACCGCCGGACTGGCGGACGAACTTGCCCTCGGCGTGCATGACGGCCTTGCCGGCGGTCTCGCGGTAGGCGACCTGCGGCTTGCCGACGTTGCAGTCGACCTTGAACTCACGGCGCAGGCGGTCGACGATGATCTCGAGGTGAAGCTCGCCCATGCCGGAGATGATGGTCTGGCCGGTCTCGTGGTCGGTGTGGACCTGGAAGGTCGGGTCCTCCTCGGCAAGCTTGGCCAGGCCCACGGACATCTTGTCCTGCTCGGCCTTGGTCTTGGGCTCAACGGCGACGGAGATGACCGGCGTGGCGAACTCGATGGACTCGAGGATGACCGGGTGCTTCTCGTCGCAGAGGGTCTCGCCGGTGGTGGTGTTCTTCAGGCCGACGCAGGCGACGATGTCGCCAGCGGAGCAGGCCTCGCGGTCAACACGCTCGTTGGCGTTCATCTCGAGGATGCGACCCAGACGCTCGCGGTTGTCCTTGACCGAGTTGTAGACGTAGGAGCCCGCCTCCGCCTGACCGGAGTACACGCGGATGTAGGTGAGCTTGCCGACGTACGGGTCGGTCATGATCTTGAAGGCGAGGGCCGCGAAGGGCTCCTTGGGGTCGGCGTGACGGACCTCGGGCTCGCCCTTGAGGTTGGTGCCGTCGATCTCGGTGACGTCGAGCGGGCTCGGGAGGTAGTCCACGACGGCGTCGAGGAGCTCCTGGATGCCCTTGTTCTTGTAGGCGGAGCCCACGAAGACGAGGTTGAGCTCGCCGTCGATGACGCCCTTGCGCAGAGCGGCCTTGAGGACGTCGACGTCGATCTCGGCCTCCTCGAGGACGGCCTCCATGATCTCGTCGGAGAAGTTGGAGGCGGCGTCGAGCAGCTCCTCGCGCTTCTCCTGGGCGAGGTCCATGAACTCGTCGGGGATGGCGTCCATGGGCTCCGGGTAGATCATGCCCTTGGCGTCCTCCTTGAAGTCCCAGGCGGTCATGGTGACCAGGTCCACGAGACCCCAGAAGTTGGACTCGGCGCCCATCGGGATCTGGGCCGCCACGGCGTTGGCGTGCAGGCGGTCCTTCATGGTCTCGATGGCGTGGAAGAAGTCGGCGCCCACGCGGTCGTACTTGTTGATGAAGGCGATGCGGGGGACGCCGTACGTGGTGGCCTGACGCCAGACGGTCTCGGACTGCGGCTGGACGCCGGCGACGGCGTCAAAGACCGCGACCGCGCCGTCGAGGACGCGCAGGCAGCGCTCGACCTCGGACGTGAAGTCGACGTGGCCCGGGGTGTCGATGATCTGGATGACGTGGTCCTTCCAGAAGCACGTGGTGGCCGCGGAGGTGATGGTCACGCCGCGCTCCTGCTCCTGGACCATCCAGTCCATGGTGGCAGCGCCGTCGTGGACCTCGCCGATCTTGTGGGTCTTGCCCGTGTAGTAGAGGATGCGCTCCGTCGTGGTGGTCTTACCGGCGTCGATGTGGGCCATGATGCCGATGTTGCGGAGGTCCTCGAGCTTGTACTTAACCTTTGCCATGTGGCTTCTCCTCGGTCTCGCGGACTAGAAGCGGTAGTGAGAGAAGGCGCGGTTGGCCTCGGCCATCTTGAAGAGGTCCTCGCGCTTCTTGATGGAGGCGCCGACGCCGTTGGAGGCGTCGAGGATCTCGTTGGCGAGGCGCTCGGCCATCGTCTTCTCCTTGCGGGCGCGGGAGAAGCTGACCATCCAGCGGATGGCGAGGGTGGTGGCACGACGGGAGTTGACCTCCATCGGCACCTGATAGGTGGCGCCACCAACGCGCTTGGGCTTGACCTCGAGGGTCGGGCGCACGTTGTCCATGGCCTTCTTGAAGACGGTGAGGGCGTCCTCGCCGCTCTTCTCGGCCACGATGTCAAAGGCACCGTAGACGATGCGCTCGGCGGTGGACTTCTTGCCGTCCAGGAGGACCTTGTTGATGAGCTGGGTCACGAGACGGTTGTTGTAAACGGCGTCAGGCTGGACCTCACGACGGTGGTTCTTGGCTGCTGCACGACGCGGCATGGTGTATCTCCTTCAGTGAGTGCGATCAGGTACGCGGCGGGACTACTTGGGGCGCTTGGTGCCGTAGCGAGAACGGGCCTTCTGGCGGTTCTGGACGGCGGCGCAGTCGTAGGCGCCACGGATGATCTTGTAGCGGACACCGGGGAGGTCACGCACGCGGCCGCCGCGGATGAGGACGATGGAGTGCTCCTGGAGATTGTGGCCCTCGCCGGGGATGTAGGCGGTGACCTCGATGCCGTTCACGAGGCGCACACGGGCGACCTTACGAAGGGCGGAGTTCGGCTTCTTGGGGGTGGTGGTGAAGACGCGGGTGCAGACGCCACGCTTCTGGGGGTTGTGCTGCAGGGCGGCGTTCTTGGACTTGGCCTTGACGCTCATGCGGCCCTTGCGGACCAGCTGGTTGATAGTAGGCAAAGCTCTCTCCTTCTGTACTATCGACGACGTGCTCATTTACTCGTATTCAAGGGCCGAGCAGCACCTCTGCCCCGGATTGACGCAACGGTGAAGATTACGCGCATGCGGAGCAGTTGTCAAAACGCCACGGGGCCGGGCGTATCCATTCTCCACGAGGCGTTCACGCGCGGGCGACGGGTTCTTCTCGGCCGCGGGCGCGCGGCCTTCTCGCCCCCCCTCGCTCCATGTCCTTCTCGGCCTCCGCCCGATCAACACGCAGAATCCGGTTTCATTTCACATAATGCCAGTTGAATTTAACGCACAACCCGAATTCTGTATGTTATTTGGGGACACGAGCGGCGGGCGAGAAGAACGGGCGGCCCCGGCGCGACGCCTATGCGTTGTTCCCCTGCTTCTGCAGGCGGACGTAGGATGTCGGGTCGTCTATCCGCTGGTACTCGTAGTGGATGTCGAAGACGTTGTCCTCGTTGGGCACCGCGCCGTACTGGGAGCGGAACTCCTCGCGCTTCTCGGCGCTCGCCCACGGGGCGTACATCCGCGAAATGCAGCCGTTCTCGTCGTACTCAAAGCAGACACGGTCAAAGTAGAGGGTCGGCGGGTAGGTATAGGCCCACGACCCGTCCGGCGAGGACACCGAGCTCACACGTCCCTGCGCGTCGCGCTCGAGGACAAAGGTCGTGTCGAGCTGTACGGAGCCGTTCTCGTCGTAGAAGGTGGCGTGGCTCAAGAACCCGCCCTCGTAATCGTAACGGGCCTGGAGGCCCCCGCCCTCCCAGTAGTACTCACTGAACAGCCAGTTTCCCTCGGCGGCGTAGACGCTCTTGGCAAGCTGGCTGCCGCTTCCGTCGAACATCTCGAAGGTGCAGGAGCCGTCGTCCGCGTATGCGTACTCGGCTCGCATGCCGTCGGGACGCACGGTCCTCACGACACGGTCGTGCTCGTCATAGGTGTGCGACTCGGTCCACTCGTTCCCCGTGCCCCTCGCGGCGATTGGGTTCCCCTTCTCGTCGAGGCTGTAGACCATGCTCAGGCCGCTGCTGGTCGCCTCGCTCACCGCCGCCCCGCGATCGGTGTACTCGGTGGTCATCTCCTCTAGCGCCCAGACCGTCCTGTTTGGGGCAGAACATGGTTGCCTCCTTTATCGCGATGCGTTTGCATCACGATAGCGCCGACGCGAGAGCGGGGACACGCGCGTTAGGCGAGCGGCCATAGCAGCGCAAAAAAACGCCGAGGCGGAGCATCTACGGAAAAGCGGGCTCTCAAAGGGGTCGTTTTTCCGTAGTTGCTCCGCCTCGGCGAAGGGATCGGGCAAGATGGCCGAGAAGGACGCTTTCTCGCAGCGACGCCCAGTTACGGAAGCAGGCTCCTGCCGCCCAGGGCACGCACGAGCGGCGTGGGGTTGTCGACGCGCTCGTACTCAAGGCGGTAGTCGTAGACGTTCTCTGTGCTCGGCACGCCGGGGGCGTCGCCGTCCGAGAACACCTGCCACGCGTCCGCGCTCTTCCAAGGGGCGTAGCACCTGCTGATGTTGCCGTTCTCATCGTACTCGAAGCAGATGCGGTCGTAGTAGCCGAGACCCATAATCTCCCCGTCACCCGAGCTGGCCGAAAGCACAATCTGGGTGACGCGCCCCGCGCCATCCCTGACGGGCGTGCCCCGAATCACTCGAACGAGGCTTCCGTCCGCGTCTGTCCACCTCAGGCTCGTGGCAAACCCCTCGTCGTACTGCACCTCGACCCTAGACCCATCATATGAATCAACTTGGGTCATTGAGGTCATCTTGCCCTCCGAGTCAGTTAGCGCCCGATACACCACCTGCCCATCGGAGCCAACCCTCTCGCACGAATAGGACCCATCCTGACCGTAGACGTACGTCGTGCGCGTGCCGTAGTACGAGTCTGACACCGTAACCGGTCTCTGCTGGTCGTCATATTCGATGCTCAGGCTCTGGCCGGAATCGGGATGCGCAGCGGTGTTGCCGAACTTGTCGAGCTCGTAGGCGTACTCGATTCTCTCCGTCCCATCGGGCTGATCAGCGACGCACGTCATTTTTGTAAGCGCGCCGCGCTCGGAGCGCTCGTACTCGTAGCTGTCTACGATACGCAGGTTGAGCTCAGGTGCGAGGTAATTGATGTAGGCACTCGCCGGGACGATAATCACCGCATTCGCCGGGCTGTTGCTGTCGGCATAGATTGAGGTCTCCGTGACGTAGTGGGACGCCGCGCACACGTACACCGGCTTCGGACGGAGGAGGAACCACCAGGCAGCGACGCCGCCGGCAGCGAGAAGGGCGACGAGGGCGATGGCTGCGGCGACGACGGGGGCGCGGCGGCGCCTGGGCTTCGAGGCCGGCGCCGGAACGGGCGCGGCCGTCCGCTCGCCGAGCTGAGTGCCGCAGGAGGCGCAGAACTTGGCGCCGTCGGGGAGCTGGGACCCGCAGCAGGGACAGAACATGGTTGCCTCCTTTATCGCGATGCGTTTGCATCACGATAGCGCCGACCGCCCCGGCGGCTTCGGCCGCGTCGGCGAGCGGTCGTCGCGGCACAAAAACGCCGAGGCGGAGCGTCTGCGGAAAAACGGGGCCAAAAGGGGGCCACTTTTCCGTAGACGCTCCGCCTCGGCGAAGGGATCAAGCAAGAAGGCCGAGAAGGACGCCCTCCTGCAGCAGCTACGCCCAGGAGAGGCCGACGGCGCCGAGGCCGAGGTGCTTGGAGAGCACGGGGCCGCCGTCCTTGACGCGCAGGTGGGCCTCCGGGAAGCGCTCGCGCGCGGCGAGAAGGACCTCGCGCGCCTCGACGCCGCGCGGGCCGAAGTGGCTCACCAGCAGCTCCGTTGTGCCGGCCGGGACCTGGTCGGCCATCGCGGCCGCCATGCCGCGGGCGCCGCGGCCGTCGGCGAGCTTGACGATGCCGCCCTCGCTGAGCGCCATTACCGGGTAGCGGTTGAGCTTGGTCGCCACCGCACGGCGGATCGCGCCGAGACGGCCGCTGCGGGAGAGCGCCGCCATGTCGGGCACGGAGAAGACGATGCGCGTGGAGCTGCGCAGCGTCGCGAGCTCCTCCACGATCTTCTCGACGGGGCTCCCCGCGTTGGCGAGCGCACGGGCCCGGCGGACGAGAAACTCGAGCGCACCGGCGCTCTCCCAGGAGTCAAAGACGGTCACGCGCGGGTCGCCCACTGCCTCCGCCGCCTGCTCGGCGCTGCGGAACGTGCCGGAGAGGCGCGAGGAGATCGTGACGCAGAGCACGTCGTTCCCGGCGTCGAGGTGGCGACGGAACGCGCGCTCGAAGGCGGACGGGCGCACGGCCTCGGTGGTCACCAGGCCGGACCCGGACAGGACGGCCGCATAGTCGCCGTTCTCGCCGACAAAGCCCTCGGCGTGGCGGATCCCGGCGGCGGCGTAGCCCATCGGCAGCACGTCGACGCCCAGCTCGGCGGCCTCGTTGCGGGTGAGGCCGCAGGTGGAGTCGGTGACTAGAGCGAGCATGTGCGGTCGCCTCCCATCGCACGGAACTTGTCGTAGCGCCGCGCCACGAGCTCGTCGGCGGGTAGCGGGGTCAGCTCGTCGAGCGCGAGCTCGACCTCGCGGACGAGGTCGTGGGCCAGCTCGGTGTGCGTGAGGCCGAAATCGGCCACCACGCCGTCGACGAGACCCAGCCTGGACAGGTCCCCGGCCGTGATGTGCAGGGCCGCAGCCGCCTCGTCGGCGCGCTTGGTGTCCTTCCAGAGGATCGAGGCACAGCCCTCGGGGCTCACGACGGAGTACGCGGCGCTTCCGAGCATGTAGACGCGGTCGGCCACGGCGAGCCCCAGCGCGCCGCCCGAGCCGCCCTCGCCGACCACCACGCTCACGATCGGCACCTTAAGACCGCTCATCGCCACGAGGTTGGTCGCGATGGCCTCGCCCTGGCCGCGCTCCTCGGCCCCGATGCCGCAGTAGGCGCCGGAGGTGTCGACGAGGCAGACCACGGGACGGCCGAACTTCTCGGCCTGGCGCATGAGGCGCAGGGCCTTGCGGTAGCCCTCGGGGTGCGCCATGCCAAAGTTGCGGCGCACGCGCTCCTTGGTGGTGGTGCCGCGCTCGATGGCGATCACGGTCATGACGCGCTCGCCCTTCCAGGCGATGCCCGCCACGACGGCGGCGTCGTCGGCAAAGAGGCGGTCGCCGTGGAGCTCCACGAAGCCGTCCCAGCCGCGCTCGACCAGCTCGAGGGCGGTGGCCCGCTCCGTGGAGCGCGTGAGCTTGACGATGTCGTAGGCGCTCTCGGGCTCGGGCGCCCGCTTGGGGCGCGCGCCGCGACCGCGCCGGGGCTCCTCGTGCGCGAGCGCGTGGGGGGCGCCCGGGGCCGGAACCTCGCCCTTGTGCAGGGCGAGCAGCTCGGCGATGGTGGCCACCATGTCCTTGCGCTCAACGATGAGGTCGCAGAACCCGTGCTCGAGCAGGAACTCGGAGCGCTGGAAGCCGGCGGGGAGCTTCTTGTGCGTGGTCTGCTCCACCACGCGCGGGCCGGCAAAGCCGACGAGCGCACCCGGCTCGGCGAGGATGACGTCGCCCTCCATGGCAAAGCTCGCCGTCACGCCGCCGGTGGTGGGGTCGGTGAGCACGGTCAGGTAGAACAGCCCCGCCTCGGAGTGCCGGCGCACCGCGGCGGAGACCTTGGCCATCTGCATGAGCGAGGTGGTGCCCTCCTGCATGCGGGCACCACCGGAGACGGTGAAGCCCACGACCGGAAGGCCGAGCTCCGTGGCGCGCTCAAAGGTGCGGCAGATCTTCTCGCCCACGACCGAGCCCATCGAGCCCATCATGAACTCCGCGTTCATGAAGAAGAGCGCGCAGTCGTAGCCGCCCACCCTGCCGCGCCCGCAGACCACCGCGTCGGGCTCGTGGCTCTTCTCGCGCGCGTCGGCGAGCTTCTCCGCGTAGCCGGGGAACTCCAGGAAGTCCGTGGCGGCGAGCTCGCGGTCCCATTCCTCGAAGGTCCCGGCGTCCACCGTCATGCGCATGCGCTTGCGCCCGGAGACGCGCAGGTGACGTCCACAGCGCGGGCACACGTCGAGGTTCTCGGCAAACTTGGACTGGTCGATCACCCTACGGCACCCGGGGCACTTGACCAGGATGTGGCGCTCGGGGAGCTCCGCGGCGACCTCGGTCACCGGGCTCTCGAGCGTGTTGACGCTCTTCTCGCGCTTACTCATAGAGGTGCTCCATCAGGTTGGTGTGGTAGTTGCCGGAGACGAACTCGGGGTTGGAGAGGATGTCGAGGTGCAGCTCGCTGTTCTCGGCCACGCCCTCCACGACCAGCTCGCCGAGGGCGGAGCGCATCTTGCGGATGGCCTCCTCGCGCGTGGACGAGCAGACGATGAGCTTGCCGAGCAGCGAGTCGTAGTAGGGCGGCACGACGGCGCCCACGTAGAGCGCGGAGTCAAAGCGCACCTGCGGGCCGCCGGGGACGTGCAGCATCGTGACCTCGCCACAGGACGGCAGGAAGTCGGGGGTCTCGGCGTTGATGCGACACTCGATGGCGTGACCGTGTGCGTCGATGTTGCCGGCCGAGAAGGGCAGCTCGGCGCCAGCCGCCACGCGCAGCTGCCACTTGACGAGGTCGACGCCGCTCACGAACTCCGTGACCGGGTGCTCCACCTGCAGGCGCGTGTTCATCTCCATGAAGTAGAAGTTGCCGTCGTCGGCGAAGAGGAACTCGATCGTGCCCACGCCCACGTAGCCCACGGCGCGCGTGAGGTCGCGGGCGGCCTTGTGCATGCGCTCGCGGACGCCCGGGTGCGCGTCCAGGCACGGCGCCGGGCTTTCCTCCACGAGCTTCTGGTTGCGGCGCTGGACGGAGCACTCGCGCTCGCCAAGGGAGACCACGTTGCTGTGGGCGTCGGCGAGGACCTGCACCTCAACGTGATGCGCGGGCGAGACGAACTTCTCCATGTAGCACTCGCCGTCGCCAAAGGCGGCCTCGGCCTCGGCATGGGCCTCGGTGAATGCCTTGCCGGCGTCGGCGGGGTCCTCGACCTTGCGGATGCCGCGGCCGCCTCCGCCCGAGCGCGCCTTGATGAGCACGGGGCAGCCGATCCGGGCGGCCTCGCGCTCGGCCTCTTCGGCGCTCGCGAGCAGATCGCAGCCCGGGACGATGGGCACGCTGGCCTCACGGGCGGTGCGACGCGCGTTGTCCTTGTCGCCCATGCGGTCGATCACGTCGGGGTCGGGGCCGATGAAGACGAGGCCGCACCTCTGGCACTCGCGGGCAAAGTGCGAGTTCTCCGAGAAGAACCCGTAGCCCGGGTGGATGGCCTTGGCGCCGGACTGCAGCGCCACCGTGATGATGGCGTCCTCGTTGAGGTAGGAGTCCGCCGGGCGTGGGCCGCCGATGCAGTAGGCCTCGTCGGCGAGGGCCACGTGCAGGGCCTCGGCGTCGGCCGTGGAGTAGATGGCCACGGTCTTGACGCCCATCTCCTTGCAGGCGCGGATGACGCGGACCGCGATCTCCCCGCGGTTTGCAATGAGGATCTTGTCGAACATCGTCGCCTCCCGGCGCGTTGTAACTTGCTGGTCTGGGGTGCTTCTCGCTAGGCCTTGCCGGCGGGCATCAGCGCGAAGGACATCTCCGCCTGGCAGCAGACCTCGCCGTTCACGCTGGCCTCGCCCGTGGCAAAGCGGAAGGGCCCGCGGCTGCGCGTGATGCGGCAGACGAGCTCCACCGTGTCACCAGGGCGCACGGGGCGCTTGAAGCGCACGTTGTTGAGGCTCGTGTACATGGGCGTGGCGCCCTTGGCGGCCAGGTCGTCGGCGAGCAGCACGCAGCAGTTCTGCGCGAGCATCTCGCACTGGATCACGCCCGGAACGATGGGGTTGCCCGGGAAGTGGCCCTGGACAAAGAACTCGTCGCCGGTGATGGTGATCCTGCCGCGGGCCTCGCCGTCCACGACCTCGGCCTCGTCGAGCAGAAGCATCGGCTCGCGGTGCGGCAGCAGGCTCTTGAGCTCTTCCTTGTTCATGCGCATTCAGCTCCCATCCTCCGCAAACTTGCTAAAAAGGGGTCTGACCCCTTTTAGGCATCTAGTAGATCTTCATGAGGCAGCAGCCGTACTCGACGAGGTCGCCGTCCTTCACGCAGATGTCCACGACCTCGCCGTCGGCCTCGGCGGTGACCTCGTTCATGACCTTCATGGCCTCGATCACGCAGAGGGTCTCGCCCTTCTTGACCTTGGAGCCCACGTGCACGAAGGGCTCGGCGCCGGGTGCGGGCGCGGCGTAGAAGACGCCGACCATCGGGGCGCGCACGGCGGTGGTGTGGGCCATGTCGAGGGCCTCGTCGGCGGGCGCGGGCGCGGGGGCGTCGGCGGCGGGATCGGCGGGAGCCGGGGCGGCTGCGGGGGCCGCAGGCGCCGGGGCGGGCGAGAAGGACGGCGCAGCCGACACGGCCACCGGGGCGACGGGCGCCGCCGTGCCGTACTCGAGCTCGACGGCCGAGCCGTCGCTCTCCTCAACGCGCACGCGCGCGAGGCCGTGCGACGCCATGATGTCGGCGATCTGAGAGATCTTCTCGGAGTCCATGCTTACTCCCTTCCCGCGGCGCGCAGCGCCAGCGCGGCGTTGTGGCCGCCAAAGCCGAGGTTGGTGGAGAGAGCCCAGGTGAGCTCGCACTCCTTGGCCTCGTTGGGCGTGTAGTCGAGGTCGCACTCCGGGTCGGGGGTGCGGTAGTTGATCGTGGGCGGCACGATGCCGTTCTCGAGCGCGAGGGCGCAGGCCATGGCCTCCACGGCGCCGGTGGCACCGATCATGTGGCCGGTCATGGACTTGGTCGACGAGACGTGCGCGGCGCGCGCGTTCTTCTCGCCCAGCGCCTGCCTGAAGCCGCGCGTCTCGGAGGCGTCGTTGAGCTTGGTGGAGGTGCCGTGGGCGTTGATGTAGAGGCCCTCCTCGGGCTTTACGCCGCCCTCCTCCACGGCCAGGCGGATCGCGCGGGTGATGCCGGCGGCCTCGGGGTCGGGGGAGGTGATGTGGTGGGCGTCGTCGGTGTTGCCGTAGCCTACGACCTCGGCGTAGATGTGAGCGCCGCGCGCAACGGCGTGCTCCCACTCCTCGAGGACGAGCACGCAGGCGCCCTCGCCCATGACAAAGCCGTCGCGGTCGGCGTCGAACGGGCGGCACGCGGTGGCGGGGTCGGGGTTGGTGGTGAGGGCGCGGCAGCTCGTGAAGCCGGCGATGGACTCGGGCATGATGGCCGCCTCGGCGCCGCCGGCGAGGATCGCGTCGGCGTAGCCGTGCTTGATCGCGCGGAAGGCCTCGCCCACGGCGTGGGCGGAGGTGGCGCACGCGGTCACGACGGGCAGCGTGGGGCCGAGCGCCTTGTGGCGGATGGCGATGTTGCCCGTGGCCATGTTGGCGATCATCATCGTGATCATGAACGGGGAGGCGCGACGCGGGCCGCGCGCGGCGATCGTGTGGCAGTTGTCGGCGAAGGCGTTGATGCCGCCCGTGCCGGAGCCCACGTAGACGCCCAGGCGTTCGTGGTCGATCGCGCCGTCGGCGTCGAGGCCGGAATCTGCCATGGCCTCGTCGGATGCCACGAGGGCGTACTGCGAGTAGAGGTCCAGATGGGCGGCCTCCTGCTTGCCCAGCAGCGCCGCGCCGTCGAAGTCCTTGACCTCGGCCGCGACCTTGACCTTGAAGGCCTCGGTATCAAAGTGGGTGATGGGGCCGATGCCGCAGCGGCCGGCGACCATGCCCGCCCACGTCTCCTTGGCCGTGTTGCCGAGCGGCGTCACGGCGCCGATGCCGGTGATTGCAACCCTGTGTTCCATCTCAACTCCCATCGATGATACGAAGGGACAGTCCCTTCGTATCATTAGTATTTTGATGATACGAAGGGACTGTCCCTTCGTATCATCGCTACATCGCCATGCCGCCGTCGACGCGGATGACCTCGCCGGTCACGTAGGACGCGCCGTCGCTCACGAGGAAGCGCGCCACGGCGGCGATCTCGTCCGCGCTGGCAAGGCGGCCGAGCGGAATCTGCTGCTCGTAGCCCTCGACCACGCTCTCGGAGAGCACGGCCGTCATGTCGGTCTCCACAAAGCCGGGCGCGATCGCGTTCACCGTGACGCCGCGCGGAGCGAGCTCGCGCGCCAGCGACTTGGTGAGGCCGATCAGGCCGGCCTTGGAGGCCGCGTAGTTGGCCTGCCCCGCGTTGCCCATGAGACCCACGACGGAGGCCATGTTCACGATGCGGCCGCCGCGCTGGCGCATGAAGGCGCGCGTGAGGGCGCGGGCGGTGTGGAAGGCGCCCTTGAGGTTGACGTCGATCACGCGGTCAAAGTCCTCGTCGCTCATGCGCACGAGCAGGCCGTCACGGGTGACGCCCGCGTTGTTAACGAGGGCCCATACGCTCCCAAAGTCCGCGAGGACCGCGTCGACGGTGGCCTTGACCTCGTCGGCGCTGGAGACATCGCAGCGGTAGGCGCGCGCGGTGGCGCCGGCCGCCTCGCAGGCGGAGACGGCCTCGGCGGCCGCGGCCTCGTTGCCCGCGTAGACGAGCGCGACGTCAAAGCCGTCGGCGGCGAGCCCCTCGGCGATCGCGCGGCCGATGCCGCGGGAGGCGCCGGTCACGAGGGCGACGCGACGCTCGGAGTTGCGCTCGAGCGCACCGTTCTTCTCGGCCATGGCTACTCCCCCTTCTCCGACAGCACGGCGAGAACCGCCTCGAGCTGCTCGACGGTCTCGCACGGCAGCGCCGTGACGCCCTCGAGCGTACGGGAGACGAGGCCCGTCAGGGTCTTGCCGGGACCCACCTCGATGAAGGTGTCCACGCCGTCGGCCGCCATGTTCTGCAGGGTGCGGGCCCACTGGACGGGGTTGGCCACCTGGCTGGAGAGCAGCCCGACGCGCTCCGCCTCGTCGGCCGGATAGGCCTCGGCCGTACGGTTGGCCAGCACGGGCACCGACGGCTGAGCGGGGGCGTGGCCGTCGGCGAGATAGGCGGCGAGGCCGCGCTCGGCCTCGGCCATGAACGGGCTGTGGAAGGCGCCCGAGACGGCGACCTTCATCGCGCGGCCCTTGGCCTCCTTGACGAGAAGGTCGAGCTTCTCGCAGGCCTCCTCGGTGCCCGCGACGACGGTCTGCAGCGGGCTGTTGTAGTTCACGGGCCAGGCGTCGCCCGCCTCGGCGGCGAGGCGCTCGACAGTCGCGGCGTCGAGCTTCACGACGGCGCGCATGGCGCCGGGGTTCTTGGCGGCGGCGTCGGCCATGAGCTCGGCGCGGTGACACACGAGCTCAAAGCCCTGCTCGTCGGTGTAGGCGCCGGCAAAGGTGAGCGCGGCGACCTCGCCGAGCGAGAAGCCCGCCACCACGTCGGGGTTCACGCCGCGCGCGGCGAGCGCGCGGGCACAGGCGAGGTCGGCGGCAAAGACGCAGGGCTGCGTGTTGATCGTCTGCGCGAGCTCCTCCTTGGTGCCGGAGAGGCACTGCTCGGTGGTGCCGGGGCGCACCGCGTCGGCGGCGTCAAAGACGGCGCGCGCGGCGGGCTCGGCCTCGATCAGGTCCGCGCACATGCCGGGGTGCTGGGCGCCCTGCCCGGCAAAGAGAAAGGCTACTTTACCCATTGCATGGCTCCTGCCAGGACCTTCTCGGCCCCGTTCACGAGGTCGTCGACGATCTCGAGCGCGCTCTGGCGCTCGGAGACCATGCCGGCGATCTGGCCGCAGAGGAAGCTGCCGTTCTCGAAGTCGCCCTCCTTGGCAGCCTTGCGCAGGGCGCCGGTGCCAAAGGCGTTGAGCTCCTCCTCGGGCGCACCCGAGGACTCCATCTGAGCGTACTTGTTGGAGAACGGGTTCTTGAGGGCGCGGACCGGGTGGCCGGTCGAGCGGCCCGTGGCACGCGTGGCGATGTCGTTGGCCTTGAGGACCATCTCCTTGTACTTGTCGGAGACGGTGCACTCGTTGGCCACGAGGAAGCGCGTCCCCACCTGGACCCCCACGGCACCGAGCATGAGGGCGGCGGCGACCCCGCGCCCGTCGGCGATGCCGCCGGCGGCGATGACGGGAATCTTCACGGCGTCGACGACCTGCGGCACGAGGGCCATGGTCGTGGTCTCGCCGATGTGACCGCCGGACTCGGTCCCCTCGGCCACCACGGCGGCGGCGCCGGCGCGCTGCACGAGCTTGGCGAGCGCGACAGAGGCGACGACGGGGATGACCTTGATGCCCGCCGCGTTCCAGGCCTTCATGTACTTGGTGGGGTTGCCGGCGCCGGTCACGACCACGGGAACGTGCTCGTCGATGACGACCTGGGCCACCTCGTCGGCAAACGGGCTCATGAGCATCACGTTCACGCCGAAGGGCTTGTCGGTCTTCTCGCGCAGCTCGTGAATCTGGTCGCGCAGCCAGTCGGCGTTGGCGTTCATGGCCGCGATGATGCCGAGGCCGCCGGCCTCGGAGACGGCAGCGGCGAGGCTGGCGTCGGCGATCCAGGCCATGCCGCCCTGAAAGACGGGCTTCTCGATGCCGAGAAGGTCACAGATGGGGGTGCGCAGCATGACTAGTTCTCCAGGAGAGACTCGACCATCGAGACGAACTCGCCGATCGTCTCGGGGTTGGACTCGGCGTCGATCTCGATGCCGAACTCGTCCTCGCACGCCATGACGGCCTCGACGGTGGCGAGGCTGTCAAGACCGACCTCGGCGAGCTTGGTCTCGGCGGTCAGCTCGGTGTCATCGAGGCCGGCCTGCTCGCGGACGATGTCGCACACGCGGTCGAAGGTGGTCTGGTCTGCCATTGTTGGTACTCCTTCTTTTTCCATGCGCCCGGCGGGCGCTCCAATGGACGGTTGGGCGGGGTCGCGGCCGCGCTACCAGCGCAGCAGGCACGCCCCCGTGTCGAGGCCCGCGCCAAAGCCGACGAGGGCCACCATCTGGCCGCGCTCGAGGGCACCCGAGCGGGCGAGGCGGTCGAGCGCGAGCGGGATGCAGGCGCTCGAGATGTTGCCGGTCTCGGCGAGGGCGCGCGCCACCTTGGCGTCGTCGATGCCCAGACGGCTCACGGCCGACGAGAGGATGCGCTCGTTGGCCTGGTGGAAGACAAAGTGGTCGACGTCGTCGACGGAGACGCCGGCCTCGGCGCACAGGTCGGTGACCGAGGTCACGATCGCGTTCACGCCAAACTTGAAGACGCGGCGGCCCTCCATCGCGAGGTGCGGCTCGGGGCGCGCGGTCCTGTCGTAGGGGGAGGTTCCGGGGACGCCGGGGACGTGCAGGACCTCGACGGTGGGCTCAGTCGTGAGGCGCACGGAGAGCGGGTTCTCCCCGCCCGCACCCAGCACCGCCGCTGCGGCGCCGTCGCCAAAGAGCACGCACGTGGCGCGGTCGGACCAGTCCACGAGCCGACTGACCTTCTCGGCCGACACCACGAGCACGCGCTCGGCACGTCCGCGCGCGAAGTAGCCGTCTGCCACGTCCAGCGCGAAGACAAAGCCCGCGCACGCGGCGGAGACGTCGAAGGCGGGGCAGGAGGCGCCGAGGAGCTCGGCGATCGCGCAGGCCTCGGCCGGCATGAGGTGGTCGCCGCTTGTGGTGGAGCAGACGATGAGGTCGAGCTGGTCGGGCGTCACGCCCGCAGCCTCGAGGGCCGCCCGGCTCGCCGCGACGGCAAGGTCGTCGAGGGTCTCCGTGGTGCAGAGACGCCGCTCCGAGATGCCGGTGCGCTGCGAGATCCACTCGTCCGACGTGTCGAGAAACTCGGAGAGCTCGTCATTGGTGACGGCTCGCGCCGGCAGCGCGGACCCCGTGCCCAGTACGCGGAACCCCATGTCGCCTCCCATCAGATCGTCGTTGGCGCGCGACAATTGTTAACGCGTCAACATCTCAGTAGGCTAGCAAAAGAGTCGCACCTGAAAACGATCTTATGCGCGCGGAGCCATTTTGCCACGATGTCTCCATATGGGTGACGTTAACATACGGCTCAGGGACATCTTGCCAACGAACGGAGGGACATGGGGGCCAGACGGCTGCTCACGCTGCTCGACGAGACGGGCTCGACCAACGACGACGCCCTCGCGCTCGGACGCAGCGGCGCGGCGCACGGAACCGCGGTCGCAGCGCGGCGCCAGACGGCCGGCCGCGGGCGCCGGGGGCACGTCTGGGCGTCGCCTGCGGGCAACCTCTACCTCTCCGTGGTGCTGCGACCGCGCGTGACGCCGGCGCGCCTGCCGGGGATTGCCGCTGCGTGCGGGCTCGGCGTGGCCGACGTTTTAAATAAAGTCCAGCTCAAGTGGCCCAATGACCTTCTCGTCCAAGATCGCAAGCTCGCCGGGATCCTCGTGGAGGCCTCGCGCGACGGAGCGGGCGAGCCGTTTGCCGTCTGCGGCGTCGGCGTCAACGTTGGGAGCGCGCCGCGCGACCTGAGGGCGACCTGCCTGGCGGAGCTGGGGGCCGCGCCGTCCTTCTCGCCCCTAGCCGAGGCGCTGCGCGCCGGCATCGTCGCCCGGGTCGACGCGTGGGCGACGGCGCCCGGTGACCGCCCGCTGGACGGCATCCGCGACGACTATCTTTCCCGTCTCGCCTGGCTGGGCGAGACGGTCCGCGTGCTCGCCGCGTCGGATGACGCCGAGCTGGCGCGCGGGACCTTTGTGACCGTTGACCACTGGGGCCGCGCCGTCGTGGACGGCATCGCCTACGCCGCCGAGCGGGCCTCCCTGCGCCCGGCGTAGCCCGTCGACCCAAGCGCGTTCCTAAAGGTTGTGCGCAACTGCGGAGGTTATGCGCAACTGCGGAGGTTATGCGCAACTGCAGGCTTTACAAAGACGCAGGTAGAGGGCCTGGCAAGAAAGACGACGGCCTCCCCGTGTGCGCATAACCTTCAGGATTGCGCACAACCTCACAGCCCGCCCCCTCGGCCGGCGACCTTTGATCCATACGACGCGAGCAGCCCGTCCTTCTCCCCAGCTCACTGCGCATTGCGCAGAAGTCGCCGGGCGAGAAGGGCGGGCGGCCCCTCAGGTGCGTATGATGCGGGCGCCTACTCCTCGGACTCCTGGCGGACCACCTGCGAGAGGAGGTCGTCGAGGGAGCCCAGGTCCTCGTTGATGACGTCGGAGCCCTCGCTGGCGGCATCGGAGCCGCCGATCAGCTCGTCGTCATCGAAGTGGTGCGTCGCGGGCGCGGCGGTGCCGAGCATGATGTCGGCGTCCGCGTCGGGCGAGAAGACCATGTTGAGCAGCTGGGAGAGATCCTCGCTGTCGGCCTCGTCCTCGTCGGGCTCGAGGATGTAGAGCAGGCCGCGGGCCTCCAGGCCGTCGCGGAGCTCCTCGATCGCCTTGGCACCGATGCCGTCGATGCGCAGCAGGTCGTCCTCGGTCTTGCCGATGAGGTCGCCCACGGTCTCGATGCCCACCTCGCTGAACTTGTTGGTCCAGCGCTGCGAGACGCCGAGGTCGTCGAACAGGTAGAGCTTGGCGTCCTCACTCGAGAGCGTGCGACCGTTCTTGGAGTACACGCCGCCAAAGCCGTAGTCGTCGCCGACCCAGTCGAGCTGCTTGGGAAGCTGCTCCTCGATGCCCTTGAGCTCGTCGGGCGCCCACTCGGGCAGGCTCTTGGCGAGCGGGCTCGTGGGGCCGTCAATCTTGGTCCCGTGGTAGGTGAGCTCCACGTCGTGGTAGGCGGAGAGGCCGGTGCCGGCCGGGATCTGCTTGCCAACGATGACGTTGGACTTGAGGTCGAGCAGGTGGTCAACATCGCCCTCGATGGCGGCCTCGGTGAGGACACCGGCGGTGCGGATGAACGACGCGCTGGAGAGCCAGGAGTCGATGGAGCTGGCCACCTTGAGGGTGCCCAGGATGACCGGCTCGGCCTCGGGCGGGGTGCCGCCGGCGAGCGTGACGTTGCGCACCGTGTCGGCAAAGACGTAGCGGTCCACGTACTGGCCGAGCAGGTACTGGGAGTCGCCCGGGTTGGTCACCTGGACGCGGCGCAGCATCTGGCGCGCGATGACCTCGATGTGCTTGTCGTTGAGGTCGACGCCCTGGGAGGTGTAGACGTCCTTGACCGACTCGACGAAGGTGTGCATCGTCGACTCGATGTCGGTCAGGCGGCGCAGCTTGCGGAAGTTGACAAAGCCGCGGGTGATCTGGTCGCCGGCGCGGACCTCCACACCGTCCTCGACGCCCGGCATGAAGCGCACGGACGCGGGGACGCGCCACTCCTCGATGGTGCGGGTGGCGTCCTCGGGATCAACGATGCGAAGCAGGTACTCGGCCTGCTCGGGCGTGATGCGGAGCACGCCGGAGACGGGGGCCAGGTCGGCCTCGCGACCGAGGATCTTCTCGTTGACGTTGCCGACGACGTCGAACATGCGGGCGACCGTGGGGAGGCCCTGCGTGATGTCGTCGGCGCCCGCGACGCCGCCGGAGTGAATGGTGCGCATCGTGAGCTGCGTGCCCGGCTCGCCGATGGACTGGGCGGCGATGATGCCGACAGCCGTGCCGATGTTGACCGGACGACGCGTGGAGAGGTCCCAGCCGTAGCACTTCTGGCAGACGCCGTACTTGGACTTGCAGGTGAGCAGCGCGCGGAGCTCGACCTTCTTGAGGCCGTGCTCGACGAGCATCTCGAGGTCCTCCTTGGACTCCACGTAGGCGTCCTTGGCGATAAGAACCTCGCCGGTGGCGGGGTCGACGATGTCGTTCAGGGCACAGCGGCCGATGAGGTCGGTGTCGACCTCGGTCTGGCCCGGCTTGATCAGCGGGTAGGTGACGCCCTCGTCGGTGCCGCAGTCCTCCTCGCGAACGATGACGTCCTGGGCCACGTCAACCAGACGACGGGTCAGGTAGCCGGAGTCGGAGGTGTGCGAGGCCGTGTCGACGAGGCCCTTGCGCGCGCCGTAGGTGGAGATGAAGTACTCCAGCGGCTCAAGGCCCTCGCGGAAGTTGGCCTTGATCGGGAGGTCGATCGTGTCACCGGACATGTCGGCCATGAGGCCGCGCATGCCGGCGAGCTGACGCAGCTGCGTCTTGGAGCCACGGGCGCCGGAGTCGGCCATCATGTAGATGGGGTTGTCCTCGGCAAAGCCCGCGAGCATCTCGGTGGCGAGAAGGTCGGTGCACTCGGTCCACGCGTTGACGACCTCGGTGTGACGCTCCACGTCGGACAGGAAGCCGTCCTCGTAGTACTCGTTGATCTCGTCGACGCGGCCCTGGGCCTCCTCGAGGATCTGCGGCTTGTCGGCCGGAATCGTGGCGTCCCAGACCGAGACCGTCAGACCCGCGAGCGTGGCGTAGTGGAAGCCGGTCTCCTTGATGGCGTCCAGGATCGGCTCGACCTCGGCCAGGCTGTAGCGGTCGCAGCAGTCGTTGACCAGGGCGCCGATGTCGCTCTTCACCATCTTGTAGTTGATGAAGGGGTAGTCGGCGGGCAGGCACTGACGGTTGAAGATGATGCGGCCGATCGTGGTGTCAAAGCGCGCGGTGTGCTCGGTGACGTCGAGGTCCTCAAACTCGCCTCGGGCGGTCATGATGCGGAAGAGCCTCTTGTCGCCCTCGACCACGTTGGCGTCGGCGGCGCTCACGCGCACGACGACGGGCTGCTGGAGGTCCAGCTCGTGGTTCATGTCAATGGCGAGAAGCGCGTCGTCGAAGTCGGCAAAGACCGGGGTCTCGTCGTTCTTCTCGCCCTTGCCGGTGGTCAGGTAGTAGGAACCAAAGACCATGTCCTGGGAGGGGACGGTCAGCACCTTGCCCGACGCGGGCGAGCGCAGGTTGTTGGACGACAGCATGAGGACGCGGGCCTCGGTCTGGGCCTGCGTGGAGAGCGGCACGTGGACCGACATCTGGTCGCCGTCGAAGTCCGCGTTGAAGGGGGCGCACACCAGCGGGTGCAGGTGGATGGCCTTGCCCTCCACGAGGACCGGCTCAAAGGCCTGGATGGACAGACGGTGCAGCGTGGGGGCGCGGTTGAGAAGGACCAGGCGATCCTGGATCACCTCGTCGAGGACGTCCCACACGGCCGGAAGCTGGCGGTCGATCGCGCGCTTGGCGCCCTTGATGTTCTCGACCTTGCCGAGCTCGACCAGGCGGCGCATCACGAACGGCTTGAAGAGCTCGAGCGCCATCTGCGACGGCAGGCCGCACTGGTGCAGCTTGAGCTTGGGGTCGACGACGATGACCGAGCGGCCGGAGTAGTCGACGCGCTTGCCGAGCAGGTTCTGGCGGAAGCGGCCCTGCTTGCCCTTGAGGGCCTCGGCGAGCGACTTGAGCGGGCGCCCGCCACGACCGGTGACGGGACGGCCGCGACGGCCGTTGTCAAAGAGCGCGTCCACGGACTCCTGGAGCATGCGCTTCTCGTTGTTGACGATGATCGCCGGGGCGTCGAGGTCGAGCAGGCGCTTGAGGCGGTTGTTGCGGTTGATCACACGACGGTAGAGGTCGTTGAGGTCGGACGCCGCAAAGCGGCCGCCGTCGAGCTGCACCATCGGGCGCAGGTCAGGCGGGATGACCGGGATGACGTCGAGAATCATGTTGGCCGGGTCGTTGCCGCCCTTGAGGAAGGCGTCGACGATCTCCAGGCGCTTGATGGCCTTCTCGCGCTTCTGCTTCTGGGCGGTGTCGGAGGCGATGACCTCGCGCAGCTCCTTGGCCTCGGCCTCGAGGTCGATGCCGCGCAGGAGCTCGCGGACGGCCTCGGCGCCCATGCCGCCCTTGAAGTAGATGCCGTAGTAGCGGCGAAGCTCGGAGAAGAGGCCCTCGTCGGAGATAAGCTCGCGCTCCTCGAGCTGCATGAACTTCTCGTATGCCTCGGTGCGCAGGCGCTTCTCGTCCTCGTACTCGGCCTCGAGGTCGGCGATGCCGGCGCGGATCTCGTCCTCGGAGAGGGGCTCGATCTCGCCGAACTCGTCCTCGCCGCCCTCGCCCTGCTCGCGCAGGCGGGCGATCTGGTCGTCGCGCTCGGCGTCGAGCTCCTCGAGGTCGGCGTCGAGCTCCTCCTTGAGGTCGGCGGCGTCGGCCTCGCGGGCCTCGGAGTCGACCTTGGTGATGATGTAGCTGGCGAAGTACAGGACCTTCTCGAGGTCCTTGCTCTTGATGTCGAGCAGGCGCGCGAGCGGGAAGCTCGTGGGGCTCTTGAAGTACCAGATGTGGCTCACGGGGGCCGCGAGCTCGATGTGGCCCATGCGCTCGCGGCGCACCTTGGCCGTGGTCACCTCGACGCCGCAGCGCTCGCAGACGATGCCGCGGAAGCGGATGCCCTTGTACTTGCCGCAGGCGCACTCCCAGTCCTTGGTCGGTCCGAAGATCTTCTCGCAGAACAGACCGTCCTTCTCGGGCTTGAGGGTGCGGTAGTTGATGGTCTCGGGCTTCTTGACCTCGCCGTGCGACCAGCTGCGGATTCGGTCAGCGGAGGCAAGGGAGATCTTGATCGCGTCGAAATCGGTGGTGTCGAAATCTGCCACTGTCGCTACTCCTTATCGCTGTTCGCGTCACCGACGAGGGCGGGGGCGTCCTCGGACTCGAGCTCGCCCAGGTTGCGGACGAGGTCGTCGGCATCGGACATGTCGGCGAAGACGTCCACGGCGCTCTCGGCCTGGGCCGCCCTCTCCTGCTCCGCGCGCTCGGCGCGCTTCTGGTAGGAGATCGGCTCGATGTCCAGGGCCAGGGAGCGAATCTCCTTGACGAGGACCTTGAAGGACTCGGGGATGCCGGCGGACGGCACGTTCTCGCCCTTGACGATGGACTCGTAGGTCTTGACGCGGCCGTTGGTGTCGTCGGACTTGACGGTGAGGATCTCCTGGAGGACGTTGGCCGCACCGTAGGCGTAGAGGGCCCACACCTCCATCTCGCCGAAGCGCTGGCCGCCGAACTGGGCCTTGCCGCCGAGCGGCTGCTGGGTGACGAGGCTGTAGGGGCCGGTCGAGCGCGCGTGGATCTTGTCGTCCACCATGTGGCCGAGCTTGAGGATGTAGGAGGTGCCCACGGTGATCGGGCTCTTGAAGGCCTCGCCGGTGCGACCGTCGTAGAGCGTGGTCTTGCCGAGGTCGCTCAGCTGCGGGACAAACTCCTCGCGCATGTGGTCGCCGTAGTCGAGCTTGGCCTTGTTCATCATGTTGATGTTGGTGCGGCGCAGGACCTCCGCGACCTCCTCGTCGGTGGCGCCGTCAAAGACGGGCGTGGCCACGGGGATGGGGCCGGGCACGTAGCGCTCGGAGTTCTCGGACTCGTCGTCCCAGCCGTGGGAGGCGCCCCAGCCGAGGTGGCACTCCAGGAGCTGGCCGACGTTCATACGAGAGGGGACGCCCAGCGGGTCGAGAAGGACGTCGACGGGCGTGCCGTCGGCCATGTAGGGCATGTCCTCCACGGGCAGGACGTTGCAGACGACGCCCTTGTTGCCGTGACGACCGGCGATCTTGTCGCCCTGCTGAATCTTGCGGCGCTGCGCCACGAAGACGCGGACGAGCTCGTTGACGCCCGGCGGGAGGTCGTCGCCGGCCTCGCGCGAGAAGCGCACCACGTCGACGACGCGGCCGTAGGCGCCGTGCGGCATCTTGAGGGAGGTGTCGCGCACGTCGTGGGCCTTGGCGCCAAAGATGGCGCGCAGCAGGCGCTCCTCGGCGGTGAGGGCCGTCTCGCCCTTGGGCGTGACCTTGCCGACGAGGATGTCGCCGGGGCCGACCTCGGCGCCGATGCGGATGATGCCGTCATCGTCGAGGTTGGCGAGCATGTCCTCGGAGAGGTTGGGGATCTCGCGGGTGATCTCCTCGGAGCCGAGCTTGGTGTCACGAGCGTCAATCTCGTGGCGGGAGATGCTCACCGAGGTGAGGAGGTCCTCCTGGACCACGCGCTCGGAGACGATGATGCCGTCCTCGTAGTTGAAGCCCTCCCACGGCATGTAGGCCACGGTGAGGTTGGCGCCCAGGGCGAGCTCGCAGTGGTCGATCGAGGTGCCGTCGGCGAGCGGCTGGCCCGCCTCGACCTTCTCGCCCGCCGCCACGATCGGGCGGTGGTTGATGCAGGTGGACTGGTTGGAGCGCTCGTACTTGGGGAGGTCGTAGCGCTCGGAGCCGTACTCGTCGGAGTAGACGACCACGTGGGAGGCGTCGACCTCGGAGACCACGCCGGCGTGCGCGGCGCGGATGAGCTCACCGGAGTCGAGCGCGGCGCGCTCCTCCATGCCGGTGCCAACGAACGGCGCGTGGGCCTTGATCAGGGGCACGGCCTGGCGCTGCATGTTGGCGCCCATGAGGGTACGCTTGGCGTCGTCGTGCTCGAGGAACGGGATGAGGTTGGCGGCCACGGAGAGCAGCTGGCGCGGGGAGACGTCCATGTAGTCGACGTCCTCGACGGCGACCTGGGCGGGCGCGCCGAAGGAGCCGTCGAAGTCGCGCGTGCGGGCGATGACGCGCTCGGGGCGCGTGACCTTGCCCTTGGAGTCGACCTCCACAAACTCGCCCGTCTTGGGGTCGAACGGCGTGTTGGCGGGGGCGATGTTGTGGGACTCCTCCTCGTCGGCGGTCATCCAGTCGATCTGGTCGGTGACCTTGCCGTTCTCCACGCGACGGTACGGGGCCTCGATGAAGCCGTACTCGTTCACGCGGGCGTAGAGCGCGAGGCGGCCGATGAGGCCGATGTTGGGGCCTTCGGGCGTCTCGATGGGGCACATGCGGGAGTAGTGCGAGTTATGAACGTCGCGGACGGCCGTGGGCACGTTGGTGCGGCGGCTGGAGCCGGACTTGTGGCCGGCGAGACCGCCAGGGCCGAGCGCGGAAAGGGTGCGCTTGTGCGAGAGGCCGGAGAGCGGGTTGGCCTGGTCCATGAACTGCGAGAGCTGCGAGGAGCCGAAGAACTCCTTGATGGCCGCCACGATCGGGCGGATGTTGATCAGGCTCTGCGGGGTGATGTCGTCGGCGTCCTGGGAGGCCATGCGCTCGCGGACCACGCGCTCCATGCGGCTCATGCCAATGCGGAACTGGTTCTGGACGAGCTCGCCCACGGTGCGCACGCGACGGTTGCCAAAGTGGTCGATGTCGTCGACGCGCTTGGTCTCGTCGCCGGCGTGCAGCGCCAGCAGGTAGCGGATGGCCTCGATGATGTCCTCGTTGGTGAGGACGCGGCTCTCCTCCTCGGAGGTGAGCTCGAGCTTCTTGTTGACCTTGTAGCGGCCCACGCGCGCCAGGTCGTAGCGCTGCGGGTTGAAGTAGAGACCGTCGAGCAGCAGGCGGCCGGCGTCCGCGGTGGCGGGCTCGCCGGGGCGCTGACGCTGGTAGATCTCGCGCAGGGCGGCGTCGCGGGTGGTGGAGGCGTCGCGCTCGAGGGTGTTGCGCACGATGTCGGAGTCGCCGAGCAGGGCGTAGATCTCGTCGTCGCTCTCGGCGATGCCGAGGGCGCGCAGGAACACCATCGCGGACTGGCGGCGCTTGCGGTCGATCGAG
Organism: Candidatus Olsenella stercoravium; assembly: GCA_019116265.1. Taxonomy (GTDB): domain Bacteria; phylum Actinomycetota; class Coriobacteriia; order Coriobacteriales; family Atopobiaceae; genus Thermophilibacter; species Thermophilibacter stercoravium. The sequence continues at coordinate 2,083 of DXBZ01000032.1, read as the reverse complement.
ACCACGAGGTGACCGCGCTTGTCGACCTCAAACTCGAGCCAGGCGCCGCGCGCGGGGATGAACTGCGCCTTGTGCACCAGCACGCCGTTATCCATCTCGGCGGAGAAGTACACGCCCGGGGAGCGGACGAGCTGCGAGACAACGACGCGCTCGGAGCCGTTGATGATGAAGGTGCCGCGGTCGGTCATGAGCGGGAAGTCGCCCATGAAGACGAGCTGCTCCTTCATCTCGCCCGTCTCCTTGTTGACAAAGCGCACGTCAACGAAGAGAGGAGCCTGGTAGGAGATGTCCTTGGCGCAGCACTCGGCGATGGTGTGAGCCGGGTCGCCAAACTGGTGGTCGCCAAAGACGACCTCCATGGTGTGCGCGGAGTTCTCGATCGGGGAGAACTCGGAGAAGGACTCGGCAAGGCCCTCGCCCATGAAGCGCTCAAAAGAACTCTTCTGAACGTCAATCAGGTTGGGGAGCTCCATCGCGGGAGCGATCTTGCTAAAGGTCTTGCGTCCGGTCGTGCCCTGTGGTTTGGTAAGTGCAGTCTTTGCGGTAGACACCAGGCTTTTCCTCCTTCTAAAAGGGTGGAAGGCGGCAATTGTCGCAACGTAATAATCTACCGAAACGATGCCTGGGGGTCAATGAAAAGCCTTGACTTGTGTTACGTTTTCGGGTATGGAAATCTCCTCACCCCTGACCTGCGGAAACGCAGGGCTGCGCGCAGACGGTATGTGAAGGTTCGGTGACGGTTGCTGGCCGCTTATCCGACCCCGCCCCGCGCCTGTCCTGAAAATCGAACCTGTGGCGCATCCGGCATGTCACAGGGGACTGCGGACAAAAAGTTGGACCCCACGGGTCCGGTCAGGAGGTCCGCATGCACGACAGGGAGACGGTGGAGCTGGCCCTGATGGCGCTCGAGGAGGGCTGGTCGGCGAGGGCGGCGGCCGAGCTCGTCGGCGCGTCGAAGACGGCCGTGTGCGAGTGGGCGCGGGGACGGGTGCCGCACGAGCGCCGCGCGGGTAGAATCGGGGGCGGACGCACCCGTCGCGAGGAGGCCCCGTTGGACGACTCCGAGAGGGCGGCCTACGAGGCCGCGATGACCGAGAACATGCTGCTCAGGGCGGTGTTGGACGACCTAAAAGCGGCAGGCTCCGACCCCCGTTCGATCTCGAGGAGGAGAAGGGTCGAGCTCGGAGAGAGATTGCGCGCGGCGACCGGCCTGCCCCTCCGAGAGATCACCCGTTTCTTGGGGATCTCGAGGAGCTCCTACGCCTACCACCGGGCCCGCCTCGGGCGTGACAAGTACGCCGCGCTCAGGGCCGAGGTCCGCTCCCTGTTCGAGGGGATGGGCGGCGGCAGGGGCTACCGGCCCGTCCACGCCGAGCTGCGCCGCCGCGGCACGCGCGTCTCGGAGAAGGTCGTGAGGCGCATCATGCGCGAGGAGGGGCTCTCGGCGGCCAGGCGCCGGCGCCGGGCGTGGTCCTCCTACGCCGGCGAGCCCTCGCCCGCGCCCCCGAACCTGCTCCTGCGCGGGGACGGGACCCACATCCTCTCCGCCCCGGCCCCCAACCTGCTGTGGGTCACCGACATCACCGAGTTCCGGCTGCCCGGGGAGGCCGGCAAGTGCTACCTCTCGGCGGTCGTGGACTGCTTCGACGGGCGCCCGGTCGCCTGGTCGGCGGGCGGGAGGCCCACCGCCGAGCTCGCCAACTCGAGCCTGCGGGCCGCGTGCGCGACGCTCGGCGGCGGCGAGCGGCCGGTCGTCCACTCCGACCGCGGCGGGCACTACCGCTGGCCGGGGTGGGTGGCCCTGTGCGAGCGCCACGGCCTGGTCAGGAGCATGTCGCGCAGGGGCAGGAGCTGCGACAACGCGCGCATGGAGGGGTTCTTCGGGACCCTCAAGAGCGAGATGTTCCACCCGAGGGACTGGTCGGGCTGGGCGCTGGGCGACTTCATGTCCGAGGTCGACCGCTGGATGCGCTGGTTCCGCGAGGGGCGCCGCTCGCAGGCCCTCGGCTGGCTCACGCCCGACGAGCACCGCAGGGCGCTGGGCTACGCCGTGTAGGATGTACGAGAAAACGTCCGCAGTCCC
>DXBZ01000031.1 GCA_019116265.1 Candidatus Olsenella stercoravium | reverse complement strand
ATCCTCATCTCCCCGCACCCGCGCGCCGGCAAGTGCACCGCCGAGGCCGCCCGCATCGTGCGCGAGGCCGCCGAGGCCGCCGGTGCCCCCAAGGGCATCATCGACTGGGTCGACGTGCCGTCCCTTGACATGACCTCCGAGCTCATGCGCTCCGCCGACATCATCCTGGCCACCGGTGGCCCGGGCATGGTCAACGCCGCCTACTCCTCCGGCAAGCCGGCCCTCGGCGTCGGCCCGGGCAACAACCCGGCCATCATCGACGACACCGCCGACATCGAGCTCTCCGTCAACTCGATCATTCACTCCAAGACCTTCGACTACGGCATGATCTGCGCGACCGAGCAGAACGTCATCGTCCTCGACAAGGTCTACAACAAGGTCAAGGCCGAGTTCCAGAAGCGCGGCTGCTACTTCCTCCAGGGTGACGAGATCGCCAAGGTCGGCAACACCGTCATCGTCAACGGCGGCGTCAACGCCAAGATGGTCGGCCAGCCCGCACCCAAGATCGCCGAGGCCGCCGGCGTCTCCGTCCCCGCCAGCACCAAGGTGCTCATCGGCGAGGTCGAGTCCGTCGAGCCGTCCGAGCCGTGGGCGCACGAGAAGCTCACCACCATCCTCGGCATGTACCGCGCCAAGAACTGGGAGGACGCTCTCTCCAAGGCCGAGCGCCTCATCGCCGACGGCGGCTACGGCCACACGAGCTCGCTCTTCATCGACACCCGCGAGACCGAGAAGATGGCCGAGCACGCCAAGCGCATGAAGACCTGCCGTATCCTCATCAACACCCCGGCCGCCCAGGGCGGCATCGGCGACATCTACAACTTCAAGATGCCGCCGTCGCTGACGCTCGGCTGCGGCTCCTGGGGCGGCAACTCCGTCTCTGGCAACGTTGGCCCCCAGCATCTGCTCAACATCAAGTCCGTTGCAGAGAGGCGTGAGAACATGCTGTGGTTCCGTGTCCCCGAGAAGGTCTTCTTCAAGAAGGGCTGCATGCCCGTGGCCCTGCGCGAGCTCTCCGAGGTCTACGGCAAGAAGCGCGCCTTCATCGTCACCGACTCCTTCCTCTACAAGAGCGGCTTCACCAAGAAGATCGAGGCCTCCCTTGACGAGCAGGGCATCGTCTACTCCAGCTTCTGGTCCATCTCGCCCGACCCCAAGCTCCAGGACTGCGAGCGCGGCCTTGAGCAGGTCAAGGCCTTCGAGCCCGACTGCATCATCGCCATCGGCGGCGGCTCCGCGATGGACGCCGGCAAGATCATGTGGATGATGTACGAGCACCCCGAGGCCAAGTTCGAGGACATGGCCATGGACTTCATGGACATCCGCAAGCGCGTCTACACCTTCCCGCAGATGGGTGAGAAGGCCTTCTTCGTGGCCATCCCCACCTCCTCCGGCACCGGCTCCGAGGTGACGCCCTTCTCGATCATCACCGACGCCAACACCGGCACCAAGTGGCCGATCGCCGACTACCAGCTCCTGCCCAACATGGCCATCGTCGACACCGACAACATGATGACCCAGCCCAAGGGCCTGACCGCCGCCTCCGGCGTCGACGTCCTCACGCACGCCCTCGAGGCCTACGTCTCCATCATGGCGTCCGACTACACCGACGGCCTCGCCCTGCGCGCCATGAAGCTCGTCCTCACCTACCTCGAGCGCGCCTATGACGACGGCACCGACGTCGAGGCCCGCGACCACATGGCCAACGCCTCCTGCCTCGCCGGCATGGCCTTCGCCAACGCCTTCCTCGGCGTGAACCACTCCATGGCTCACAAGCTCGGCGCCTACCACCACATCGCGCACGGCCTGGCCAACGCCGTCATCCTCACCCGCGTCATGCGCTACAACGCCGCCGAGCGCCCGGTGAAGATGGGCACCTTCCCGCAGTACGACCACCCCAAGACCCTGGCGCGCTACGCCGAGGCCGGTCGCTTCTGCGGCATCAAGGGCCGCACCGACCAGGAGGTCTTCGAGAACTTCATCGCCCGCATCGAGGAGCTCAAGGCTCACGTGGGCGTGCCCGAGACCATCGCCGGCTTTGGCGTCACCGAGGAGGACTTCCTCGCCACGCTCGACGAGATGTCCGAGAACGCGTTCAACGACCAGTGCACCGGCGCCAACCCGCGCTACCCGCTCATCTCCGAGATCAAGGAGCTCTACCTCGACGCCTTCTACGGCCGCGAGCCCAGCTCCTACGAGGACTAGTCCGCAAACGTTCTTCTCGTTGCCCAGAAGGAGGCAGCAATGGAACTTTCTGACAGCAAGCAGGTCATCGTCGAGCGCCACAACAAGGTCGTCTATGTCGACGGCGGTCGCATCGTCAAGGTCTTCAAGGCCACGAAGCCCGCGTCCGACGTCTTCAACGAGGCGCTCAACATCGCGCGCGTCATCGAGGCCGGCGTCCGCGTCCCCAAGGTCCTCGAGGTCTCCCAGGTCGCCGACGGCTCCTGGGCTCTCTCCACGGAGTACGTCGAGGGCGTCACCATGCGCTCGCTGATGGACGCCGCCGAGGGCACCCCCGAGTACGACAGGCTCCTCGAGCAGTTTGTTGACTTCCAGATTGAGATCCAGGGCGTCCACGGCTCCGACCTCATGAAGGACCAGAAGACCAAGATCGCCGGCATGGTGGGCAAGGCCCCTGAGCTCGATCCCTCCGTGCGCTACGACCTCCAGATGAGGGCCGACCGCATGGCGCCGGGCCGCAGCATCTGCCACTGCGACTTCAACCCGTCCAACGTGATCGTTGCCGAGGACGGCACGCTCTACGCCTGCGACTGGACCCACGTCACCCGTGGCCTTCCCGAGGCCGACGCCGCGATGACCTACATCCTCTTCAAGATGTATCACCCCGGCCACGCCGAGGCTTATCTCGACCTCTTCTCCAAGAAGGCCGACATCGCCAAGCAGAAGGTGCACTACTGGGTGCCCGTCATGGCCGCCGCCGAGCTCTCCCGCGGCCGCAAGGACGCCGAGGAGTTCCTCCGCAGCCAGGTCGACGCTGCGGTCGACACCGACTAGCGCTTCTCCGCACAGCGTGACCTCGGACCCGTCAGCCCCTGCGACTGGCGGGTCCTTCTCGTTTAGCTCTTGTTTCCACTCCCTCGAAACAGAAAAACTGCACAGAATGGCCCCCCGATTGACTCGATTCTGTGCAGTATTTCTGTTTCGAAGGTTCTCGGCGAACCTAGTCGGCAGTTGGCGTCAGTCTGCGCACGTAGGTCGCAAAGTCAAACCCCACTCCCTCGGGCGTGAAGCCACCTTCTCGAACCTCGTCGACCTCCCAGGCGGGATCGGCGTCGAGGTTCGGGAAGAAGGTGTCACTTTTGCGTAGGCAGTGGTCGCGCGTCACGACTGCCCTCTCGCAGTGGGGGAGAAGCAGCTCGTAGACTTGCCCTCCTCCGATGACCCAGGCCTCATCCTCGCCCGCGACGGTGTCGAGCGCCTCATCAACGGAGTGAACCACCTCAACGCCCTCAGGCGAGAAGGACTCGTCTCTCGTGAGCACGACGTTGCGACGATTCTTGAGCGGACGGCCGCCCGGGAAGCTCTCGAGCGTCTTTCTGCCCATGATGACCGGGTGCCCTGTCGTGCAAGCAACAAAGTGCCGCATGTCCTCACGGTTCTCAACGACCATCCCGCCATCGAGACCGATGCCCCAGTCGTCGCACACTGCCACGATCGCACTCAACTTGCAGCTCATCATTTATACCTTTCTGTGGGTCATGGCCCGGCACAATGCCCCGTGCCCAAACAGCTTCGGCGCAAAGGACGCGCCTGCAGAACTGCGCGCGGGACAATGTGCCGGGCCACGAGCTTGAGAAACGCATACGAGAGGGCGAGAAAGACATTGTCCCGCCGTGAGTTCTTGCCGCGTTTTCTGCGGCAAGCTGTCTGAGCGCCGGGACATTGTCCTTCTCGCCCTCTCGCCGGCTCAGACCGCGATCGGGATGTTCTTGACCTGGGGGCCGTGCTCGTAGTTCTCAACGATCAGGTCGTCGGTCGTGAAGTCGTAGAAGTCAGTGACCTCGGGGTTGAGGCGGACGGTGGGCGCCGGGTACGTGGGGCGCGAGATGAGCTCGCGCACGACGTCGACGTGGCGGTCATAGATGTGAGCGTCGGCGATCATGTGGACGAGCTCGCCGGCGTTCATGCCCGAGACCTGGGCCACCATCATGAGCAGGATCGCGTACTGGCACACGTTCCAGTTGTTGGCCGCGAGCACATCCTGACTGCGCTGGACGAGCACCATGTTGAGGGTGGGGCGGTCCTCCCCCAGCTCCTGCGTCACGTTGTAGATCGCGTTGTAGGCGCAGGGGTAGAGGTTCATCTCGGAGAGGTCGGCAAAGGTGTAGAGGTTCGTCATGATGCGGCGCGAGTAGGGGTTCTCGCGCAGGTCCCTGAGGACGCGGTCCATCTGGTCGAAGTCGCCGTCGGGGTAGTGGGACTTCACGCCCACCTGATAGCCGTAGGCCTTGCCGATCGAGCCCGTCTCGTCGGCCCACTCGTCCCAGATGTGGGGCTTGAGGTCGTGAATGTTGTTGGACTTGCGCTGGTAGATCCAGAGCACCTCGTCCATCGCGGACTTGAGGGCGGTGCGGCGCAGCGTCAGCGCCGGAAACTCCTCGCGCAGGTCGTAGCGGTTGCACACGCCAAAGCGCTTGATCGTGTAGGCGGGCGTGCCGTCCTCCCAGCGCGGGCGGACCTTCTGGCCCTCGGTCGTGGTGCCGTGCTCGATGATGTCCGAGCACATGGAGATGAAGAGGTCGTCTGCCTTGCTCATGCTGGCGCTCCTACGTCCGGGAGATGGGCCCGTCGTCAATGCGGCCGCGCTCGCCGTTTCCGTCAAAGAGGTCGTCCTCGAGCGGGTCCCAGTCGCGGGGCATCTCGGTGGAGACGGCGCCGCTGGGTTCGCCCGCGTGGGCGGAGACGATCGAGCCGATGGCGCCCACGCAGCTCGAGACGCCCAGGAGCAGCAGGACGAGAAGACCGGCCGCCAGCGTAAAGATCACGTACGCGGCGGGGCCGGAGTTGCTGTTGTCCGGGTCGGTCGTGCCGCTCGGGCTCTCTATCGTCGGGGTCGTCGGACGGTGGTCCGGCAGGTTGTCATACGTCATGGGGGTTCCTTTCTCGGGGCTCCATTATAGCAAGTCGTCTAGAGAAGCTGGTCTGAGAAGGCCTCGTCCCAGTAGTAGGTGAGCGCGCGCATGAGGGAGACGTCGGCCGGCAGCCACTCGACGTCGAAGAGCTCGTCTCGCGAGAGCCACCGCAGCTCGGAGTGGATGCGCTCGCACGCCTGCGGCTCGGCGCCCTCGGCGAGGGTGCAGACGAAGCAGTCCATGGAGAGGTGGAAGTCGGGGTAGTCGTACTCGACGGTGTCGTAGAGCCACAGCGAGCGCACGTCGCAGCCGAGCTCCTCGCGGATCTCTCGACGGAGCGCGTCTACGGCGACCTCTCCGTCCTCCACCTTGCCCCCGGGCAGCTCCCAGAGGCCGGCCTGCTCGCCGTCCGCGCGCCTGGCGGCGAGCAGGCGCCCGTTGCGGTTGATCAGTGCCGCCGATACGTGAACGGTCATCGTGTCTCCCCCTGCTTCATCTCAAATCGGACGAGTGCGTAGACCTCGCCCGCATCATCGGTAAGGCTGACGTCCCAGCCGCCCGGGCGCTCGCTCACGTGGGGTACGATGACGTCCCCGAGCAGGGCCATCCTGCGATAGAGCACCGAGACGCACGAGACGGCGCCGGCGTGTCCCAGCTCCTCGAGCGCGTCGCTCGCGAGGAGCACGTACTGGGCGTTGTTCATGTGGCGGTTGGTGTCGAGGTTGTGGGCGCGCACCACGCTCGCGGTCGTGGCGGTGCCCTCGCCCTCGGGGCGCAGGTGCCGCTCGAGGGGCGCCATCTGGGCGCGCGGCTCGCTCGAGAGGTAGATGCGCTGGTCGTCGGGGACGTGCGTGACGCGTCCGGCCGCGACGTCGTAGACGAACCACTTGGAGTCGGCGCGCACCAGCTCGCACCCCGACTCGTCGGCTATGGCAAAGCAGCGCAGGGCGCGCGAGCGGCTCATGTCGTAGCACCAGGTGGAGACGCGGATGCGCTCGCCCAGGAGGGGGAGCCGCTCGACCTCGATCCTCCAGGCCGCGAGAATCCACGCTATGGTGTGCCGACTGAGGCTCTCAAGGCCCCGGTCGAGCTCCTCGGACTGAAAGGTCGAGGCGTCCTGCAGGTAGTTGACCATCGAGACGAGGGACAGGCGTCCCGTCTCGTCGCACTCGCTGTAGCGCACTCGGCTCTCAAACGTGTACATGTCACCCGTCCTTCTCGACACACCCTTAGAACCTTAGCAGTCCGCGGGCGCCCGCGCGAGAAAAGCACGGTGCTAGAATCGACTCAGGCGACGAAAGGGGACGTGATGGGCACGGTCAGGTTTGCGAGCATCGGCACGAGCGGCATATGCGAGCGGTTTGTCGAGGCGCTCGCCGAGGCAAGGGGCGCAGAGTACGTGGGCGCCTACTCGCGCGACCTCGAGCGCGCCCGCTCTTTTGGGGAGCGCTACGGCGCGCACCTGTTCTTCGACGACCTGGCGGAGCTCGCCTCCTGCCCGGAGGTCGACGCGGTCTACGTCGCGAGCCCCAACG
>DXBZ01000030.1 GCA_019116265.1 Candidatus Olsenella stercoravium | reverse complement strand
CGGGCCACGCTGACTACATCAAGAACATGATCTCCGGTGCGGCTCAGATGGACGGTGCCATCCTCGTCATCGCCGCCACCGACGGCCCCATGGCTCAGACCCGCGAGCACATCCTGCTCGCCCGTCAGGTCGGCGTCCCCTACATCATCGTCTTCCTCAACAAGTGCGACATGGTCGACGACGAGGAGCTCATCGACCTCGTTGAGATGGAGACCCGTGACCTCCTCTCCGAGTACGGCTTCCCCGGAGACGACCTGCCCATCATCCGCGGCTCCGGCCTCGGCGCCCTCAACGGCGAGCAGAAGTGGGTCGACTCCATCATCGAGCTCATGCACGCCGTCGACTCCTACATCCCGACGCCGCCGCGTGACAACGACAAGCCGTTCCTCATGGCCATCGAGGACGTCATGACCATCTCCGGCCGCGGCACCGTTGCCACCGGTCGTGTGGAGCGCGGCGCCCTGAAGCTCAACGAGCCGGTCGAGATCATCGGCATCCGCGAGAAGCAGACCTCCGTTGCCACCGGCATCGAGATGTTCCGCAAGACCATGGACTACTGCGAGGCTGGCGACAACGTCGGCATCCTCCTGCGTGGCATCAAGCGCGAGGACATCGAGCGCGGCCAGGTCATCTGCAAGCCCGGCACCGTCACCCCGCACAAGAAGTTCACCGGTGAGATCTACGTTCTCACCAAGGAGGAGGGCGGCCGTCACACCCCGTTCTTCGCCGGCTACCGTCCGCAGTTCTACTTCCGCACCACGGACATCACCGGTGACATCTCCGAGCTCACCGACTCCAACGGCACCAAGGTCGAGATGGCCATGCCGGGTGACCACGTGACCGTCACCTGCGAGCTCATCCACGAGATTGCCATGGAGCAGGGCGACAAGTTCGCCATCCGCGAGGGCGGCCACACCGTCGGCGACGGCCGTATCTCCAGCATCATCGAGTAGCTTCCGCTCACTCAAACCCAAAGGGCCCGACACCCCGCGTGCCGGGCCCTTTTTGAGCGCGAGGCGTCGTTCTTCTCGCCTCTGTACATTTTGTGATTGAGGAGACGAGAAGAACGCTGCCTTGACAAACCCGGAGGGTGGATGGTAGCGTATACCACCGCACGTCACGTTCGAGGGAAACTCCCTCCAACGAGTAGTACTTTCAGGAGGATCAATGCGTACTCTGGTTACCCTCGCGTGCACTGAGTGCAAGCGCCGCAACTACACCACGGACAAGAACAAGGCCAACAACCCCGATCGTATGGAGTTGAAGAAGTACTGCCCGTGGTGCCACAAGCACACGCTTCACAGGGAGACCCGCTAGCAGGTGGGCTTTCCAAACAGGCCAGTAGCTCCAATGGTAGAGCGGCGGTCTCCAAAACCGTTTGTTGAGGGTTCGAGTCCTTCCTGGCCTGCCAGATCTCACCACCGGCTTTCCCTTCGGGGTTAGCCGGTTTCCATGTAAGGCACGTCTTCTAGGGAGAGTCGATGGCGAACAAGGACCGCAACAAGAGGAGCGTCCGCAAGGCGCGCGCCGAGGAGCGCGCTCGCATCGAGGCCGCCCGTACCGCCTCGGCCCCTGCCGCCGGCTCCTCCTCCAAGCCCTCCCAGGCTCCTGCCAAGGCTGAGAAGAAGACGGAGAAGAAGCCCGCCAAGAAGTCGGACAAGAAGCCCGGCATCTTCCGTCGCTTCTTCAACTACCTCGGTGACGTCCGCTCCGAGATGAAGCGCGTCGTGTGGCCGTCCAAAGGCGAGCTCAAGAGCTACTCCGTGGCGATTATCGCCATGCTGATTGTCTTTGGCGTGATCATCTGGCTCGTTGACTCCGGCATCGTCGCCGCGCTCGTTGGCTACACGGGTCTGAGGGGATAGACATGGCTAAGCGCTGGTACGTGATTCACACCTACTCGGGCTACGAGAACAAGGTCAAGGCCGACCTCGAGCACCGCATCGAGACCTATGGTCTCGGCGACCAGATCGTGGACATCCAGATCCCCACGGAGGAGGTCACCGAGATCAAGGAGGGCGGCAAGCGCGAGACCAAGGAGTCCAAGGTCCTGCCGAGCTACGTCCTCGTCCGCATGGAGGGCAACGACGACACGTGGTCCTTCGTGCGCAACACCCCCGGCGTCACGGGCTTCGTGGGTCCCGACGGCAAGCCCTCCCCGCTGCGTCGCAGCGAGTTCGACAAGATCATGCGTCGCACCGGCGCCCGCGGCACCACCCCGGTGGCGCCCAAGCGCACCTCCACCTCGATCGAGGTCGGTCAGGCGGTGCGCGTGGTCTCCGGTCCGCTCGCCGACTTCGACGGTCAGGTCTCCGAGGTCATGCCCGAGGCGGGCAAGGTCAAGGTCATGCTCATGATCTTTGGTCGCGAGACCCCGGTCGAGCTCACGCTCGAGCAGGTGGCAACGATCGCGTAGGAACGGAACCTCCGCCCGCCCGTATCGGTGAGGATTGCTTCTCGGGCGCGGCGCGGACATAGCAGGAATACAGAACCTCTCAAGGAGAAGAACCATGGCCCAGAAGAAGGTCGTCAACTTCATCAAGCTCCAGATTCCCGCCGGCGGCGCCAACCCCGCGCCTCCCGTCGGCCCCGCCCTCGGTGCCGCCCAGGTCAACATCATGCAGTTCTGCCAGGCGTTCAACGCCGCCACGCAGGACAAGGCCGGCGACATCATCCCCGTCGAGATCTCGGTCTACGAGGACCGCTCCTTCGACTTCGTCTGCAAGACCCCGCCCGCGGCCCAGCTCATCAAGAAGGAGCTCGGCCTCAAGAGCGGTTCCGGCGTGCCCCAGCGCGACAAGGTTGGCCAGCTCACCGATGAGCAGCTCACCAAGATCGCCGAGATCAAGATGCCGGACCTCAACGCCAACGACATCGAGGCCGCCAAGAAGATCGTCGCCGGCACCGCCCGCTCCATGGGCGTCACCATCGCCGAGTAGCCAGCTGATGATACGAAGGGACAGTCCCTTCGTATCATTTGAGGAACATGATACGAAGGGACCGTCCCCTCGTATCATCGATGTGGGAGGGCGCAGACGCCCGCTGACCACAGGAGGTTTGCAACATGCCTAAGCACGGAAAGAACTACAAGGCCGCTGCCGCCAAGGTCGAGAGCACCAAGCTCTACTCGCCCAAGGCCGCCATGGAGCTCGCCAAGGAGCTCGCTCCCGCCAAGTTTGACGAGACCGTCGAGGTCGCCGTCCGCCTTGGCGTCGACACCCGCAAGGCCGACCAGAACGTCCGCGGCTCCATCGCCCTGCCCCACGGCACCGGCAAGTCCGTCCGCGTCGCCGTCTTCGCCGAGGGCGAGAAGGCCCGCGAGGCCGAGGCCGCTGGCGCCGACATCGTGGGCTCCGATGACCTCGTGGCCCAGGTCCAGGCTGGCGAGCTGAACTTTGACGCCGCCATCGCCACGCCCAACATGATGGGCAAGGTCGGCCGCCTTGGTAAGATCCTCGGCCCCCGTGGCCTCATGCCCAACCCCAAGCTCGGCACCGTCACCATGGACGTCGCCAAGATGGTCGGCGAGCTCAAGGCCGGCCGCGTGGAGTATCGTGCCGACCGCTACGGCATCTGCCACGTTCCGATGGGCAAGGTCTCCTTTGACACCGAGAAGCTCGTCGAGAACTACGGCGCGCTGCTCACCGAGCTCCTTCGTGTGAAGCCGTCCAGCGCCAAGGGCAAGTACGTCAAGTCCGTGGTCATCTCCACCACGATGGGCCCTGGCATCAAGGTCGACACCACCCGTACGCGCAACTTCATGGAGGACTAGCGCGTATTCTCCCGCCAGCTTGACGGGCTTCTCGCCCCGTGACACAATGTCCCGTGCGAGAAGCTTTGTCTCGCGACCGTTTCACTGCATGTCCGCTGCCAAAGACAGCCGGTGCCGCAAGGCTTAAAGGGGCAACCCGCCTGCCGAGGTGGTCTCAGAGATAGCATCCTCGAGGACCCCGCTTTGGCAACGCCAAACGGGGTCTTCTCATGCGGAAGGCCCGCCCGTCGGCGGCATGCCCGACCGCAGCAAGAGGAGGTGTAACAACATGCCATCCAAGTCCAACGTCGAGATGCTCGAGAAGGTTGCCGGCTCGATCGACTCCTCCAACGGCGTCTTCGTGGTCGACTACCGCGGCCTCTCCGTCAAGGAGACCCAGGAGGTCCGTCGCGCCCTGCGCGCCGCCGGTGCCGAGATGAAGGTGTACAAGAACAACATCGTCAAGATTGCTCTTGAGAACGCCGGACTCCCCAACATCGACGACATGCTCGCCGGCACCTGCGCCTACGTCTTCTACGGCGAGGATCCCGTGGAGCCCGCCAAGGTCATCAAGGAGCAGTCCGAGAAGCTCAAGAAGATGGGCTTCATCGGCGCCATCGCCGACGGCAAGGCCCTCTCGGCCGACGAGGCCAAGGCCTACGCCGACCTGCCCAACCGCGAGCAGCTCATGGCTCAGATCGCTGGTCTCATCAGCGGCTTCGCGCGCGACATCGCCGTCTGCGTCAGCGAGGTCCCGGGCGGTCTTGCCCGCAGCGTCAACGCCGTGGCCGAGCAGAAGCAGGCCGCCTAGCACCACCAAGCGCGGCGCACGCCGCATCGTAAACGCAAATCCGCGCAGAACGCGCGGGACCGAAAGGATTGAAACATGGCTAAGCTCACCACCGAGGAGATTATTGACGCCCTCAAGGAGATGACCCTGCTCGAGGCTTCCGAGCTCGTCAAGGCCATCGAGGAGACCTTCGGCGTCTCCGCCGCCGCCCCCGTCGCCGTTGCCGCCGCCCCCGCCGCTGGCGCCGCTGCCGCCGAGGAGGAGGAGAAGACCAACTTCGACGTCGTGCTCGAGGGCTTTGGCGACAACAAGATCGCCGTCATCAAGGTCGTCCGCGCTCTGACCAACCTCGGCCTCAAGGAGGCCAAGGAGGTCGTCGAGGGTGCCCCCAAGGCCGTCCTCGAGGGCGCCAAGAAGGAGGACGCCGAGGCCGCCAAGAAGCAGCTCGAGGAGGCCGGCGCCACCGTCACCCTCAAGTAAGTTCGCTTACTTGCCGGGTGCCCAGCGCACCTTACGGGGGTCGGACCCACGGGTCCGACCCCCTTTTTTTGTGCGGCGCGGGGGCGGGGGTCCTTCTCGCCCGACGCGTCCTGAAAAACGAGGCTGCGGCACGTTTTTCTCGTCCAGCGTCCATAAAAGTGGGGCTGGGGACTGCGGACGTTTTCTCGTACATCCTACACGGCGTAGCCCAGCGCCCTGCGGTGCTCGTCGGGCGTGAGCCAGCCGAGGGCCTGCGAGCGGCGCCCCTCGCGGAACCAGCGCATCCAGCGGTCGAC
>DXBZ01000029.1 GCA_019116265.1 Candidatus Olsenella stercoravium | reverse complement strand
TTCAGATCCTCGGCTTCCTTCCCGCTCCCTTCCGGATCGTCCTCTGGATAGTCGGCATCCTGGCCGCCGCGCCCGCGACGCTGCTCGCCGTGGGCTCGATCGCCGAGCGCACCGCGCCGTGCACCGACGGGGCCAACGACAACAAGGCCTCCGTCGCGGCGCTCCTCGGCGTGCTCGAGAACGTTCGCCCGAGCGGTGACCGACCCAAGTCCCGCCCCGCGTCTGACGTCGAGGCCGAGCCGGTGGCAGCGGACGTCCAGGAGCCCGCCGCCGACGAGGCGACCGCTCCCGACGGCGAGCCCGTGTTCGACGAGGGGCCGGTCGTCGGCGTCCGCCACGGCGAGGAGGTGCTGCGCTCGCTCGCGATTCTGCCCGACTCCTGCGAGATCGAGTACGTTGCTCCCGCTCCCTCCGAGAGGCCCGCACCCGTTTCTGCCGCCGTCTCCGGGGCCGAGCCCGTGTCCGTCGCGGCCCCCCTCGTCTCCGAGGCCTCCTCCGAGCCGGAGCCGGACGACGCGTATGAGCCAGCGCCTGCGTCGAATCCCCTGCGGGACCTCTTCGAGCGCGTCGTCGCGCTGGTCAAGTCGAAGATCTCTCCCGCTTCCGCCCCCGAGACCGAGGCCGAGGGCGTCGAGGAAGCCCCCATGGAATCCGAGGCCGCGCCCGAGGCGACCGGCCCCGAGGCTGTCGCCGACGAGGAGGATCCGGCTGAGGTCACGGCCTCGACTGCCGCAGAGACCCTCGCGACGGCAAGCTTCCAGATTGTGATGGACGACGGCAGCGAGGGCGTCGGGCCCAAGGACACCTCGGGTCTCTCCGCCATGGATGAGGAGTACGACCCCGATGCCACCCAGCCCGCCGAGCCCCTCGAGCGCCCGGATGCCCCGAGCGACCCCGAGTGGGGTAAGACGAGCTACCGCCCCCAGCTCTCGAGCGTTGCGCGTCGCGCGTCCCTTTTCGACCTTCCCGACCCGTCCGCGAGCGAGACCGACCCCTTCGCGACCGACCCCAACGGCACGCGCGTCAGGACGGCCGACGACGCGGCGGCATCCGTCGAGCCCCAGTTTGAGGTCCTGACCGGTACGCCCCAGGGGGAGCCTCTCGGGACGGTCGACGCCGGCGACGACCACGACGCGGAGAGGCCCAAGCGCTCCCTGCTCGGTCGCCTGCGCGGCAAGGGGCAGTCCGGCGACGGGGACTCCGATGACGGCCGCACCTGGCGCGGCGGCGCCGCGACCCGCGGCGACCTCCGACTCGTCGAGGACGACGAGCAGCCGAGCGAGGATGACCTGCGCGACGCCGTGCTCTCTCTCGGTGACGATGCGCTCGTCGCACACGACATCTGGTTCGTCGCCCTTGGCGGGTCCGCGCTCGACCATGCTGGCATGCAGGCGTTCCTCGCGCGTCACCGCTCCGAGATCAGGGGTTGCTTCATCGTCAACCTCGACTGTGTCGGCGCCGGCCGCCTCGTCGCCCTCAAAAACGAGGGGCGTGAGGAGACCCGCCGTGCCGATCGCCGCATGATGCGTCTGCTCGGAGGTGCTGCCGGGGACCTGCACGTCCAGCTCGGCCAGGAGACGCACGACTGGGCGGACACCGACGCGACGCCCGCCATGCGCTCCTCGCTCAGGGCCGTCACCCTCATGGGCGTTGACGAGAGCGGCCTCCCGGCGCTCTCCCGCACCCCGGAGGACACGATCGAGAACGTGAGCGGCGACCAGGCGTCCCAGGTCGCGGCGATCGTCACGGAGATGATCCGTCGCTCGTAGCCGTCCTGCGGCCTAGCCGAGCCGCGACCTCCCCGCGTGCCCGACCGCTGGGTGGCGCGCGTCGCGTGGCAGGTCTCCTCCCTTGAGTCGCGAACACGGCGCGCGGGCGCGCTCCGCTTGCGCCGGGCGCCGTCGCGCGCAGGCTCGCGCGCCTGTGACAACGTTCTTCTCGACCATGTGACCTCCTGTCGTCGGATGGGAGGTCCTACGTTAGGAACCGCTCCTTGCACGAACCTTCCCGCTGTCTTTCGGCTGGCTTGCACGGGGCTTTCGGCTGGCTGTCGTCGCTGCGCCGCGCGCAGGTCAGCGCCGTCGATCTGGGTCGGCGAGGCCAGACGAGCTTCGGCGGCGCCGCAGCCTGGGAGCCTCTCCCGTCACGTGGTCTCCACGACTTCTCATGACTCCATGGGGATTCCGCGCACCTTGCCTCCCGGGCGCGCGGCAGGGTATACTTTGGTGCGCGCCAGACCCGGCGCCACAGACGCGGGCATCGCCAAGTGGTAAGGCATCAGCTTCCCAAGCTGACACTCGCGGGTTCGAGTCCCGTTGCCCGCTCCAGATTGTCCGGGGCCCCCAGCCGGGGCCCTTTTTGTTGCCGCTCGCCGCCCCCCGGACGAGCTCACACGAAGTGAAAGGAACCAGGGTGGCAGACATCCCCATGACCGACGAGGAGTGCCGCGTCGCGACCGAGCGCCTCTCCGAGCAGCTTGACCTCTATGCCAGTCTTCTCGTGCGCAAGGGCGTCGCGCTGCAGCGCGGCCAGGAGCTCGTGCTCCAGGCCCCCGTCGAGCGCGCCGACTTCGCCCGCCGCGTGGTGCGCGCGGCGTATCGTTGCGGCGCCGGGCACGTGACCGTGATCTGGGCCGACGACGAGGTGAGCCGCCTCACGTACGAGAGCTGCCCGCTCGAGTTCTTTGAGCACACGCCCTCCTGGCAGGTCGAGCAGCTCAACTCGCTCGCCGAGGCCGGC
This sequence comes from Candidatus Olsenella stercoravium, assembly GCA_019116265.1. Lineage (GTDB taxonomy): Bacteria > Actinomycetota > Coriobacteriia > Coriobacteriales > Atopobiaceae > Thermophilibacter > Thermophilibacter stercoravium. The sequence goes on along the minus strand of DXBZ01000029.1, from coordinate 34,468 downwards.
GCGGCGTTCCTGTTCCTCGAGGGGCAGGACCCCACGATCCTGCGCGGCATCGACCCAGCCAAGCCCGCCGCCGCCTCGCGTGCCCGCAACACCGAGTGCCGCTCCTTCCGCGACGGCATGGACTTTGGGCGCAACGCCTGGTGCATAGCGGGCGTTCCCGTGCAGGCCTGGGCGCGTGAGGTCTTCCCCGAGCTCTCGCCCGCCGAGGCGCTCTATCGCCTGTGGGTCCTCATCCTCGAGGTCTCCCGCGCCGACGGCGACGACCCCGAGAGTGCCTGGGAGACCCACAACGCCTCCTTTGAGAAGACCAAGCGCTTCCTCAACGACCACGCCTTCGACGCCCTGCGCTACGAGGCGTCCAACGGTACCGACCTCACGATTGGCCTGCCCGCGGGCCACATCTGGGACGGTGGTGCCGGCCGCACGCAGGACGGCGTGACGTTCTTCCCCAACATCCCGACCGAGGAGGTCTTCACCTCCCCGGACCGCCTGCGCGCCGACGGCGTGGTCCACTCTGCGCTGCCGCTCGTCCACGCCGGCCAGGTCGTGCGCGACTTCTGGCTGCGCTTCGAGGCTGGCCGCGTGGTTGACTTTGGCGCGGAGCAGGGTCGCGAGGTGCTGCGCCACATCATCGAGACCGACGAGGGCTCGCGCCGCCTCGGCGAGGTCGCGCTCGTCTCCAAGAACACACCCATCCGTCAGAGCGACACGCTCTTCTACGACACGCTCTACGACGAGAACGCGAGCTGTCACCTGGCGCTCGGCATGGGGTTCCCCGAGTGCATCGCCGGCGGCCCCAAGCTCAGCAAGGAGGCCCTGCTCGAGCGCGGCGTCAATCAGAGCAGCGCGCATGTCGACTTCATGGTCGGCGCCGACGACCTCACCATCACGGGCATCCACGCCGACGGCACCGAGGTCGAGGTCTTCGTCAACGGCCAGTGGGCCTGGGAGTAGTAGAATCGACCCCACGCGCCCTTAGCTCAGCTGGCAGAGCAGGGGACTTTTAATCCCAAGGTCCAGGGTTCGAACCCCTGAGGGCGCACCATCAAAGCCTATGGGCCGGACGTTCTTCTCGACGCCCGGCCCTCCTTTTACGGTTTGGGTTCACTGCGTTGTGCGGAGCGGTCTCCCATTTTGAGAAACCGCAGCTCAGAGGATTATTCCATAATCGATGCAGCATGCCGTCCCAAAAAGTGAACCCAAACCGCAAACAGGTTTGGGTTCAATAGCGGCGGCCATCTGATAAATAGAAATCTAAACAACCTATCTAGCTGCGAAAACAATGTGGGTGTCCGCGCGTACGCCAAAACGACGAACCCAAACCTCAGCGGCAGGCCCTTTCCGGGCAAGAAAATGTTTCAAGAAGGAGTCGCTTCTCGCCGCCTGCGGGCGACTGTCCTATAGTCACCCACGTCAGACAGCCGCGGGCCAATAGCTCGCGCCCGCTCAACTACTGAGGAGGCTAACGTTGATGAACGTTCACAGCGCGCTCATGCCCGCTGCCCCCCTCCTCCCCGCCAACCGTCAGATGCGACGAATCTAGCCCGCGATGTCCCCTGGCCCGCGCTGCCGCGCCGTGGCCGACATCGTCGGGTTTTCCTGTTCAGAAACACCCTCACGTGAAAGGAAAAATCATGGCAGAGAAGGAAAAGGTCGTCCTCGCGTACTCCGGCGGACTGGACACGTCCGTCATCGTCAAGTGGCTGCAGATCGAGAAGAACCTCGACGTCATTGCCATCTGTGGCAACGTGGGCCAGGACGAGAAGGACCTCTCCTGGATCAAGCAGAAGGCCCTCGACATGGGCGCCATCGCCTCCGAGGCCATCGACATGCGCGCCGAGTACGCCGAGAAGATCCTCTCCAAGGCAATCTGGGCCAACGGCAAGTACGAGGGCGTCTACCCGCTGCTCTCCGCGCTCAGCCGCCCGCTGATTTCCAAGCACCTCGTGGACATCGCGCACCAGTACGGTGCCAAGTACATCGCCCACGGCTGCACGGGCAAGGGCAACGACCAGGTGCGCTTTGAGACCTGCATCCGCGCGCTCGACCCCGAGCTGGAGATCATCGCCCCCGTGCGCGAGTGGGACCTCACCACGCGTGACTCCGAGATGGAGTGGGCCGAGGCCAACGGCGTGCCCGTGCCCACCACCAAGAAGAAGCCCTACTCCATCGACGACAACCTCTGGGGCCGCGCGATCGAGTGCGGCGTGCTCGAGGACACCTGGAACAAGCCTCCCTCGGACATCTGGACGATGACCAGCAACCTCGAGGACTGCCCCGCCGAGCCGGAGGAGGTCGTGATCAGCTTTGAGGAGGGCATCCCCACTGCCATCAACGGCGAGAAGATGGACCTGCTCAGCCTCATCATCAAGGCCAACGAGATCGCCGGCCGCAACGGCTACGGCCGTATCGACATGATCGAGGACCGCGTCGTGGGCATCAAGAGCCGCGAGTGCTACGAGTGCCCGGCGGCGCTGCTGCTCATCCAGGCGCACCAGACGCTCGAGCAGCTCTGCCTCGACGCCGAGACGCTCAAGCAGAAGGCCAAGATGGACGTCGAGTGGGCCTCCACGGTCTATCGCGGCCTCTGGTTCTCGCAGAACCGCAACGCGATTGACGCGTACAACGCCTACACGCAGAAGTTCGTGACCGGCGACGTGCGCATCATCCTGTGCAAGGGCGGCCTGTTCGTGGACGGCGTGCGCTCCGCATACAGCCTCTACGACTACAACCTGGCCACCTACGACGAGGGCGACGCCTTCGACCACTCCGCTGCCGAGGGCTTCATCGTGCTCCACGGTCTGCAGTCCAAGACCTGGTCCAAGGTCCAGGGGCCCGGTAGCGGCCTCCAGCCCGTGCACTAGGGCGCGGCGCCAGCACGTTTCACGAGAAACGGCCGACCGGGAGGCGCTCCCGGTCGGCCGTATTGCAGTTTTAGGCAGTTTTTAGCAGGTGCGGCAAGTAACGAGATAATGTGCACCTCGTCTACCTGCAAGTTTGTTGGCAGAAGCGTCGATGCTACTCGCCGTGTGCCTTGCAAACTGCCTAAAACGTGCACATGACGTCGCTTTGATAAGCTAGACGCCAGGATTATCCGAGGAAGGAGCCATGATGGCGCTGTGGGGCGGCAGGTTCGAGAAGGGCGTGGACCAGTTCACGCAGGAGTTCGGCGCGAGCCTCGAGGTCGACAAGAACATGGCGGCCCACGACATTGCCGGCAGCCGCGCGCACGCCCGCATGCTTGCCGAGCAGGGCATCATCTCGGCCGATGACCAGGCTGCCATCGAAGCGGGCCTCGCCGACATTGCCGCGCAGATCGAGGACGGTACCTTCGTCTGGGACGTCAACGACGAGGACGTCCACATGGCTGTGGAGGGCGCGCTCACCCGCGCGATCGGTGCGCCCGGCGGACGCCTGCACACGGGTCGCTCTCGCAACGACCAGGTGGCCACCGACATCCGCCTGCTCGCCAAGGAGCTCTGTGATCAGCTGCTTGCCGGTAACGTCGCCCTTCGCCGCGTCCTTCTCGACGTTGCCGAGAAGAACCTCGACGTGGTGATGCCCGGCTACACCCACCTCCAGCACGCCCAGCCGGTGCTGCTCTCCCACCACCTGCTCGCCTACTTCTGGATGTTCACCCGCGACCACGTCCGCCTCGCCGCCGCGCGCGACGCCGCCGACGCCAACCCGCTCGGCGCGGCGGCGCTCGCCGGCACCACCTATCCGCTCAACCGCGCGCGTACCACCGAGCTCCTGGGCTTCATCCGCACCATCCCCAACTCGCTCGACGCCGTCTCTGACCGCGACTACCTGCTCGACCTCGAGTACGCCTGCGCGGTGAGCATGATGCACCTCTCGCGCCTCTGCGAGGAGATTGTCCTGTGGAGCTCCACCGAGTTTGGCTTCATCACGCTCTCGGACAGCTACTCCACCGGCTCCTCGATCATGCCGCAGAAGAAGAACCCCGACTTTGCCGAGCTCACGCGCGGCAAGACCGGTCGCGTCTACGGCGACCTCATGGCGCTGCTCACCACGATGAAGTCTCTGCCGCTTGCCTACAACAAGGACCTCCAGGAGTGCAAGGAGGGCCCGCTCGACGCCGCGCGCACGCTCTCCGACTGCATGGAGATCGCCGCGGGCATGGTCGAGACCATGACCGTGAACGCCGACGCCATGCTCGCGCAGGCGGGCACGGGCTTCTCGGCCGCCACGGACGTGGCCGACTACCTGGCCAAGAAGGGCATGCCCTTCCGCGAGGCGCACCGCGTGGTGGGCGAGCTCGTGCTCTACTGCGAGAAGCACGGCAAGGGCCTCGAGGACCTCACGCCCGAGGAGTTTGCCGCCGCGAGTTCGCTCTTTGGGCCGGACATCGCGCAGGACCTGGACCCGGCGGGCATCGCCAACGCCCGCGTCACCTACGGTGGGACCGGGCACGACGCGGTGGTCACGCAACTCGAGGAGGCACGCGAGACGCTGGCGGCGGACGCCGGCTCGCTGGCGTAGGCGCGGATCCTGCCCCAGAAACAATAAACTCCTCCGAATGTAAGGGCTTTCGCCGGTAGTCGAAATCCCCTGAATCACACTTGAAAATACCATACGGGGGGGGGGGTAGTCTTTACGCAGGACTCTGTCTGTCGCGCCGCAAGGCGACAAGGGAAACGAGGCTTGTATGAGGACGAGAAGGACATGGGGCCGGCTGCTCGCCGCCCTCGCCGTCGCTCTCGTGGCCGCCGTGGGGCTCGCCCCGCGCGCCGCGTGGGCCGATAACGGCAACGTCGCCAGGGTCGGCGAAACCGAGTACGCGACCCTGAAGGAGGCTATTGAAAACGCTCCTAAAAATGGGACGGAGTGGGACATCGCCCTAATCGCCGACGCGGCGATTGACGGTCTGACCATTGCCCCTACAGGGTCAAACATCTCGCTTGACCTTGACGGGCATACCGTCACGGCAAGTAAGACAGTTCAAATAAGAGGCAGCTTCGTCATACTCGACTCCTCGCCAGGGGAGGGAAAGATTGAGGGCTCGGCCTCCACACTGCTTTCAGTCAACGCTATTGGCGCCAAGCTCCTCCTCGAGAGCGGCTCCGTGTCCACGACAGGGGCGACTGGCGTTGCGGTGAACAACGCGCAGGGCACCTTTGAGATGACGGGCGGCCAGCTTGGGGCCAAGACCAATGCCGTTCGTGCTTCGTTCGGAACAACCTCCATCCTTGGCGGCGAGATTAACGGCGCCATTTCGATCGAGGGCAGCGTCGCTGGCGCAACTCCGTCGGTGACGATCGGCGGCGGAGACCAGGGCGTCCCGACCATTAATGGCGACGTAGAGCTTGGCCTCGCGGGCGCGGAGCTCAACATTCTGAGCGGGAACTTTGCGAATGACGTTTCGGCTCTTCTTCCCTCGGGCAAGCAGAGCGTTCAGGAAGGCGGCAACTGGTCGGTGAAGCCGCTTGATGCCGAGGAGGACGCGGCAGCAAAGGTCGTCTCTGCGGATGGCACGGTGAAGCTCTACCAGGTTGCCTCCACCGCACTTGCCGACCTGTCGGATGGTGACACGCTTACGCTTCTCAAGGACTCCGAGGCCCAGCTGGTCGTCGGCGGCATTACCGCGACCGTAGACCTGGGCGGCCACAAGCTCTCCTCCTCGGCCAACCCCGTGGTGAACGTCAATGCATCGGACACGAACCTCACCATCACGAACGGCTCCATCGTCTCGACCTGTGAAGATGCTGAGGGTGCCATCGTCGGTGTCTATCACGGAAGCGACGCGCTCCAGAACGTGACGCTTACGCTTGAGGAAGTTGAGCTCTCCGCCACGCACAGCGGGGGCGCCGGAATCATCGTTCAGGGCAACAACGTCGACAACTCGGTCACCCTGCGCTCTTGCGAGCTCAGCGTACCAAGCGACGTCATGGGTATCTACTTCCCGCCTGCGGACAGCGTGCTCAACGTCATCGACACCAAGATCACCGCGGGCACGGGCATCGGCCTCAAGGGGGGCGTCCTAAGCGTGGAGGGCACCTCCTCAATTACGGCAACCGGTGAGAAGCTTACGCCGGGCGAGCCCGAGAGCTCTGGCATAGCTGAGACGGGCGATGCCATCTACATCGAAGGCAACTACACTGATCGCGAGGTCACCCTGAACGTCAAGGGGGGCACCCTCGAAAGCGAGAACGGGTTCGCCGTTCAGAAGCTCCATGACGGAGGTCGCGGTGAGGACGCTCCCGTCGAGATTGTAATCTCGGGCGGAAGCTTCTCCTCAGAGCCCGCTGAAGAGTGGTTCGCAGAAGGCTATAAGGCCGAGCAGAACGAGGACGGGTCCTGGGGCGTGACGATTCCCAATCCCGTTGCTGAGGTTAATGGGCAGCGCTATCCCAGCCTCACCGCAGCCGTCTCCTCCGCCTCGGACGGAGACACCATCACGCTGCTCGCGGATGCGGACACCTCGCCCCTTACCATCGACAAGGGCGTCGTGCTTGACCTCGGCGGGCACACGCTGAGCCTCATTGGCAAGACGGGCAAAGACGAGGCGGGCATCACCTTCACGAATGGTGCAAGCACCATCAAGAACGGCACCATCGTCGACACCTGCCAGATTGCGCGCTCGTTCGCCGTTGTGATCACTGGACAGGACACCTCGCTCGTCATGGAGGACGCTGCCGTCACGGTTGAAGTTCCGAAGTCGGGCGACGGCTACGGTATGCGCGTGCTGGACGGCGCCGAGCTCACGCTGAACGAGGGCGCCACCGTCAACAGCGCGCCTGTTGACGGCAACACCGGCTACATCTACGGCATCACGGTCTTTGGAAACAAAAGCGGTGCCACCTTCGACGAGGAGACCGCCACTAAGCTCACGGTGAACGAGGGCGCCACCGTCGAGGCGTATGCCTTTGCGGTGAGCGGCAATGGCGATGGCAAGAAGGACAACACCCTCATCACCATCAACGGCGGCACGCTCGTGAGTGAGGCCGGCCCGGCAATCTATCATCCTCAGTACGGCAAGCTCGTCATCAACGGCGGTATGCTCGATGGTTGCAGCGGCGTAGAGATTCGCGCCGGCGAGCTCGTGGTCAACGGCGGCACCATCAAGGGCGATACCAGCCAGACTATCGTCTATCCCAAGGATCAGATTGGTGGCGGCAACTCCGTTGACGGCGGCGGCATCATCGTCGCGCAGCACTCCACCAAGCTGCCTGTCAAGGTGACCGTGGCCGGCGGTACCATCGAGGCGAACACGGCCTTCATCCAGCACAACGTTATGGGCAACGATCAGGCGTCCATCGATAAGATCGAGATGTCCATCACCGGCGGCGAGTTCGTGGGCGCCCTGCGCTCGGATAACTTCAAGGACGCGGACGGCAAGGGCTTCGTCTCCGGCGGATCGTTCAGCGACCGTGCGGTCGGAGACTACCTCGCGCCCGACGCTGCGGTGGCCGTGAACGACGATGAGACCCCCTACGACATCTTCCCCTCCACGGACGAGGCCCTTGAAAACGGCGGCGCGCACGCCGTCGTTGACAAGCAGGGAAACACCTGGGTGTTTACCGACAAGGACGCCGCTTCCAGCTTTGCTGGCGAGAACGGCTCCAAGGTCGAGACCGTCACGCACACGGTGACTTTTGACGACTGCCTTCCCTCGACGACGAACCAGGTCGTTGAGGTTGAGAACGGCTCGCCCGTGACGAAGCCGACCGATCCCGTGTGCGAGGGTTGGAAGTTCCTTGGCTGGTACGAGTTTGCGAACGGCTCCTATGCGGTCGAACCCTACGACTTTGCGGCCCCCGTTCGCTCAAATCTGACGCTTTACGCCAAGTGGGAGCAGATTGAGGAGGAGCCTGAGGTGACTCTGCAGAATCCGTCAGAGTCCGAGAAGGACGACGGGCTCGCCCAGACCGGCGACGTCACGAGCTTCCCACCTGCGGTCGTCGCAGGCGCAGCCGGCCTCACTGCGGCAGTCGGCGCGCTGACCCTGCGTCGTCGCAGCAAGTAGTTTTTCTCGCCAACGCGAGTCCTTTGTGGGGCGGTCCGGACTTGGTTCGGGCCGCCCCGTTCTTGTCGCCCGCCTGCGGTAGAATCGAGGGGTCAGTCGCGCAAGACGCCGAGGAGGCCCCGCATGATCGATCGCTACACCCGTCCCGAGATGGGCCACATCTTCTCCCTGGAGAACAAGTACCGCATCTGGCAGGAGATCGAGGTCCTGGCCTGCGAGGCGCACGCCGAGATGGGCAAGATCGGCATCACGCGCGAGGAGGCCGCCTGGATCCGCGAGCACGCGGACTTCAACAAGGACGAGGTCGATGCCATCGAGGCCGTGACCAACCATGACGTCATCGCCTTCCTCACCAACATGGGCGAGTACATCGACCGCGACGTCCCCGAGGGCGAGCCCAAGCCATCCCGCTGGGTCCACTTTGGCATGACGTCCTCCGACCTGGGCGACACGGCTCTCTGCTACCAGCTCGTCCAGGCCACCGACCTCCTCATCGAGGACTGCCGCCGCCTCGGCGAAATCTGCAAGCGCCGCGCCTTCGAGGAGCGCGACACCCTCTGCGTGGGCCGCACCCACGGCATCCACGCCGAGCCCATGACCTTTGGCATGAAGTTCGGCAGCTGGGCCTGGGAGCTCAAGCGCGACTACGACCGCCTGAAGGACGCCCGCGCCAACGTGGCCTTTGGCGCCATCTCCGGCGCGGTGGGCACCTACTCCTCCATTGACCCCTTCGTCGAGGAGTACGTCTGCGAGCACCTGGGCCTCGTGCACGACCCGCTGTCCACGCAGGTCATCTCCCGCGACCACCATGCCTATCTCGCCGGCGTCCTGGCCACCACCGCCGCTACCTGCGAGCGCATCGCCACGGAGATTCGCAACCTCCAGAAGACCGACACCCTCGAAGCCGAGGAGCCGTTCCGCAAGGGCCAGAAGGGCAGCTCCGCCATGCCGCACAAGCGCAACCCCATCACGGTGGAGAAGGTCTGCGGCCTCTCCCGCGTGGTGAAGGCCAACGCGCAGGTGGCCTTTGACAACGTGGCCCTCTGGCACGAGCGCGACATTAGCCACAGCTCCGCCGAGCGCGTGGCGCAGGCAGACAGCTTCATCGCCCTGGACCACATGTTCCAGTGCCTCACGCGCATCGTGGACGGCCTCATCCTCTACCCGGCGCAGATGTTCGCCAACCTCAACAAGACGCGCGGCCTAATCTTCTCGTCCAAGGTCCTTCTCGCCCTCGTGGAGACGGGCATCACCCGCGAGGAGGCCTACGCCATCGTGCAGGAGAACGCCATGGCCACGTGGCGCGAGGTCCAGCAGTGCGAGGGCGGCACCACGTTCCGCGAGAAGCTCGAGGCAGATCCGCGCTGCACCGTGCCGGCCGCCGAGCTTGACAAGATCTTTGACCCCCGCGCCTTCCTCACGCGCGCCGGCGTGGTCTTTGACCGTCTGGAGCAGCTGAGCTTCGAGTAGTGTCCTGCCCATTTCGCCTCCCAAGGGGTCCCGAGGCTGCCGCCCGGGACCCCTTTTTCGGGTTTGGGTTCGAGCTACGCGCCCGCGCGTGGAGACGGTACCAAAGAACCGCAGGTCAGACGCTCATTGCTATATTGATGGCTCTTCTCGTCGCCAAAATCGAACCCAAACCCGAAAACGGTTTGGGTTCGATTAGAGCCGCGAGCACATAGCCGCCCTGAACAACTCTTAAAGAAACCGCAGGTCAGGATGCCATTAAAATTCTGATATGATTCAACAAGACGAAATCGTGAACCCAAACCAGAAATAGAGAGCGACGCGCCGCTGGGTATACTGTTGGAAGCCAACCGATAGGAGCATCATGCGTCACTTTGACTACACGCCGCGCGGGGTCTGCTCGCGCGCCATCCACATCGACCTTTCCGACGACGGCACGACCATAGAGCAGGTCTCGTTTGAGGGCGGCTGCAACGGCAACCTCAAGGCTGTGAGCAAGCTCGTTGCAGGCCACCCCGTTGACGAGATCGTGGGCATCCTCGCCGGTAACACCTGCGGCCCCCGCCCGACCTCCTGCGCCGACCAGCTTTCCCGGGCGCTCACGGAGGCAGCGGATAGCGTCCGCGCCTAGCACATGCGACCCCCCAAGCTCACACGCCGGTCCTTTCTCAAGACCGCTGCCGTCGGCTCGGCCGCTGCCGCCGTGACGGTCGGTCTGCTCTCGGGGTGCACGCACTCCGGGGACGAGGAGACGTCCGAGCCCGTCGTGGTGGACGAGGACTCCGCAGAGAGCATCCTGGACACGTTCGAGTCCGTCGACCTCGCGCTGACCGAGGAGTCCGCGTGGTCCTTCCCCCTGGGAAACGTGCTTCACCCGGGGGAGGCAACGTGGATCCCCGTGACGACCGCCGGCTCCTCGGCCACCCCCATGGTGAAGGCGTCCGCGCTCTCGCTCGCGTCCGGCCAGCTCGTGGAGGTCGTCTCTGAGCCGGTTGGCAAGAGCGCGACCACCGTCATCTACGACGCGCGCTGCTCGGACTACGCGTACGCCTGGGTCGAGCTCGACCTCCAGTCGCGCGCCTGGTCCCTCTACGCTGCGGCTTTCTCCGGTGGTGCGCTCAACGGCACGCCCCTCACGCTCTGGGAGGCGGATGCCGACTACGACCCCGCCGCCATAGCCGTATCCGACCGGACCGTCATATGGCAGGTGCAGCCCTCCGCGAGCGGCTCGAAGACCACTGAGTCGTCCTTCTGCTACGTCTGGCATCTCGGCGACAGCGAGGCCAAGGCCGCAGTCGAGTCGCCCGGCCGCTTTGCCACGCCGGTGACGCTCTCGGGGGACGCGGTCGTCCTCACTCCCCGCGTCCGCGCCGACGAGGGCGTCTTCTACGGGGTGACCGCCTACTCCCTCTCCGACGACCTCGCGACGCGCCTCGACCAGCTCGTCATGCCGCAGAACGTTCGGCCCTTCCGCGCCACGCGCGTCGGCGACCGGTTCCTCGTCTCCGTGGAGGCGAGCTACAGCACCGGCGGCCTCCTCGGTCAGATGGGCACCTACGTCGGGACGGCCGGCGACGGCTTCTTCCGCCTCAACCGCGAGCCGTCCGAGACCGGCTGCGGCCACGGTGACGTCGTGATCATCAAGAGCCTGGCCTCTTACTTTGTCATCGACCTCGCCAAGCGCCAGTACGCCGTGCTCGGCTCGGCGGACCGCTCGGTAGACTACGGGGACTACCCCGCACGCGCGGGCGAGTGCGACCTTTTTGTCACCTACGCGACGGTCAAGGACCCCGACACCGGGTATCCGGCCACGGTGTCCGTACGAACCTTCCGCCTGTAAGGTACTGTTGAGTCCCGCCCAGTGGGGTACACTAATGGCACTTACGGGCCGCACGGCGGCAACGCGAGAAAACCGGGGAGGCCAAGATGGCTTCAGAAGAGAAGAAGATTCTGCTGGTTGAGGACGAGAAGGCCATCCGTGACGCGGTAGCTGCCTATCTCGAGCGCGAGAGCTACATCGTGCGCGGCGTCGGCGACGGTCAGAGCGCGGTCGAGGAGTTTGAGAAGCACTCCTTCGACCTCGTGATCCTGGATCTCATGCTCCCCAAGCTTTCTGGAGAGCGCGTGTGCCGCGCCATCCGCGAGACCTCCAACGTGCCCATCATCATGCTCACCGCCAAGGGCGAGGTCGAGGACCGCATCATCGGCCTCGAGCTCGGCGCTGACGACTATCTGATCAAGCCCTTCTCGCCGCGCGAGCTCGTCGCGCGCGTCCGCGCGCTGCTGCGCCGCGCCCACACCGAGGCGGAGCCCGCGCTCGAGACGCTGGACTTCGGCGACCTCGTGATCGACATCTCCGGCCACAAGGTGCTCGTGGAGGGCAAGGAGGTCGACCTCACCGCCTCCGAGTTCAAGCTGCTCACCACCCTCGCGCGCTACCCGGGCCGCGTCTACACCCGCATGGAGCTCGTCGAGAAGGTCCTCGGCTACGACTTCGAGGGCTACGAGCGCACCATCGACTCGCACGTCAAGAATCTGCGCGCCAAGCTCGGCGACGACCCCCGCAACCCCCGCTGGCTCTACACGGTCCACGGCGTGGGCTATCGCTTTGAGGCCCCGGAGAAGCCGGCCGAGTCTGCCGCCAAGTAGGTCGGGCAGATGTCCGCTCGATTTGTCACCGGAAAGAGGGCGCACGTCGAGGACGTCGGCGAGCGCCCCTCTTCCAGCTATGGCTCGTGGAACACCATAAAGCGCCGCCCCAAGCGCGGCCGTCCCTACGTGACGAGCCTCACCTTCGCCTTTGCCCTCACCGCGATCATGACCGCGCTCGTGCTCGTGGTGGTCCTTGCCATCGTCTGGGAGCCCCAGTTCATGGCCTACACGCGCCAGAACATGCAGGGGCTCGCCGATTCCACGGCCGACGCCATCTCCGAGGCGTATGCAGAGGCGGGCGAGATGAACGAGGAGGTCGCGGCGGTCGCCGGATCGGCCTCGGCGGTCTCCTCCGAGATCGTGGTGCAGGTCACCACGACGGACGGAGAGGTCCTCTACGACGACACATGGGCGAGAAGAACGACCCAGGGCGTGACCGGGACCGGAATCGACGGCGACTCCCGAGCCCCCGCCCCCGTCTCCGCCACAGTCCCCACCTCTGAGGACGCCACGGTGAGCGCCACCATCACGGCTCCGGGCGGCGAGGCCGTGGGCACGGTTCGCCTCTGGGCCCTCGGCTCCGAGGCCCTGCTCACCAAGGCGGACTCCGCCTTCAGGACCAACTCCTACGGGGCCATCGCGACCGCCGCGGCCATCGCCGCCCTTCTCGCCTGCGTGATCGGCTTCTTTGTCTCGCGGGCCATCTCCCGGCCCATCCAGAGGATCACCTCGACGGCCAAGCAGATCAGAAACGGCGACCTCACGGCGCGCTCCAAGGTCACGGGCACCGACGAGGTGGGCCAGCTCGGCGAGACGTTCGACGACATGGCGGGGACGATCGAGCGAGACCTCAAGCTCGAGCACCGCCTGACGGGAGACGTGGCCCACGAGCTGCGCACCCCGCTCATGGCGATGCAGGCGACCGTCGAGGCGATGCAGGACGGTGTCCTCCCGGCCGACGACGAGCACCTCGAGGTCGTGGCCACCGAGGTCCGCCGTCTTTCTCGCCTGATCGACGCCATGCTCAAGCTCTCGCGCCTGGAGAACGGCGCGACCGAGCTCAAGGCCGAGCGCACCGACCTCGTGTACCTGGTGAAGAGCCTGGTCTCCTCGCAGCATCAGCTCTTTCACGAGAAGGGCCTCCACCTGCGCTTTGTTGACGAGACGCCCCATCACGAGCTCTATGCCGACGTCGATCCCGACCTTCTGCGCGAGGCCATCGTCAACCTCATGAGCAACGCCATGCGCTACACCAACGCCGACGGCTGGGTGAAGGTCTCGCTGCGGCAGGACCACTCCGACGTGCTCATCGCCGTTCAGGACACGGGAATCGGGATCGCCAAGGAGGACATCCCGCAGACCTTTGCGCGCTTCTGGCGCTCCGACGTGAGCCGCGAGCGCGTCTCGGGCGGTCTGGGCGTGGGCCTGGCGATCACCAAGGAGATCGTTGACCGCCACAACGGCACCATCCTCGTGGAGTCCGAGCTCGGTCGCGGCACCACTTTCACGCTGCGCATCCCCCTCCGCGTTGCCCGCCAGCAGGACCGGTAGTCTCCGAGGGCCTGTCGTGCGGGGAGCATGACCTCCGGGTGACGTATACTAAGAGATTGAGTGAAACGCCTAGGAAAGGTGGCCGGAATGGCTGAGATGGAACTTCGCCCGGACTCGCACGGCAAGGTGCGCGACATCTACGACTGTGGGGACAGCCTGCTCATGGTCGCGTCGGACCGCATCAGCGCCTATGACTTCATCCTGCCCGACGAGATTCCCTACAAGGGCGAGATTCTCACGCGCATCTCCGCGTTCTGGTTTGAGCGCTTTGCCGACCTCATCCCCAACCATATGATCTCCTGTGACGTGGCCGATCTCCCCGATGAGTTCAAGCCTTACGCCGATTACCTGGCTGGCCGCTCCATGCTCGTGAAGAAGGCCCAGACCGTGCCCATCGAGTGCATCGTCCGCGGCTATCTCACCGGCTCCGGCAAGAAGACCTACGACGAGGACGGCACCGTCTGCGGCATCAAGCTGCCCGACGGCCTGACCGAGGCCTCCAAGCTCCCCGAGCCGATCTTCACCCCGTCCACCAAGGCGGAGCTCGGCGACCACGACGAGAACATCTCCTTTGAGCGCTGCTGCGAGATCGTGGGCACCGACGTGGCTGAGCAGCTGCGTGACGCCTCGCTCGCCATCTACAAGGCCGCTGCGGACTACGCCGCTGAGCAGGGCATCATCATCGCCGACACCAAGTTCGAGTTTGGTTTCATCGACGGCAAGCTCACGCTCATCGACGAGTGCCTCACGCCCGACTCCAGCCGCTTCTGGCCTGCCGACTCCTATGAGGAGGGCAAGGTCCAGCCGAGCTACGACAAGCAGTACGTTCGCGACTGGCTGCGCGCCAACTGGGACATGACCGGCGAGCCGCCGCGCATCCCGACCGACGTGATCAAGGGCACCTCCGACCGCTACCAGGAGGCCTTCCAGATCATCACCGGCGCCGCGTTCCATCCCGTCCGCGCCAACTAGCGCGGGCGCTACCCAAAGGAGACCCATTGTCACTGCGAGACACCATCCAGGGCGCCCTCCAGGAGGCCGAGGGCAACGCCGTCGGCCGCCCCAAGAAGGAGGCCAAAGAGGTCGTCACCGACGGCGAGAAGAAGGGCTTCTCGCGCAGCTCCGCCGCCAAGGCAAGGCCCGCGCGAGAGGCAGGCGCGTCGGTGCGCACGGGCTCGAACTCCGGCTCTCGTTCGAGCAGTTTTGTCGGGGACGGGGAGACCAAGGAGGAGAAGCGCGAGCGCCGGCGCCTCGAGCGCGAGGAGACCAACCTGCGCACGCGTGCGTACGACCTGGTGCTCAAGTCGATGCCGGACTACCGCAGGACCGACCGCACCTTCTGGATCGTCGTGGGCGTGGGCATGGTGTTCGCCGTCGCCTCGGTTGTTGAGATGTACGCGTTCGGCCAGGTCGAGGACGTGCTGTCCACGCAGGGCATGATCGCCACGGGCACGCTGGCGGTCGCCTACGTCTGCATCATCGGCGCGATCATCTACGACTTTGCCAAGCGCCGCCCGCTGCGCAAGCGCGCTCAGGCCCAGGTCAACAGCCTCTCCGAGAAGAAGCTCGTCGAGCTCTTTGAGCAGGAGCGCGCCGCCCAGCTCGCGCGCCAGATTGCCAAGGACGCGCGCAAGAAGAAGTAGGCTTTGTCGGCCCTGCGCGACGGTGATAGAATGTCACCTACGCCTTCGTAGCTCAGGGGATAGAGCACCGCTCTCCTAAAGCGGGTGTCGGCCGTTCGAATCGGCCCGGGGGCACCAGAAAAGACGCAGGCCAGAGGCTCTTCTCGCCTCTGGCCTGCTTTTTTGTGCGACACGGTCAGCCTTGGCCGTTCCGTTAACATACATAACTCGGCAAGAAAACCTATAGCCGCAGGTAAAAAAATCGGGCGCCTCGAGTTTTGTATGGTATTTGCGGGAGGGGACGGAGCGGAGGCGGGGAGACGCGCACAAGAGAAGAGCCGCCGGGCGAGAAACCCGACGGCTCGTGGCCCTACTCCCCCTCGACGGTGGCGCCGTTGCCAATGTCGCCCGGCGTCTCGGGCTGGTTCTGCTGCTGCGCCTCGGTCGTGAGCGTGATCGTGGAGCCGTACGGCGCCGATCCCGATGCGGACTGGGAGACGACGATGCCGTCGTTTGGCCCGTTGACCGTGACGCGGAAGCCGCTGTTGGTGAGCGCTGTGCTCGCCTGGCTCCCGGTCCAGCCGCGCACGTCGGTGACCTCGACGTACTGGACGCCGAGCGAGACGGTGATCGTGACCGTGGAGCCGACGGCGGCCGTCTCGCCAACGCCGGGGCTGACGGAGGCAACGGTGCCCTCGGGCGCGGAGGAGTACTCCTCGCTCACCTGGACCACAAAGCCCTCGTCCTCGAGGCGCTGGCGGGCGCTGGACTCGGAGTCTCCCACAACGTTGGGAATGACCTTCTGGCTGGCGCCGCTGGAGATGTGGTAGGTGATCGTGGTGCCGGCGTCGACCATCGCGCCGGGCTCGGTGTCCTGCGAGGAGACCTTGCCCTCCTCGACGTCGTCGCTCTCCTCGTCGGTTCCGCGGTTGCCGGCGAGGTTGGCGTCCTTGAGGGCCTGCTCGGCCTCCTCCTGGGTCTTGTTGCGCAGGTCGGGGACCTCAACCTGCTCGATGGGCGTGGGTCCGTTGGAGACCTTGAAGTTGATGGTGCTGCCCTCGGGCATCTCGCGGTACGCTGCGGGGTCCTGCTCGCAGACCCTGCCCTTCTCGACGCTGTCGTTGTAGGTGTACTCGGGCTCGCCGGGCACGAAGCCGGCCTCGGTGATGGCCTCCTCGGCCTGCTCCACCGTGAGGTTGGCGAGGTTGGGGACGGTCTTGGTGGCCGTGCCGGAGCCGAGGACCATGACCAGGGCGGCAACGATCAGCGCGACGGCGGCGATTCCGCCGACCACACCGAGGATCACGTTGCGACGGTGCTTGCGCTGGCGCTCCGCCTCCTCCTCGGCGGCCTGCGCCGTGGCGCTCTGCGCGTAGAAGCGGCCCGTTCGCTCGGTGCGGGCCATCGTTGCCGTTCCGCCCGCCATGGGCGTGGCGCCGCGCTCGAGCTTGTTGGTCACCTGTGCGGGCAGCATGGCGGTCGCGGAGTTGACGGCCTGCATGCGCCCGGCGAGGTAGTCGCGCAGCGTGCGGTAGAGCTCGTCGGCCGTCTGGAAGCGGTCGGCCGGGTTCTTCTGCATGCACTTGAGGATGATGGCCTCGAGCTGCGGGTCGACGTTGGGGTTGAGCTGGCTGGGCGGCTTGGGCTGCTCGTTCACCTGCTTGAGCGCAACGGTGATGGCGTCGTCGCCCTGGAAGGGGACCTGCCCGGTGGCCGCCTCGTACATGACGATGCCGAGCGAGTAGATGTCGGTCGTGGGACCGAGCTCCTTGCCCTGTGTCTGCTCGGGGGAGACGTAGTGCGCGGTGCCCAGGACGGAGTTGTCCTGGGTGAGGTGACTGTTCTTGGCGCGGGCGATGCCGAAGTCCATCACCTTGATGTTGCCATCGGGCTGCACCATGATGTTCTGCGGCTTGATGTCGCGGTGGATGATGTCGTGCCTATGGGCCACCGAGAGCGCCTGCGCGATCTGCGAGCCGATCTGCGCGACCTTCTTGCAGTCGAGCGCGCCGTGCTTGCGGATGCCGCTCTTGAGGTCGGTGCCGCGCAGGTACTCCATGACGATGTAGTAGCTGTCCGCGTCCTTGCCCCAGTCGTAGACGCTCACGATGTAGGGGCTCTGGAGCGCGGCCGCCGCCTGCGCCTCCTGCTTGAAGCGCGCTGCGAAGGAGGGGTCGTTGGCGTACTGGGGCAGCATCGTCTTTATCGCCACGGTGCGTCCGAGCACCTCGTCGAGGCCGCGGTAGACCGTGGCCATCCCGCCCGCGCCGATCTTGTCCTGGACCTGGTAGCGTCCGCCGAGTAACATCGCTGACATCGTCTCTCCTATCCCTCGCGGGCGATGCCCGCGCCGTTTTGTCCGGTGTCCTTCACCATCAGCTTCCCGCTCCCGCCGCCTGCACCTGCAGCGAGGTGGCGAGCACGCGGCCCGCGAGGCTCGCCGCGAGCCCCTCGACGTCGTTGCCCTGGCCCTCAACGCAGACAGAGATCACGAGCGTCGGCTCGTCGTAGGGGGCAAAGCCGATGAAGAGTGAGTTGACGTGGCCGTTCTCGACCTCTGCGGTGCCGGTCTTGCCGGCGACGCGCGTCCCCGGGACCTGGGCGGCGGTGCCGGTGCCGCCCTCGACCACGCCGAGCATGGCCTCCTTGAGCTGACTTGCCGTCTCGGCCGAGATGGCCTGGCCGAGCGAGCGGGCCGACGTGGACGAGACCTCGACGCCCTCGGGCGAGAGCACGTGTCCGACGACGTAGGGGTCCATGGCGATGCCGTCGTTGGCGATCGCCTGCGCGACCACGGCGTTCTGCATGACCGTGGTCTGGGGGCCGGCGGGGCTCTCGTGCCTGCCGACCGGCTGGCCGCAGGCCGCCCAAGCGGTCTCCCACTCGGTCATCTCCGCAGGCACGGGCATGAGCGAGGCGAGGCTCGGGAAGTCCTGGCCGATCTCCTGGCCGTAGCCAAAGGCCTTGGCGTAGCTCACGAGGTTGTTTGCGCCCACGCTGGTCCCGATCTGGCCAAACGCGGTGTTGGCGGAGACGGCAAACGCCTCGTCCACGCTGATCTCGCCGTAGTCGGCGTCGTGGATGTTGGTGACCTCGGCCCCGCCGATCTCCATGGAGGCGGGGGCGCTCACGGTGTCATCGAGCGAGGTCGCGCCGGAGTCGAGGGCGGCGGCGAGCGTGACCGCCTTGAACGTGGAACCCGGCGCGTAGAGGGCCTGCGTCGCACGGTTGACGAGCTGGCCGCCCGAGCCGGACGTTATCACCTCGCCGAGCTGGTCCACGCTGTAGGTGGGCGAGGAGGCGCTGGCCAGCACGGCGCCGGTGCGCGGGTCGAGCACCACGATCGCGCCGGTGTAGCCGCTGAGCGCCTCCTCGGCGGCGCGCTGCATCTGCGAGTTTATCGTCAGCTGGACCGTGGAGCCCGGCTGGGCCACGCCTGCGAGCGAGTAGAGCGCGGTCCTCCAGTTTGAGTAGTCCTTGCGCCCCGTGAGGGTCTCGTTCATCGTGGCCTCGACGCCGTCGGAGCCGTACTGTGTGGAGATGTAGCCCACGGTGTGGCGCGCGAGCGTGCCCTGCGGATAGGAGCGCGCGTAGGTGCCGTCGGGCTGCTGCGTGCTCTCGGCGAGGGTGACGCCGTCGGAGGTGATGATCGCGCCGCGCTGCACGTAAGCGCTGCGGGCTATGGTGTGGTTGTTGGTCGGCAGCGTCTGGATGCGCTCGGCGTCGATCTGCTGCACGTAGGTGAGGTTGGCGATGAGCGCGGCAAAGAAGAGCGAGAAGACCGTGATGAGCGCGGTCAGGCGCTTGCCTAGGGCCACGCGCCCCAGCACGCCGGACTCGGCGGTGTTGAGGCCAAAGTGCCCCCGCGCGTGGCTGCCGTGGACCACGGAGGCCGCGTGGGCGCCCGCCGCGCCCTGCGCCTGAATCTGGCTGGTCAGGGAGAGGACGGGGTCGCGCCGGGAGCTCTTGCGCTCGGAGGCGCTGCGCAGCTGGGCCTCGCGCCCCGTGCCCTCGTCGCCGGCGCGCAGCAGGAGGCCCACGATCACAAAGCTGGCGAGAAGGGACGTGCCGCCCTGGCTCATGAAGGGCAGGGTCACGCCCGTGAGCGGCAGCAGCTTGGTGACGCCGCCCACGATGATGAACGCCTGGATGGAGATGGCGCAGGTGAGACCCACGGCCGCAAAGGCGGAGCAGTCGGACTTTGCCCGCGCCGCCGTGGCGAGGCCGCGCACGCAGAAGAGCAGGAAGAGAATCAGCACGGCCGACGCGCCGAGAAGCCCCATCTCCTCGCCGATCGCGGCAAAGATGAAGTCGCTCTGCACAAAGGGGATCGTCGTGGAGAGGCCGTTGCCTATGCCGGTGCCCACCAGACCGCCGTCCGCGAGCGAATAGAGGCCCTGCACGATCTGATAGCCGCCGCTCGAGGCCGCCGACCAGGGATCGATCCAGATGTTGACGCGGTTCTGGACGTGACCAAAGAGGAAGTAGCACGCCACCCCGCCGGCGGCGAGCAGAAGAAGGCTCACCACCACGTAGCTGACCCGTCCGGTGGCCACGTAGATCATGATGACGAAGAAGGCAAAGAACAGCAGGGCGCTGCCGAGGTCCGTCTCAAAGATTACGACGAGCAGGCTGATGCCCCACATGACCAGAAGCGGCAGCAGCATGCGCAGGCGCGGCAGCGTGATGGGGCCAAAGCTGCGCATCGACGCAGAGAGCGCCTCGCGGTTGGTCGCGAGATAGAACGCCAGGAAGAGCGTGATCGCGATCTTGGCGAACTCGCCGGGCTGGAAGCTGAAGCCGCCGATGTAGATCCACAGCTTGGAGCCGTTCTGCTCGGTTCCCAAGATCATGGGCAGGACGAGAAGGACCACGCCGACGAGGCCGAGCGTGTACTTGTAGTCTGCGAGCGAGTCGATGTCGCGCACGAGCGCGAGCACGGCAACCATGGCCGCCACGGAGACGAACAGCCACACGACCTGGCTCACCGCTGCGTCGGGGGCGAGGCGCGTGAGGAAGGTTATACCCGTCCCCGAGAGCACAAAGACGATGGGCAGGATCGCGGAGTCGGCCCCCGGCGCAAGGAAGCGGATCGCCACGTGGGCGGCCGCGAACGCGGCGAACAGCCCGAGCGGCACCCCGAGCGTGGCGACGCTCAGCTGGGTGTTGGAGTTGACCACGTACATGGCATAGAGGAGCAGGACCGGGACCGCGGCAAGGCAGAGCAGGAAGAGCTCGGTGTTGCGACGGCCGTGTCCGTGCGTCCTCGCGCGCGCCGCCGGCAGCGGGGCGGACATGACGGATGCCTCGACCTCGGAGCGCGACATCGCGCCCGCGTACCTTCTGCGTCTCACTGCTGCTCACCCCCGTCCGCATCTGACGAGGGGTCGCTCGTCTCGGAGCGTGCCGTCTCGGCGATCTGGGCGGCACGGTCCTTCTCGGCATTGATCTGGTCGTGGTAGGAGTCGATGACCTCGCGGCCCGCCTCCTCGCTCTCCACTCGTATGCCCTGCGCGAGCTGGTCCTGCACGGAGGAGGGAAGGTCGGAGAGCTCCACCGAGCTTGTGCCCACGAGCTCGTAGGTGGGCACGCCGAGGAAGCTCCCGCTGACGCCCCGGTAGAGGCCGACGGTGGTGCCGTTGACGCCGAGGTACCACTCGCTGCGAACGAGCGCGGCGGCGAGAAGGACCGACAGGGCCGCGAGCACGACGATCACGCCGCTGATGATGGAGGCGCGGCGGAGCAGGCGCCTGCGCGCGGCGTCAGCGATCCCGTCGTTCAGGACGTCGACCACGACGACGGTGACGTTGTCGGACCCGCCTGCGGTGAGCGCCGCCGCCACGAGGTTGTCGGCTGCCTGCTGGGGGGTCGCGCTCGAGACGGCGAGCGACTCGATCTCCGCGTCGGAGATCATCGATGAGAGGCCGTCCGAGCAGAGGATGATGCGGTCGCCGTCGTTGACCTCGAGCGAGAAGTGGTCGGCGTACATGTCGGGGTCGGAGCCGAGGGCGCGGGTGATGATGGAGCGCGAGGGGTGCGTGCGGGCCTCGTCGGCCGTGATCTGGCCGGAGTCCACGAGCTCCTCCACGTAGGAGTGGTCGTGCGTGACGCGCACGAGCGTGCCCTGGCGCAGTACGTAGGCGCGCGAATCGCCCACGTGGGCCACGGCCATCTTGTTCTTCTCGATAAGAACGGCGGTGACGGTGCAGCCCATGCCGGGCTTGCCGATGCCCTGCTCGGCGGCTTGGATCACGGCCATGTTCGCCGCCTCGACCGCAGCGCCGAGAAGGACGTCGTCGGCGGTGCCGGGGGCCTGCTCGCCCACGGTCTCGACGGCTATCGAGCTGGCGACCTCGCCGGCGGCGTGGCCGCCCATGCCGTCAGAAACCATGAAGAGCGGGGTGCGCAGCAGGAAGGAGTCCTCGTTGTGGCCACGGACGAGCCCGACGTCGCTGCGGGCGCCCCACGCGATGAAGCCGTTGGAGCCCGAGACGGCGTCCGCGCCGAGGCGGCCCTCGACGGGGATCTCCGCGCGACCGGGAGCGTTGGCGGGCTCCTGGGCGGGGCCGATCTGTGCCTCGGCGCCCGTCATCCGCGGCTCACTCGCATGATGGTGTCGCCGATCTGCACCTCGTCTCCCTCGCGCAGGGTGACGGGCTGGTCGATGAGGTGGCCGTTGACCAGCGTGCCGTTGGTGGATCCAAGGTCCTCGAGGACGAGCGCCGGGCCCTGGAGCGCGAGGCGCGCGTGCGTCGAGGAGACGTAGGGCTCGTCGATCACGATGTCAGAGGAGGGGGAGCGGCCGATGACGACCGGCCCGAGGATGTCGACGTGCAGGCCGCGCAGCGAGCGCGTGCCCTTCTCGACGTCAATCGCCCAGATCGCGGTGTCGCGCCGCTGGCCGCGCACGAGGCCCACGCCCGTGCGCATGACCGCGAAGAGAAACACGTAGAGAACGACGACGAGCAGGATGCGCCCAGCAAACAGCACGAGCTCGATCATCGCGGGTTCTCCCTGAACTCGAGGTTCATGAGGCCGAGCGTGATGAGGTCGCCGTTGCGCAGGACGCACTCGCGGACGTCGACGTCGTTGACCAGGGTGCCGTTGGTGGAGCCGAGGTCGGTGATGTGCCAGTCGCGACCGTCAAAGCTGAGCTCGGCGTGACGGCGCGAGACGTTGGGGTCGCGCAGGACGACGCCGGCCTGCGAGCGCTCGCGGCCGATGACGGTGGCCGGGGCGGTCGCGGTGTAGGTCTGGCCGCTCTGGCGGTCGATGAGCAGGCAGGTCGCGATCGGCTGCTCGGCGCTCGCCGCCGCAGGGGCGGCGACGTCGCCGACGCCGCGGCGCGGGTCGACGAGCGGGACACTGCGGCGCTGCGTCTGCGGGACGGGCACGGAGCCGGGCCCCTCGCCGGGCACGACCACCGGGGCCGGCTCTCCCAGCGGGACGGGCATGGGTGTGGAGCCGGATGCGGAGGCGATGGGTGCGGGCTCGATCACGTCGAGCGGTATGACGTCAAGGCCGTCGGCCGCAGGGGCCGCCACGGGCATGGGCTCGGGTGCCGGCGCCGGCATCTCCTGGCGACGCCCGCGCGGGTGGACCTGGGCGGCCGCGCCGCCGGCGCTCGAGTTGCCGGCGAGAAACGCGCGCTCCTCCTCGCGCAGGCGCGCGAGCGTGCCTGCGTCCACGTTCTCGGCAAAGACCGCGAACTTGCCCGACTTGAGGCTCGGGTCGACCATGAAGCGCACGAGCGGGCTGCCCACGAAGGCGTAGCCCTTCTTCTGGGCCTGAGCCGTCACGAAGGAGGACGTCTCGTAGGTGATCTGCTCGTAGAGCGGGCGCATGAGCGAGTCGTCCGCGGAGGAGACGAGCACGGTGTAGAGGGCGGGGGCGGTGTCCACGCCGTCGATCTCGTAGGTCTCGTTCTCCATCTCGCGCGCCGCGCGCTTGGCGAGCTTCTTGAACGAGAAGGGCTCGGTGTAGCCTTGGGGCGCGGCGCCAAAGACGGAGCCGATACGAGACTCGAAGTCACTCAGAAAACTCATCTATCTCCTCGCCTTCACGGTCCTCGTAGAGGGGGCCTCGCAGGACGGTTGCGATGCACATAAGCACACTCAAGAGTAGCGCAAGGACGAGCGTCGACCAGTCGAGGGCGGACCATATACCGCTATTCTCCATGCTGGCTGCGAGGACGCAGGAGGCCCCGAGGCAGGCGAGGCCGAGCAGCTGACCGAGGACGCCGCCGGCCACCGAGCCGCGCAGGGCGACCGCCGACGAGAGCGCCGCACAGGCGACCGACCCCGCCAGCAAGAGCCAGGTCACGGGCTCCGACGCCCGGGTGACGAGTGCGTCCGCAAGGGCGGTCGGATCAAACGACGCCGTCACCGCCGCGTGGTAGAGGGTGCCCGTCAGGTACCCAAGAAGGGCGGTGAGTGCGGCGGGGCCCGGGTCGAGCGCGTACCCGGAGAGGGCCGCGCCACAGGCCGGGGACGGCAGGCAGCAGGGCAGCAGCAGCGCGAGCGAGGAGAGCCGCTCGCGGCGCCCGACGACCGCCCACCACAGCAGCAGCGCCACAAAAAGCAGGATGCCGAGAAGGACGCCCGCGCCGGACCCTCCCGGCGACGTGACGAGCGCCGCCCCCAGCGCGGCGGCGAGCAACGGCGCCGCGGCCGGCGGCCACAGGGTGGAGAGCAGGGCGCAGACGAGCGGGGCCGCCGCGGCGGGCGCACCGTCGAGGACCGCCACGTGGGGCGTCACGAGCCGGAGCGCCGAGAAGGTGAGGACGGCCGTGACCAGCCGGGCGACGAGGCCCTCGGGCGCGCGCAGCGCCGGGCCCGAGGGCGCGCGCCGGACCCGGCCGTCGTCACCGGGCTCGTCGTCCTTCTCGGCCTGTGACACCAGGTCGCGCAGCGACTCGACCCCCATGGTGGGGAGCCCGAGGTGCGGGACGAGCTCCTCGGCAAAGTCCAGCGCGTCGGCGCTGCGGCCGGAGGGCGAGGGGGAGAGCTCGCCCAGCAGCACCGCCTCCGCGCCCGGGTCGAGCCCGGGGCAGAGCTTGGTGAGCCGGCCCGGCCCCTTGGCGATGCGCCGCCGCGAGTCCTCCGCGCTTCTCGCCAGAAACGGGTTCGTTCCCGTGAGCGCCTGCCACACCACGACGGCGAGCGAGAAGACGTCGGTCCGCTCGTCGACCATGGCGCCGTCGATCTGCTCGGGCGGCATGTAGCCCACGGTCCCGCCGCGCGCGCCGCCGTAGCCGGCGGCCGAGGCGAGCGTCGCCATGCCAAAGTCGGCGAGCTTCACCACGCCCTGGCGGTCGACCATGATGTTGGTGGGCTTGATGTCTAGGTGCAGCACGCGGTTCTCGTGCGCAAAGGCGAGCGCGCGCGCCACGCTCCGCAGCACGTGGGCGCACTCGTCGCCGGTGAGCCGGCCGCCCTCCACGCGGGCGAGCAGCTCGGCGAGGTTGAGGCCGTCGACGTGCTCCATGACGAGGTAGGCAAAGGTGCCGTCCGACTCAAAGTCAAAGACGGTGACGATGTTGGGGTGGCCGAGCATGCAGGCGGTGCGCGCCTCGGCGAGCGCCTCGGCGGCCGTGGTGCCGGTCTCGGCCGCAAGCGGCATGCGCTTGATGGCCACGCGGCGCTGCAGGCGCATGTCCCAGCAGGTGCAGACCGTGCCAAAGCCGCCGCGTCCGCGCCGCTCGAGCACGCGATAGCGGCCGAGCAGGTACTCGTCGTGCGGCTGGGCCGCCGACTGCAGGGGGGTTGGGTGTACCCTCGTGGGCAGGTCGCTCACGGCTCCTCCTCGTTTCAGCTGCGTCTGGCCGTGTGGTGACATTTTAGCGCTTGCGGCCGCCGGGTGGATGCGTTACGATAGCTCAGCACGCGGGCGTGGCGGAATTGGCAGACGCGTACGGTTCAGGTCCGTATGGGGGCAACTCCATGAAGGTTCAAGTCCTTTCGCCCGCACCAGGAGAGCTCGGGGCCTCGGCGCACGTCGCCGGGGCCCTTTTGCGTGCGCACGTTCTTCTCGGCCCCGCGCTCTTCTCGACCCCGCGTCCTTCTCGCCCGACCTCTCGTCCTTCTCGGCCTCCCCTCATTAACACGCAGAATCCGGTTTCATATCACATAACGCCAGCTGAATTTAACGTACAACCTGAATTCTGCGTGTTATTAACAAAAATCGTAACTACCGATGGGGCGAGAAGAACCGTCACCTCGCCGCGCGGCCTACAACGCGACGTCCCACGGGCGCCGCGCGAGGGCGGCTCGCGCGTGTGCGGCGCCCTCCTCCCAGGGGAGCAGCGACCATATGAGCTGCTGGCGACGCTTCTGCAGCGACCCGGGACCGAGGATCGCGCGGACGTCGCTCAGGGCGAAGCCGCCGTCCACCTGGTCGATCACCATCGCGGCCTCGAGCATGACGGCGTCGAGCCCGCCGGGGGCGAACAGGTCCTGCGCGGTGACGGGCAGGGTGATGCTGCCGAGCGCCGCAAGCTCGCGGTTGCGCCTGAGGTCGTCGAGGTACTTTTCGCGGACGCTGCGGATCGCGCCGGTGGCGTCCCCGCCGCTGGCGGCCTCCGCGATCGACCCGAGGTCGAGGTGGAGGGTGCTGCCATAGTTGAAACCCACGTGTGTGCCCTCGACCTCTATGTCGGGTACGCGGGAGCCCTTGCACCCCAGTGCGACGAGCTCGGGCGTCGCGCCGTGCCGCACGTTGAGGCGCACGCGACCCAGGCCGTACCCGAGCTCGTCCGGCCGCAGGCACGTCATGAGTGCGACGATTGACTCCATGGGCGACCAGGCGTTGTCCGCGGCGTAGGAGAGGGCGTGCCGCGCGAGGGTCACGTTTGTGCGGTCGCCGAGCTCGTCGAGGTAGGCCAGGATTCGGTCGACGGAGGTGACGGGCGGGACGTCGTAGGCGACCTCGCCGAGGCGCGGCTCCGCGGCGTCGCGTGCGTAGGTGCCGCAGAGCTCGTAGGCGAGGAGGGCGAGCGCCTCCATGGTGAGGACGTCGGCGAGCTCAAAGAAGAGCAGCTCGGGACAGGGGATGAACAGGCCGTCGCCGAGATCGACAAAGGAGTGGGGCGGGACGCTCGTCGAGCGGACCCGGCAGCGGGCAAACGACGCCTGGAGGCGCGCCTGCGCGCTCGGCGCGACCACTTCGATGGGGCGTTCGGCGGAGGGGGCGCTGCGGAGCGCGATTCGTTCGAGCGGCAGGATGCGCGTGGTCCAGCGGCGCTGGGGGCTGGGGTCCGGCGCGGGCAGGTCGCAGCGGGAGGAGGGCAGCGGCTGGCGCGTGCCGCGAAAGACCCTGAGCGCGCGCAGGGCGGTGAGCCTGTCGAGAGTCAGTTGCATGGTCTTCTCGCCCCCCCCTGTTGGGTCGTGCCGGAAAATAACATGCAGAATTCCGGTTTGCCCTAAAATCCAACTGCGGATATATGAAACTTTACTTGATTCTGCGTGTTAATGGGCCGAGAAGGACGTGGGGGCGAGAAGGGCGTCCGGCCGCTACTCGTCCTCGTCGTCGCCGAAGAGATCCCAGTCGGAGTCGGTCTTCTCGTGGTTGAAGTAGCGGCGCTTGGTCTTGCGCTCCATGAGCAGGGCGATGATCAGGCAGATCACGATGCCGCCCGCGATGAGGCAGAGGACGCCCACCTTGTCGCTGAAGAGCCACGTGAAGAAATCCGCGATTGCCTGCATGCTGCCTCCCGGGACGCGTCGGTTCATCCGCACAAGTATATACTTGGAGGGCCGTCGCGCGAACGCGCGGCAAGTCAGCCAGAAACGAGGAGTGAGCATGCTCGACATCAAGTTCGTCCGCGAGAACCCCGACGTTGTGGACAAGGCGTGCGAGTCCCGCCAGAACGCGCACTGGGACCGCGAGCGGTTCTTTGAGCTGGACGAGGAGCGCCGCTCCGTGATCGTTGAGGTCGAGGCGCTGCAGGCCGAGCGCAACGCCGTCTCCAAGCAGATCGGCCAGCTCATGCGCGAGGGCAAGCGGGACGAGGCCGAGGCAGCCAAGGCCAAGGTCACCGCCAACAAGGAGCGCATCGCCGAGCTGGACGAGAAGCGCGCCGAGGTCGAGCAGGCCCTCTTTGACCTGGTCGCCGCCATCCCCAACATCCCGCACGAGAGCGTCCCGTATGGCAAGGACGACTCCGACAACCCCGAGGTGCGCCGCTGGGGCACGCCGCGCGAGTTTGACTTTGAGGCCAAGGCGCACTGGGACCTTGGT
The DNA here is from genome assembly GCA_019116265.1 of Candidatus Olsenella stercoravium. GTDB lineage: Bacteria > Actinomycetota > Coriobacteriia > Coriobacteriales > Atopobiaceae > Thermophilibacter > Thermophilibacter stercoravium. Next base: position 6,952 of record DXBZ01000029.1, on the reverse strand, counting down.
CCCGAGCTGGGCGTCATTGACTTTGACCGCGGCGTCAAGATCGCCGGCACGCGCTTCTACGTGCTGGGCGGCCTCGGCGCCCGCCTGGAGCGCGCCCTCATCAGCTTCATGATCGACATGCACGTCAAGGCAGGCTTCAAGGAGTGGTGGCTGCCCGTCATCACCAACCGCGAGACCCTCTTTGGCACGGGCCAGCTCCCCAAGTTCGAGGACGACCTCTACCACGTGAACCCCGACCTCTACCTCATCCCCACGGCCGAGGTCATGCTCACCAACCTGCACCGCGGGGAGATCCTGGACGCGAGCCAGCTGCCGCTGTGGTACACCGCCTTCACGCCGTGCTTCCGCGAGGAGGCGGGCTCGGCCGGCCGTGACACGCGCGGCATCATCCGCGTGCACCAGTTCGACAAGGTGGAGATGGTCAAGTTTGCCAAGCCCGAGGACTCGATGAACCAGCTCGAGAGCATGGTTGCCGAGGCCGAGGCCGTGCTTCAGGCGCTGGGCCTGCCCTATCACGTGGTCACGCTCTGCACCGGCGACATTGGCTTCTCGGCCACCAAGTGCTACGACATCGAGGTCTGGCTGCCCAGCTACAACGCCTACAAGGAGATCTCGTCCTGCTCCAACTGCTGGGACTTCCAGGCACGCCGTGCCAACATCCGCTACAAGGACCCGGCGGAGTTCAAGGGCACGCGCCTCGTGCACACGCTCAACGGCTCCGGCCTGGCGGTGGGGCGCACGATGGCGGCGATCCTCGAGAACTACCAGAACCCCGACGGCAGCGTGACGATTCCCGAGGCCCTGCGCCCCTACATGGGCGGCGTCGAGGTCATTCGCCCGGAGTAGACCGCTCGCCGACGTCCCGGCCCGCAAACGGTAGAACACTTGTTCTACCAAGGGAAGATGTGCTCTACTGTCCACAGGAGACTTTGGGGAGAGGAGAGAGCCGTGCGGGAGCATGAGGTGGCGCGCTTCGAGAGCGTCGGGGACGTTCGTGTGGTCAGCATCGTCGAGGGGGATGACGAGGTGCTCGAGGTGCGGCAGCGCGTGACGGGCCCCTCGGCGCTTCTCGCCTATGGCGAGGGGGAGCACAGCCTGCGGGTGCTGTTTGCACCTGCGGCGGTGCCGGGCCTGTTGCGGGCAATCGGGTCTGCGGGCTCCTCCTCGCTCGCGGAGTACCTAGCGGCCGAGAAGAACGATGCGGTCGACCTGATGGATCTCTGCGACGCGCGGGGCGTGGCGTACACTTTCGTGGGCATAGGGCCCGAGAGCGGCGTCCAGTGCCGCCCGGCGATGTAGGGGAGGCGAGCGACATGCGCTACACGTTGAGCGACCTTGCGCTGATGGTCGATCACACCAACCTCCATGCCGACGCGACGGAGGGCGACCTGCGCAGGCTCTGTGACGAGGCCTTGGGCCACGGCTTCAGGATGGTTGCCGTCAACTCGGTCCAGTCGCGGCTGTGCGCGGGGCTGCTCGCCGGCAGCGACGTCCACGTGGGGGCCGCCATATCGTTTCCGCTCGGCCAGACCTCGGTCGCGACCAAGGTCTTCGAGACGCGCGACGCGATCGAGAACGGCGCCAACGAGATCGACTACGTGGTCAACCTCACCGAGGTGAAGGCCGGCAACTGGGGCTATGTTGCCGACGAGATGGTGCGCATCGTGGAGGTCTGCCGCGAGGCGCGCGTGCCCTCCAAGGTGATCTTTGAGAACTGCCTGCTCACGCAGGATGAGAAGATCCGTCTGTGCGAGGTTGCGAGCGAGGTGCTCCCCACGTTCGTGAAGACCTCCACCGGCTTCTCTACGGGTGGCGCCACGGTCGAGGACGTGCGCCTCATGCGCGGGCACGTCGACGCGCGCGTCAAGGTGAAGGCGGCCGGGGGCATTCGCACCGCCGATGACTTCCTCGCCATGGTCGCGGCGGGCGCCGAGCGCATCGGCTGCAGCGCCAGCGTCTCCATCATGGAGGAGTTTGCCGCCCGCATGGAGCGCGCGGGCGTGGACTACGTTGAGATCTAGCGCCTCGCCGAGCGCCGGGTAGATAAGCAAAACGGGAGGCTCCCGAGGGAGCCTCCCGTACTTTGCGTGGTGCGGCGTATAGGATTCGAACCTATGACGCCCTGATTCGTAGTCAGGTCCTCTATCCAGCTGAGGTAACGCCGCGTGCAGTTGGATATACTGCCACGCCCTCTTGGTGAAGTCAAGGGCAATTGTGAAAAGTGTCGAAGATGTGGTGTCTGCCACATGCAGCGAGCCCCGCCGGGCATCCGACGGGGCTCGCGTTGGTGACACTGGCGGAGAGCTGGGGATTCGAACCCCAGATAGGATTTGCATCCTATACTCGCTTAGCAGGCGAGCACCTTCGGCCTCTCGGTCAGCTCTCCGTAGCTAGAGCATGATACCCCACTATCGCGCAAGTCACAACCGCTGCCTATAACCGCCGACCATACACACCCGTCATCTCTCGGGCTCCTCGCCCCCAAATCTGACGGGTATGTATGGTCGGTCAGAGCAGCCGAGCGAGAAAGGCGTCGTCCACGACGAGGTCCTCGCGGCGCAGCCGCTCCCACGAGAAGCCGGCCACCAGCTCGGAGGGCGTGGCCTCGCAGCCTGGCTCGGCCAGCCCCGCCGCTGCGGCGAGCAGGCCGATCACGCGCTCCGGAGTCACGCCCCGCTCGCGCAGGGCGCCCAGATCGAGGTCCTTCTCGCGCTTGGAGAGTCGGCGGCCGTCCGGCGCCACCAGCAGCGGGACGTGGCCAAATTCGGGAGGCTCCCATCCCAGCAGGCGGCCCAGATAGATCTGGCGCGCACACGACCCCAGCAGGTCGCGACCGCGCACCACCTGCGTGACGCCCATGAGGGCGTCGTCCACTACGACGGCCAGCTGATAGGCAACCACGCCGTCGCTGCGACGCACGAGAAAGTCGCCGCACTCGCGCGCGAGCACCTCGCGGCGCGGACCGTACGCCAGATCGCAGAACTCAATCGTTCCCGCCGGGTCGTCCGCGTTCGGCACGTGCAGGCGCGTCGCGGGCGGGCGCACCTGCGCGCGCCGCGCGACCTCCTCGTCGGAGAGCCCCCGACACGTGCCGGCGTAGACCGGCGTGCCGTCGGAGGCGTGCGGCGCGCTCGCGGCGTGCAACTCGGCGCGCGAGCAGAAGCAGGGGTAGATGAGGCCCGCCTCGGCGAGCCGCTCGATCGCCTCGTCGTAGGCCGCGCCGCGCTCGCTCTGCCAATACGGCCCCCTGTCCCAGTCGAGGCCCAGCCAGCGCAGGTCGTCGATTAGAAGCTCCGCCCGCTCGCGGCTGGCGGCGCGCGGGTCCAGGTCCTCGACGCGCAGCACCATCTCGCCGCCCGCCGCTCGCGCCGAGAGCCACGCCACCAGCGCGGCAAAGACGTTACCCAGGTGCATCCGCCCGGAGGGCGTCGGCGCAAACCGCCCACAAACTTGCCTAGAAGGGGTCTGACCCCCTTTAGGCAAGTTACAGCTCCTGCTCGTAGACGTAGACATAGAACTCGTCCGTCTCGGGGTCAACGCCCGGCCAGTAGGCGCGCGAGCGACGCCGCGTGGCCTGCGTGAGGCCCTTGTGCTCGTAGAAGCCAACGTCGCAGCTGTCGTCGGTGAGCAGGTGGTAGCCTCGGGCGCCCGTCTCGTGCAGGTGCTCCAGCGCGGCCGAGAAGAGCCTGCCGCCCAGGCCCATGCCCTTGGCGTCCGGCGAGACGATCAGCAGCTTCACCGCCGCATCCGCGCCCATGGGGCCGTCGGCGGCGTACTCGCGCTCCAGCTCCGCCTCCTCGCGCACACCGCCCATCTCCACACGTACGGCCTCCGCGAGCGCCTCGTCCTTCTCGGCCGTTCGCGTCAGGCGCGCCTCGAGCTCGGACCAGGCGTCGCCGTCCGTGGCCTCACGCCCGCGCTCGGCCAGAAGGACCACGCCCAGGATCTCCCCCTCGCGCTCCGCGACGAGCGACCAGGTGGTCTGCGCCAGGTAGTGCGCGAGCTCGATCTGGCTCGCGGCGCGCTGCGGCGCCTCGTCAAACTCCGGCAGCCACGTGCGGCCGAGCAGCCCCGCCGCGCGCTCAAAGTCCTCTGGCGCGAACGCGCGCCACGTCAACTTTTCAGTCTCCGTCATGTTGTCCTCCAGCTGCGCTATCGTAGACACGACGGTACATCATGTCGTCGTCAAACCCAAGGAGGGGCCATGGCAGACACTCCCATTAAGCGAGCGCTCGTCTCCGTCACGGACAAGACGGGCGTCGTCGACTTCGTCAAGGCGCTCGAGGACGAGTTCGGCGTCGAGGTCATCTCGACCGGCGGCACCGCGCGCGTGCTCGAGGAGGCCGGCGTCCACGTGGTGCCCATCGAGCAGTACACGGGCTTCCCGGAGATGATGGACGGCCGCGTCAAGACGCTGCACCCCAAGGTCCACGGCGGCCTGCTCGCCCGCCGCGACAACCCGGCCCACATGGCCGAGGCCGCCGAGCACGGCATCGGCATGATCGACCTCGTGGTCGTGAACCTCTACGAGTTCGAGAAGACCGTGGCCAACCCCGACGTCACCTTCGACGACGCCATCGAGCACATCGACATCGGCGGCCCCTCCATGCTGCGCTCGGCCGCCAAGAACGCCGACTCCGTGACCGTGGTCTCCGACCCCGACGACTACGACGAGGTCCTGGGCACCATGCGCGCCACGGGTGGCTGCACCACGCTCGAGCTGCGTCGCTACCTGCAGCTCAAGGTCTACGAGACCACGGCCTGCTACGACATGGCCATCGCCGAGTGGCTGGCCGACCGCTACGAGGAGGACTTCCCCGAGGAGCTCGAGGACGCCGAGGACGCCCCCGCCACGCCGGCCGGCATCGACCTCTACCTGGACAAGGTCGACGACCTGCGCTACGGCGAGAACCCCCAGCAGACGGCCGCCGTCTACCGCTTCGCCGATGACTTTGCCGAGCTGGGCTCCTCCGAGTACCCGCTCGTGGGCTCCGAGCAGCTTCAGGGCAAGCCGCTCTCCTATAACAACTACCTGGACGCGGACGCCGCCTGGAACCTCGTGCGCGAGTTCGACGGCCCGGCCTGCGTGATCCTCAAGCACCAGAACCCCTGCGGCTCCGCCGTGGCGGACGATGTCACTGCCGCCTACGACCGCGCCTTCGCGTGCGACCCCAAGAGCGCCTTCGGCGGCATCATCGCTTGCAACCGCGAGGTGCCCTTCGAGCTGGTGGAGCACGCCTTCGACGAGAACGGCCAGTTCGTTGAGGTCATCATCGCCCCGAGCTACACCCCCGAGGCCGTCGAGCGCATGGCCAAGCGCCCCAACCTGCGCGTGCTGGCCACCGGCGGCGTGGGCGGCCACGCCGAGTACGAGCTTCGCTCCATCGACGGCGGCGTGCTGCTGCAGAACGTGGACTCCGTCTCCGAGAACCCCGAGACCTTCACCTGCCCCACCGAGCGCAAGCCCACGCCCGAGGAGATGGACGAGCTCATGTTCGCCTGGCGCGTCTGCAAGGGCGTGAAGTCCAACGCGATCCTCGTCTCCAAGGGCAAGGCCGGCATCGGCATGGGACCGGGCCAGCCCAACCGCGTTGACTCCGCGCTGCTCGCCTGCCAGCGCGCCGACGAGGCCTGCGAGCGCATGGGCGTGGAGAAGGGCGGCTACGCCTGCGCGTCCGACGCCTTCTTCCCGTTCCGCGACAACGTGGACGTGCTCGCCGCGCATGGCGTGACCTGCATCATCCAGCCCGGCGGGTCCAAGCGTGACGACGAGTCCATCGAGGCGTGCAACGAGCATGGCATCGCGATGGTCTTCACCGGCAACCGCCACTTCCGCCACTAGCGCGCGTCCTTCTCGCCCGCCTTCGCGCCCCGGCCGGCCCCGTGCCCGCCGGGGCGCGTTGTCGTTGCGAGTCGCTCAGGAATGTGGGCCAGATACGGCTGAGGCAAAATCCTGCACAAAAAAGCGTTCCATACACGGATCTGTGGCCTCAGAGCGGAGCGGCGGTGTCAGCCGACCTGCGAAAACGTGGGCGAGAAGGACCTCGCGTTGGACACTTCTCGTGATTCGAGCCCTTTTCTGAGCGTACTTCTCGCCCGCTCGTATATGGGCGGGTTTCTTGCGCACGCGACGCCGCCGCGCCGCGCTAGAATGTGTGCTCGGCGAAGGGGGGGCCACATGCAGGGCGAGAAGAACGACCGGCTCCAGATGGAGGACTTCACGCTGGGGCGTCCGGCGCTCGTCTGTCGCTGGCGCCTGGCCAGCCGGTCCCTCCCGCTCGAGAACCGGCACCTGCGCGCGCTCGGTTGGCGCATCGTCGACGGCGCCCCCGTCTCCCCGCAGCTCATAGCGTGGGCCAAGCAGCACATCGAGTGGACGCTCTCCGAGGGCGCGGCCCGCTACCCGGACGGGGTGCTCATGGTGATCGTTGACAAGGAGGGGCGGGCCGCCATGACCGTCGGCCCCTATGTCCCGCTCGAGACGACGGCCCTCTCGGCCCTTGCCGAGCGCGCGCTCGGGGCGGGGCGGGAGGCGGCCGAGACGGGCGTCGCCCCCGAGAGCCTCTGGGTGGTGCGCGGTGACCAGCTCGTTCGCGGGGGATCGGCCGAGCGGCCCCTTTCCGGGACCGACTCGCTCGTTCGCGACCTCGCTCGGACCGTAGGGATGTCGGTCGCCTGCGAGGAGGGCCTCGCGCGCAGGGTCCTGGACGGGACGGCTTGTTTTGACGAGGCGTTTCTTGTCTCCGACGAGTACGGCGTGGTCCTCGCGTCCACGGCTGCCGGGCCGCGCTCCCAGCGGCTTGCCGACGGTTACGCGCGCCTGCTCGAGTCGCTCCGCCGGCGGAATCGCGGGTCGGCGGGCTGGCCCCCTCGGGTATAAAGGAGGGACTCCGGCAGGCGCCCACACAAGGAGGTCATCGTGAGCGACTACGTTCCGGGTACGCCTCAGCAG
>DXBZ01000003.1 GCA_019116265.1 Candidatus Olsenella stercoravium | reverse complement strand
AACTTCTTCATGTTTCCCCCTTCGTATACGGACGGGTGCGGGTGCCCCCGTTCCTTCCTACTTCTTGGCCTCGACCGCAGCGCCGCACTTCTTGAGCACGGCCTCGGGGGCCTTGATGCACATGTTGATGTCAACGCGAATGGTGGGACGGCCCTCGAAGCGCTCCATCTCCTTGATCTTCTGATCGGAGGCGATGAGGACGAAGTCGGCGGCGAGCGCCTCCTCGCGCGTCACGCGATTGATGGTGCCCATCGCGCTCTGCTGCTCCATCTTCACGTCCCAGCCCATCTTCTCGCCGGCCTTCATGAGCGCCTTCGCCGCCATGGGCGTGTGCGCGAGGCCTGCGGGACAGGCGGAAACTCCCACTACCTTCATGTCCTTCTCCCTTCTTGCTAGCCCAGCTCGGCGAGCTGGACGTGCTCCGCGATGTAGTCGGTGAGCTCGGCGGGGTCGTCGCAGGACTTGACCGTCGCCTTGAAGTCGTCCTCCAAGAGGCTCACGGCGAGCGCCGAGATCATCTGGAGGTGGATGTTCCCCTCGTTCTCCTCGGGGACGAGCAGCGCAAAGAAGAAGCCCGCCTCGTCGGAGTCCATCGTCTCCCAGGGGATGGGAGCCTTCGTGCGCAGGTAGAAGACCTCGACGTGCTTCACGCGGGCGCTCTTGGTGTGCGGGATCGCAAAGCCGTCCGTGAGACCCGTGCTGATCTGGCGCTCGCGGTCCATGAGGTCGGCGGCCAGCCCCTGCGCGTCGTCGGTCACTCCCAGGCGCTCTGCCTGCTCGGATATGAAGGAGAAGAGCCCCTCCTTTGTCGATGCCTCAACGTCGAGGAAGACGTCGTTCTCGTTAATGAGTCGCGTGTCGCTCATCGGCACCACCCCTTTCCGTCGCTTCTGTTTTATCCGGGAGGGCGCGGCGGTTCAACGGAGCGCATTTCCGGTTGCAAGCGGAAGCGGCGGCGCGCTTTGCGCTCCGATTTCCGGTTTCTCCCGGAAAGACGCGGCAAGCTAGCGAGGCTGGTCAGCGGGTACTCTCTTACTAAGGATTGTCACGAGAGGGGTGAAGGAGGCGCCATGCTCGAGTATCGCAGGCTCGACCGCATTCTCGACATCGTCGCAGGCGCCACCTTTACCCCCGTCGCACAGCTCTCGTCGATCCTCGGCGTCACCGACCGCACGCTGCGCGGCGACGTCGCCACGCTCAACGCCACGCTCGAGAAGAACGGCGCGCGCGTCGAGCTCAAGCGCCGCGCGGGCTACCACCTCGTCGTGAGCGACCGCGAGGCCTTCGACGCGTTTCTCGCCACCCGTGAGCAGGGCGGCGAGCCAAACGTCCTGGCCACGACCGACGGCCGCTTCCGCCTGCTGCTCAAGTACATCCTCGAGAGCACGGGCTTTGTCACCGCCGAGGAGCTCGCCCGCAAGATAGCCGTCGGCGACAGCGCGATCCAGGCCTACATCCGCCAGGCGCGCGAGGTCCTCGACCGCTACGGCGTCGAGCTCGTGAGCAAGCGCGGGATGGGCTTTCGCATCTTCGGCCGCGAGGAGGCGCGCCGCGACTGCTTTGCCAACGAGGTCGTGAACAGGCGCTACCGCTCCTATGCCACCGGCTTCACCGCCAACGAGCAGATCCTCTTTGACCAGGTGGACCTCTACGAGCTCGACGACATCATCGGGGAGTGCCTCGAGGGCTCGAGCGTGCGGGCCAACGACTACGGACTCAAGAACATCAAGGTCCACTTTGCGCTCATGGTCACGCGCGTCAAGTCCGGCTCCATCATCGAGGCGGCGCCCGAGGTCGACTACCCCGAGGAGCTGCGCTCCTTTGCCGACGCCGTCTGCGACCAGATCCAGGCCAGGCTCGACGTGCACGTCCCCGAGGCCGAGCGCGCCTACATCTGCCGCCACCTCGTCACCAACGCCAAGGTGCCGGGCGGCCAGGTCGACGCCGACTGGCTCAACGAGCGCATCGACGCGCTGCTCCAGGTCATCCTCGCGGACTACGGCTACGACCTGCGCGACGACCTCACGCTCCGCCGCGGGCTCTTCAGCCACCTGAGCTCGATCTTCCGTGCCATCGACATCGGCAACCCGGTCAGAAACCCGCTGCTCAACACCATCAAGCTGAGCCTGCCGCTCAACTTTGAGATCGCGCTCATGGCCACGAGCAAGGTCTTTGACGAGCCGCCGCTCGTGCTCGACGAGGACAACGTGGGCTACCTCGCGCTCCATATCGGCGCCGCGATCGAGCGCCGCTCCAAGGGGCAGAGCGCCGCGCTGCAGGCCCTGGTGGTGTGCAGCTTTGGCGACGCGGCGGCATCTTCGCTCCAGGCGCGCCTCGAGACGCTCTTCTCGCGCTCGCTCAGCGTGATCGCGACGGTCTCGCACCAGGACTACCTCGACCTGCCCGAGCACTTCTTCGAGGACGTCTCGCTCGTCGTCTCCACGGTGCCCCTGAAGGACTGCCCCAAGCCCACCGTCATGGTGGACTTCTCGCTGCCGCCGTCTGACGTCAAGGGCGTCTCGCGCCTCGTCCAGTACCTCATGGAGGACGACAACTTCAACAAGGTCCGCCGGTTCTTCTCCCCCGGCGCCTTCCGCGTGGTGACGGAGGAGACCGGCAAGGAGCCCCTGCTGCGCGAGATGTGCGCCCAGCTGGTCAGCGAGGGGGCCGCCGACGAGGGGTTCTTCTCGTCCACCATGGAGCGCGAGGCCGTTGCCGACACGAGCCTGAACGAGGTCTTTGCGATCCCGCACACCATGCGGCCCGAGGCGTTGCGGACGATGGTCTCGGTGGCCATCCTCAAGCAGCCGCTCGCCTGGGCCCCCGGGCACGACGCGGTGCAGATCGTGTTCCTGCTGGCCGTGCGGCCCGGCGACCGCCTGGAGATGGAGCACCTCTACGACCTGCTGGTGCGCATCGTCGAGGATCGCCACCTGCAGCAGGAGCTGATCGGCGTCACGAGCTACGAGCGCTTCCTCGAGGTCCTGTCCGGCGCCGTGTGACGCGCCGCCGCGCAGGCGTTGCGCAGGAATTGCGCCGGTTTACGAGGGCGGCGGAAATGCGCTCAGAAAAGCGCTCCGTTTACGGAGGGGCCGACGATCCAGGACACGTTTCCGCAGGATTCGTCTGGCGAGCAGAACCTCCGGCGGCCGCGTTTCCGTAAACCGAGCGCTTTTCTGAGCGTTTTTCTCGCCCGGCCGTATATGCGCATGATTCCTATGCACCGTTTGCCGAGAAGAACGGCGCTCCCGCAACTCACGCGTCATAATGGATGTGGAATCGATTCCGCAATCGAAAGGACCCCTCATGTTCTCCGTCTCCGCACTGGGCGAGCTCCTCATCGACTTCACCGACGCCGGCACCTCCGCAGGCGGCCAGCGCCTCTTTGAGCGCAACGCTGGCGGCGCGCCGGCCAACGTCCTCGTGGCGCTGGAGAAGCTCGGCCACAAGACGGCGTTTCTCGGCAAGGTCGGGCAGGACATGCACGGCGAGTTCCTGCGTGCCACGCTGGATGAGCAGGGCATCGACACCACGGGGCTCATCTCCGACCCGGACGCGTTCACGACGCTCGCCTTTGTGGCGCTCTCGCCTGACGGCGAGCGCGAGTTCTCCTTCGCGCGCAAGCCCGGGGCCGACACCCGCATCACCGAGGGCGAGCTCGCGCGCGACGTGATCGCCGCCTCGCGCGTCTTCCACGTGGGCTCGCTCTCGCTCACCGACGAGCCCGCCCGCTCGGCCACGCTCGCCGCGCTCGCCTGCGCGCGCGAGGCCGGCTGCACCCTCTCCTACGACCCCAACTACCGCGCGAACCTGTGGCCGTCGGTCGAGGCCGCCGTGGAGCAGATGCGCGCCGTGGTGCCGCAGATGGACCTCATGAAGCTCTCCGACGAGGAGTGCGCGCTGCTCACGGGCGAGGCCGACCCAGAGGCCGCCGCGGCCGCGCTGCTGGCGGCCGGCCCCAGGGTCGTGGCCGTGACGCTCGGCGCGGGCGGTGCGTACGTGCGCACGGCCGACGGCGGCGCCACGGTGCCGGGCTTTCCCGCCGACGCCGTGGACGCCACGGGCGCGGGCGACTCGTTCTGGGGCGGCTTCCTCGCGGGCTTCTGCGAGAGCGGCAAGGCGGCCGGCGAGGTCACCGTCGGGGACGCTGCGGGCTTCGCGCGCCTGGGCAACGCCGTGGCGTCGCTGTGCGTCCGCAAGCGCGGCGCCATCCCCGCGATGCCGGAGCGCGGCGAGGTCGAGGCTCTTCTCGGCGCCTAACGACGACCCGGGGAAATAACGCACAAAAATCGACAAGTACGTTATTTCCAACTGGGGATATGCATAGCTGAAGCAAACTCTGTGCGTTATTCGGCGGCGAGCGCGGCGAGAAGAACCTCGCGCCAGCGCTCCGTCAGGCGCGGCAGCGACCAGGCGGCGTTGGCCGGGCTCGTAGAGGGCAGTGTCTGCGCAGGCAGACCCGTGACGGGCTCCAGCCAGCGGTGATAGAGCCGCGCGGCCGTGCCGCCGTTGCACAGCACCGCGCGAATCGGGGCCACGCCCGTTACTCTCGCCACGTCTGCGGGGACCACGTCACGGATGGAGGCGTCGGAGGAGCCGCGCACCTCGCAGCTCTCGACCACGTCCCAGAGCGCGACGCCGTGCCGCAGCAGCAGCGCACGCTTGCCCACAAGGTCGTCCGCCGCCGGCTCCGCCTCCCCCAGCACGTCCGCCATCACGCGCCAGAAGCGGTTGCGCGGGTTGCCGTAGTAGAAACGGTTCTCGCGCGAGAGCACCGAGGGGAATGACCCGAGCACGAGCACGCGGCTCCGCGCGTCAAAGACCGGCTCGAAGCCGTGGGATATGCGCTGGTAGTCTGCCATGCGCCCATGGTAGCGCGCCCACCGGCCAAACGCCACCGTCCGCCGACGGGCGTCGGCACGCTCGGCGAGGAGACTATCGACGCGACATCGCGCGGGGCGTAGCGTTACGATTGGAGCGCAAGCGCCTCACCCCCGAGAGGAACCATGGTCGAGATCCCGTGTGACATAACGGACCCGCTGGGTCTTCACGTGCAGCTTGCCGTCCTGCTCGCCAGCGAGGCGCAGCGGTGGCGCAGCGGCGTGACCCTCGAGCACGCGGGGCGCGTCGTCGGCGTCTCGCAGCCCATGGAGCTCATGATGCTCGGCATCCGCTGCGGCGAGCACATCGTCGTGCGCGTGGAGGGCCCGGACGAGACCGTGGCCGCCGAGGCCATCAGAAAGATCATGGCGACGTTCTAGCGGTGCCCTACTCCCGCACCTGCGCCTCAAAGCGCTTGTAGAGCGCGCCACCCGCCGCCGCCAGCACGACGGCGACCGCGACCGCGCCCACCGCCAGCCCATAGTTGCCGGCTCCGAAGGCCGATGCCGCAACCGTGGACGTCACGATCGAGGGGATGCGCCCGAGCGTGGTGATGGCGAGCACGTGGGCGAGCCGCATCCTCGTAAGCCCGGCAAAGTAGGTGAGGAAGTCCTTGGGCGTGCCGGGGATGAGAAACACGACGAGCATCACGACCTCGAGCCGACGCGTGTTGCGCAGCCAGGTGAAGCGCTCGAGGTTGCTCCGGTCGAAGAAGAGCCCCACGAGCGACCAGCCCCACCGGCGCACCGCGAGAAAGATCGCACCCGACGCCACGGCGCTCGCGGCGAGGCACACGAGCGTGCCCTCGAGAAAGCCAAAGGCGTAGCCACAGGCCAGCTCGATCGGTTCCCCGGGCAGAAACGCGCAGACGATCTGGAGCACGTTGACGCCGCCGAGCGCCAGGCGCGACAGCACGGGGTGCTCCGCCACGAGGGCGCGCACCGCAGAGACGTCAGAGAGCCAGGCGTAGAGCTCCGGCAGGCCGTGCCAGCAGAGGGCGGCGGCCAGCGCAAGGAGCGCGAGCAGGGCCGCGACCACGACCGCGCGCCGCCGTCTCAGCGCCCGGCGCTCGTTCTTCTCGTCCACGTCATCTCCCCTCGCGACATGGGTTAGCGACGAATCCCCGAGAGGGCCACGCGCACGGCCTCGTCCTCGTCGTCGGTCACCACGACGAGCTCGGGATCGAGCGGCGAGATGTTGCCGGCCCCCAGAACCGTGCCCTCGAGCCAGCTCATGAGCCCACCCCAGTACTCCGAGCCAAAGAGCACCACCGGCGTGCGCGCCACCTTGTGCGTCTGCACGAGCGTGAGCAGCTCAAAGGCCTCGTCAAGGGTACCAAACCCACCGGGGAAGATGATGGCGCCCTGCGAGTACTTGACAAACATCGTCTTGCGCACAAAGAAGTATCTGAACGACATCCCCAGGTTGACCCACTTGTTGATGCCCTGCTCGTGCGGCAGCTCTATTCCCAGGCCAACCGACTTGCCGCCCACGCGAGCCGCGCCGCAGTTGGCGGCCTCCATGATGCCGGGGCCGCCGCCCGTGATCACGGCGACGCCGGCCTCCGCGAGCTTGCGACCCACATGGCGCGCGGCGCGATACAGCGGGTCGGTGCGCGACGTACGCGCCGAGCCAAAGACGGACACGGCCGGTCCCAGCTCCGCGAGCGCGCCGAAGCCGTCCACGAACTCCGCCTGGATGCGCAGGACGCGCCACGGGTCCATGTGCAGCCAGTCCGTGGAGTCCTCCGGTGCCAGCAGGTTGCCGGTCGTGGTGTCGCTCGGGATCATCGGCCCGCGCAGGATCACGGGACCGCGGTGGTAGGTGGCGCCGAGCGCCTCGTCCTTCTCGTCCGCCATGTGGCCTCCTTTTCTCGGGGCATAACGCTACGCCGCAAAGGTCAGCGGCGGGTAAGCCGCCCATAGGGTCCGTGTACCCGATTTGGCACGGCCGTCTCACCGAGAGCGTGTCCCGCACAAAATGGCCGACTTGGCAGCGGCGGGGCGGCGTCGGTGCACAAAGTTGCCGACTTGGCAGAGATTCACGTGCCAAGTCGGTCCTTTTTTGCGTTGGGCGAGAAGAACGCCCAGTTGATGGTTTTCTCGCCCTGCCAAGTTGGGACTTTTTTGCAGCGGCGAGGCCGTTTCTCTGCCAAGTCGCCCTCTTTGTGCACGCCCGCGGCCGCGCGACCCCTAGCCCAGACCGAGCGCCATGCCCACGAGGCGCACGACGAGCGCCACGACCCAGGCCACGCCGCACTGCATGGCGATCACGGCCCACATCATGCGGGTGCCGAGCTCGCCCTTGACGGCCGAGACCGCGGCCACGCACGGCGTGTAGAGCAGCGTGAATGTGAGGAACGCAAAGGCCGTGAGCGGCGAGAAGAGCTCGGGCAGCGCGGCCGTGGAGCCGCCCATGAGGACCGTCAGCGTGGCGACGACGTTCTCCTTGGCGCCGAAGCCCGCCGCTAGGGCCGCCGCCGCACGCCAGTTGCCAAAGCCGAGCGGCGCAAAGAGCGGCGCCAGCAGGGCGCCCAGCGCGGCGAGCATGCTCTGGGACTGGTCGGAGACCACGTTGAGGCGCACGTCGAAGGTCTGCAGGAACCAGATCACCACGCTCGCCACAAAGATGATCGTGAACGCCTTGGTGGCAAAGCCCTTGGCCTTGTCCCAGGCCAGGCGCGCCACGGTGCGCGGCGCGGGCATGCGGTAGTTGGGGAGCTCCATCACAAAGGGCACCGGGTCGCCCCGGAAGGCGGTCCCCTTGAGCACGAGCGCCACCAGGATGCCCACCACGATGCCCATGAGGTAGAGGGCGATCGTCACGAGCGGCGCGCAGTCCGGGAAGAACGCGGCCGAGAAGAGCGCGTAGACCGGCACCTTGGCCGAGCAGCTCATGAACGGCGTGAGCATGACCGTCATCTTGCGGTCGTGCTCGGAGGGCAGGGTGCGCGTGGCCATGATCGCGGGCACGCTGCAGCCAAAGCCGATGAGCATGGGCACGAAGCTGCGGCCGGAGAGTCCCAGGCGCCGCAGCAGCTTGTCCATCACAAAGGCCACGCGCGCCATGTAGCCGGAGTCCTCGAGGATCGAGAGCAGGATGAAGAGCACCACGATAATCGGCAGGAAGGAGAGCACGCTGCCCACGCCGGCAAAGACGCCGTCTATGACCAGGCTGTGCACCACGGGGTTGAGCCCAAACGCCGTGAGCGCGGCGTCGACCTGCGCCGTCACCCACTCGATGCCCAGGGCGAGAAGGTCGGAGAGCCGCTGGCCTATGACGTCAAAGGTGAGCCAGAAGACGAGCGCCATGATGGCGACAAAGACCGGGATGGCCGTGTACTTGCCCGTGAGGATGCGGTCGGCCGCGACCGAGCGCGCGTGCTCGCGACTCTCGTGCGGCTTGACCACGCACTCGGCGCAGACGCGCTCGATGAACGAGAAGCGCATGTCCGCGAGGGCGGCCAGGCGGTCGCGGCCGGACTCGTCCTCCATCTGCGTGATGATGTGCTCCACGGCGTCGAGCTCGTTCTGGTCGAGGCCGAGGGCGCCCATCACGAGACGGTCGCCCTCGATGAGCTTGGTCGCGGCAAAGCGCACCGGGAGGTTGGCTGCTGCGGCGTGGTCCTCGATGATGTGGCAGATGCCGTGGATGCAGCGGTGCAGGGCACCGTGGTCGGGGCCGTCCGGCGCGCAGAAGTCCACGCGGCCCGGGTGCTCGCGGAAGCGCGCCACGTGCAGCACGTGCTCCACGAGCTCGGAGATGCCCTCCTCGCGGGCGGCCGAGATGGGCACCACGGGGATGCCGAGCGCGGCCTCCAGGCGGTTCACGCTCACCGTGCCGCCGTTGGCCGTGAGCTCGTCCATCATGTTGAGCGCGAGCACCATCGGCCGGTCGAGTTCCATGAGCTGGAGCGTGAGGTAGAGGTTGCGCTCGATGTTGGTGGCGTCCACGATGTCGATGATCGCGTCCGGGTTGTCCTCCAGGATGAAGCGGCGGCTCACCACCTCCTCGCTTGTGTACGGAGAGAGCGAGTAGATGCCGGGCAGGTCGGTGACCGTGGCCTCGGGATGGCCCTTGATCTGGCCGTCCTTGCGGTCCACGGTGACGCCCGGGAAGTTGCCCACGTGCTGGTTGGAGCCCGTGAGCGCGTTGAAGAGCGTGGTCTTGCCGCAGTTCTGGTTGCCGGCGAGGGCGAGCCTCAGCGGCCGCCCCTCCGGGATGGCCGTGCCGGCCGCGCGCGGCGCGTACTTCTCGCCGATGGCCGGGTGATCGGAGGCCTCCAGGCGCTCGCGGCCCTGCGGGAGGTCGTGCATGTCATGCACCTGGGTGAGCGCGATGTGGGCAGCGTCCGCGCGGCGCAGCGTGAGCTCGTAGCCTCGCACGCGAACC
>DXBZ01000028.1 GCA_019116265.1 Candidatus Olsenella stercoravium | reverse complement strand
CGGCGCATCATCTCGTATGCCCAGCGCTCCCACGGCTCGCCGTAGGAGTTGGCGGGCGGCTTCGTCCATCGCCGCGCCACCTACGCCACCACCATGCTGGCGAGGGCGCAGAGCGCAAAGATGGCCAGCGCCGCCGACGGGTGCCGCTGGCAGAAAAGGTCGAGTCTCCTACACACCGCACATCGCCTCCCTCGCGCTCGGCTGCGAGCGCATCCATGCATCCACGTCCGCCAGCGCCACGCGGTAACGGGGCCTGCCGCCCTCGCGGCGCGTGACGGGCTTGATGACGGCGGGCAGCTCTCCGCTCGCGATGGCCCGCGTGATGACGTCGGGCGCGAGCTTGACGTAGCGGGCCGCGTCTCTGACGCTGACCCATCCGGGTGATACACTCATGTCTTGACCTCCATCAGGTCTTTGCCCTCGCGGTGTGCCAGCACCACGGGGGCGTCTCTTTGTCCTCCCAGCCCGCCCATCGCCGCCGCCACGGGTCAGCCCGACCGCCGGAAAGGAGGAGGGCGTTGCTGATGGCGTGTGTCAAGGGGGTGCCGTCGTCGCATCGGGCTTGCGTCGCGCGCGTCGGCAGAAAGACGCGAAGAAACGACGGTTACGCGAAGCCATGGCAACGACGGTGGGCAGACTGGTATCGCATCCCGGAAGCATCCGGGCAAATCCGCGCGGCCACCATCGCCGACGGCTCGCCGAGTCGTGGCAGGTGGGTAACGGCACCCGCCAGCAAGCCGCCATCGGTGGTGGTCGCACGCAGTTCTGTCGAGAGCGCCGGGGTCGGCGCACGGCCGCGAATGGATTGCGACACAGACAGACTTGATCGTGTGTTGACAGATAAGCCGTGCGCCCATCCAGACGCTCTCGAATCGTGCGGGACGTCGCAACGGAGCCCGCACCGACGGTTCCTTTCTTTGGAGGAGCCGACAAGCCCTGATTCAATCGCCCCTGCCCACGGACTTCGCCTCTTGCGTCGGTCGGGGTCTGTCTAAGATGTTTGTTTAATTGACCTCTTCAGGCAAAAAAATATCCGCGAGGTCACAGTGCAGGAACGAGCAGACCGCCTTGGCTTGCTCGATGCTCATCTTCTCCTGCTTGTTCTCGTAACGGCTGTATGTTTGCCGAGATACGCCCAGGTGTTCGGCCACGGCCTTCTGCTTGACGCCTCGGCTCTCTCTGACTGCTTTGAGCGTGTTCATTTCCCTCCTCTCGACACTGTCGATGGTAACTAAACAAACATTGGCATGTCAAGTTAAATCGCCTAAAATGTTGTAAAAAGTTGACCGAGAGGAGGTCGAGACAATCCTGTGGCACTGGTTTCCCATCAAAAACGAAAAAAGACCCCTCCCCGCCCGAAGGCAGGGAGGGGTCGACTTGAGCGGGCCGCAGTGCTTGGGTCCTGCCACCAGAAACGTCGCACCGTGTGATATGCCCCGCCAGGGGCGTCTTTTGAAAGGAGACGCGGCCCGCCTGGTTCGCTAGTCGTCCTCGGCTTCGATTGCCTCGAGCGTGGCGGGCGCGAAGCCGTCGATGAACCCGACGACCTTCTCGAGCTTTTCCTCGATGGCCTTGAGACGCTCGTTCTGGGCCGCCTGGCCCGCCGCGATCCACTTGATGTGATCGTGGTCGTTCATGTCGACCCCGCGCCCGGACGGGTCGTCGGTGCGGGTCACCTGACGGAAGATCTCTGCGAGCTGGTTTGCCTGGTCGTTGGTCATGTCCTCTTCCTCCTTGTCGGTCGACGCGATTCCGAACGCGCTGAGATAGATGCGCGCGAGCACGTCGATGTTGGCGTTGAAGATCGCCCGGTCGGTCGCGTTGGAGATGAATCCGTTCTCGACCAGGCGGTAGTTGATGCCCCTGCGCGCGCAGATGTTGCAGTTGAGCAGGTTGGAGCGGCCGTGCAGGATCTCCGCCCGTCCGGGGAAAAGCGCGCTCACCTGCTCGGCGAGCTCGCGGTCGTAGGAATCCGGCGCGAACCCCGCCTTGTAGATGACGTGCGCCCCGCGCGCCGTCGTTCCCAGGCTGTCCATGTGCAGCTCGACCACGGCGTCCCCCTTGGGGATGGACACCGTCTCGAATCCCCTGCTCGCGTACCAGTTGCGCGACGTGTCCATGAGTACGACGGAGTCGCCGCCGAGCTCCTTGATGCGCCTTCCCAGAGCGCGCACGCGCTCGGCCTCCGTGTAGCCGCCGCCGACGGCGCCGGAGTCGCCCGCTCCGTGGCCGCAGCAGACCCAGAGCCTCACTGGGCACCGCCTCCCTTGATGGAGTCGAGGTAGCGCTGCGCCTCGGTCGCGGCCTCGGTGACGTTGGCGTTCTTCCACCACGAGTACACGCCGGCCGCAAGCGCGACGCCGCAGGCGACGATGGTCCCGAGGCTATCGGGGTCGATGGTGAGGCCGAAGCCTCCCGCCACGGCGCTCACGAGCATGATCACGAGGCGGATGATCGCCACGATGCGCTCGCGCGTGAAGTCGTTCATCTTTTCCTCCTTACGTAAGAGGCCCCCTCTCGGGGCCGCTTGACTTGCCGTCACGGGCCGTGCTATCCCTCAGCGAGCGCCCACCACTCGTCCGTGCCGGGCGTCGAGGTGTTGCCGACGCGCTTGCTGACGTAGACGGGTCCGTCGGCGTCCGGGTAGTGGGCCCTGGCGCCCGTGTTGTAGATGTCCGTGGCGCCGGTGAGGTCGTCAGCGTCCCAGACGAGGACGCCGTCCGGCGCCACGGTGACGTGGCCGTAGAGGGCCGGGAGGCCCTTGTCGGGCTCCTGGCCGGCCGTGATGGTCAGCTCGGGCTGGTTGCAGCGGTAGAGCTCGCCGCCGAACCAGAAGAAGTCCCCGAGCTTGACCGCGTCGCCGACCCTCTTCTCGGGCCACAGGATGGAGACGCTCGCGCCCTCCGCGACGGTCATGTCGGCCGCCATGGGGATGACCGCCATGCGGGCGAACGCCATGACCTGCGGGTCGGTGCCGGCCATCTCGGCGGCCTCCCTGGCCTCCTCCGCCGCGGCCCTCGCCTCCGCAGCGACCTCCTCGGCCGGGCGCCCGTCGTCCCTGTGGGCCTCCCACAGCTCGTCGAAGCGCGCCGTCACCTCGGCGACGGACGCTTGCCCGCGCGCGACGAAGCTCACCTCGTCGCACGTCCAGAACGTCGTGGCCGGCCCCTCCGGGCCGTTGTCGGCGGCGTCCTCGACGTGGTTCCTGCGAAGCCACACCTCAGAGAAGCCGTCACCGCGGTCGATGACGGAGACGTCGTCCTGCCTATCGCTCGAGCAGCTCTTGACGATCATTCATTCCTCCTTGCGTCTGTCGTTTTCTGACACCATCCGGCGTGCCCTTGCTGCCAGGGAGTGCATGTGCTCTCGCCGCATGAGGTCGTCGCAGTCCGCGTGCTTGAAGTAGCCCATGTAGCTGGTGACGCGCCTCGCCCTGCGCAGGCACGGCTTCCGGTCGAAGCGGCGGAACGCCCGCATGCCGCGCAGGAACGTGCCGGCGCGCACCTCGACGTGCGAGGGGCGCACGACGTAGCCGCCCATGTCGATGGGCTCGTCCTCGCCGACGCGGCATATCTTCCACGGCTTGAGCTCAAGCCCCAGCTCGCTCCTCATGTACCTCTCGAGCGAGCGGGCCGCGGCCTTGAGGTCGCGCTTGTCGTTGCCCATCAGAAGCACGTCGTCCATGTACCACAGCTGGTGCGCAACCAGCGCCCGTTTCTTTCCACGCCTCTCCTTGTGCAGCCCTTCGACGTGGTGGTACGCGAACGACAGCACGAGCTGCTCGGCGCGCAGCGAGAAGTAGCTGCCGATCTCGAGGCCCCCTCCCGTGTAGGTGGCGAGGAGCGATTCGATGCAGTAGAGGACGTCAGGCGAAGCGACGTACTTGCGGAATATCCCCAGCACGACGTCGTGCCTGGTTGAGGGGTAGCACTTCCGCACGTCCATCTTGACGAAGAAGCGAGGACCCCCCCCTGTCACCCATTTACGTATGGTCCGCATGGTGAAGGTCGCCCCCTTTCCCTTCACGCTCGATGCCTGGTAGTGCCCAACCCGCGCCTTGAGGAGGTCGGCGCAGCAGTGGACCACGACGTAATCGACCAGCTGCTGCTTCACGGATGACACTCCGATGGTGCGCACCTTGCCGTTCGTCGGCTCTATGTGGTCGTAGCGATGGATTGGCTCGAAAACGAGGCGGCGCTCCGCGATCTCGCGCGCCACCTCGTCTATGAGGCTCGCGGCGCTGCCGTGCTCCTGCACGACGCGCCACGCGTTCTTCTTGCCCGCAGGGGCCTCGCACCACTCGCGGTACGCCTCCTCCACGATGGCTCGGCCTATCGCGAGGCCCCTGCAGTACGTCTTCATTCCGACCGGTTCACCTCTCTGGTTGCCGTCCGAGCTTTCGCAGGCTACTGGCCCGGTGGTCGTGGCGATTTTCGTCGGTTGACGAGGCATGCCCGCTGCCTCTCCCTCGCGGGGTCGGCGCGGGTAGACGCGGCGTAATGAGAGCGAGGCGCATGTCAACCAGATTGGCGCGACCCGATGTTCCACCTGGCCGTCGCGAGGGCGTTGTTGCCGCTGACGCACCACAAGCCCGCGCCCGCGCCGTTGGCCAAGCCGCCCAGCGAGCGGAGCTCCCTCTCGCCGACCGTGGACATCTTGTTGGTGTATGTCCCGTCGCACATGCCCGTGGTCGTGGAGCCAGCCGCGTCGGTCCCGCAGAGGAAGCCGTCGGCGTTCGCCATGATCGTCGGGTACTTCCATGAGTCGTTCTCGTCGGTCGGCAGCGAGACCCCCGTGTCCTCGTGGATCGAGCTTACGCTCGTGGTCTCGGAGATGGCGTCGTGATTGATGTACACGTGCCACCCGCTCGTGCCGTCGTTCTTCAGCACGACGTTGGCGAAGACCTCGTAGGCGCCGATGCCCGTCTCGACGCCCTGGAGGACGAAGGGCTCGTCTCCAGAGAGCGGGTCGTAGGGCGAGCCGTCCCCGTACACGCCGTCGCACGAGCCGGTGGGCCACGGCGCCGTCTTTACCCAGTCGGTCGTGGCGACCGTGACGCTGCGGTCGAGCGTCAGGCGGTCGAAGCCCTCGTCGGAGGCGTCGATGGACGTGATGACCGCGTAGTCGACCACGTCGTGGGCGGTAGCGTTCCCGCGGTCGACGTCCTCGGAGCCGACCATGACGGCGGAGCCGAGCAGCAGGCCGTGCCCCTTGGCGAGGTCGATGTGGTCGGCGGCGTCCGTGGCGGCGGAGGGCTGCCGCTTGACGTCGTAGGACACGCACCCCTGGAAGACGCTCTGGGAGTTGCGCGTCGCGTACTTCATGAGGAACATGACCTTGAGGTACCAGTCGACCGCCAGGGTCTTGCCCGTCCAGCTCTCGTCCTCGCCGTTTGCCTGGATGACCTGGGTGATGAGGGAGTTGTGGGAGACGTCGCGCGTGCGCGGCTGGGCGCCGGAGACGCTCGCCGGCCTCCCGCCGTAGTCGGACATGACGTACTTGGGGTAGAGCATGCACTCGCGCAGGGTGCCGTCGGGGAGCACCGCCTCGGGCTGCGGCACCATGCCGGGCAGCGGCGAGTCCGAGATGGACAGCAGCGCGCTCTGCCCGCCGTCCTCGACCACGTAGCTCCACCACAGCACCGGGGCCATGACGAGGACGTTGCCCGCGGTGCCGTCGCGGCGGAACATGGCGTCCCACTCGATGGTCTTGACGCGCGGGCGGCCGTCGGCGTCCGGGAATCCGGTCACGTCGACGTGCGAGAACGCGTTGATCGTCGCGTACGGGTCGACGGCGGCCCGGGCCCTCGTGCCGGGAGTCGGCACAGCGATCCCGGCGTTCGCGTCGAGCTTCGTGCACGCGGTGCTCGCCGTGAGCGGGACGCGGACGGTGTACTTCTTGCCGTCTCGGCGGGCCGCGAAGTAGGCGCCGATCCCCGTGTACTCGCCCTTGGCGCTGTCGTAGCTGAGCCCCGCGGAGGCGCCCGCGATCCGCTCGAGCGCGTCGGCGCACCTTGCGAGCTGCTCGTCGGACGCCATGTGGGTCTTGGTGATGGTGGGCATCTATTCCCCCTCTTCCTCGTAGAAGGTCAGGTAGTCGACGTCTCCGACCGTCTCGCGGCCGAAGTAGCCGACCGAGCGCTCGACGATCTCGTCCGCGGCTTTCCTCGCCTCGGTCGCGCTGCCCTCTGCCGCAGTCGCTGCCGAAGCTGCCTCGTCGGCGCTGCCGGACGCCCGAGTGGCGCTGCCGGCCGCGGCCTCCGCGAAGCCCGACGCCGAGCTCGCGGACTCGCCGGCCGCCGTCGCGCTCCCCGCCGCGGCGGTGGCGCTGCCGGATGCGTCGCCCGCGCTCTTCGACGCCGCCTCTGCGGACTTCCCCGCGGCGTCGGCGGAGCCCTTCGCCGCCCGCTCGGAGCCGGACGCGGCGGACGCCGAGTCCGCCGCCGCCTTCGCGCTCCCGTCCGCCTGGGACGCCGCTCCCGCCGCGTCCCTCGCCGCCTGCTCGGCGGCCTCCACGGACTGCGGGATGGACTTCGGGATGTAGTCGTCGGATATGCGGCCGTCCTCGCCCAGGATGGGCACGCGCGCCCTGGACACGGCCGTCGAGATGTCAGCCATTCGGCGCCTCCTCAACGTTCAGGTAGATGCTCCCGCCGTCCTCTGACTCGAGGAAGGAGGGGTACTGCAGGACGATGCGGTCGTCCGCCTCGGGGTCCGGGTAGGCGTAGAGCACGCGCTCGCCGGCGGCCTCGGCGGCCTCGTTCGCGAGGTCCGCGGCATCGTTGGCGGCCTTCGCCGACGCGTCCGCGCGGTCCGCAGAGGCGTTTGCCTTGTCGGCGGCCCCGTTCGCCGACCCCGCCGCGTCGGTGGCGGCGTCCGCCGACTTCTCGGCGCGCTCGTAGGCGCCCACGAGCTGACCGAGCAGGTCTGGCGAGTCCGGGTAGGGGTTGTCGGGCACCTGCCCATCGAGCACGGCGTTGATCGCGTGGGGCGCGGCCTCCGTCGTGGCCTTCTCCTCGCCGCCCTCCCCGTAGCCGACCACGGCCACGGGCACCCACCCGGGCTCGGCGACGCACTGGCGCGGGATGTCGGCGGGGGCGCCGCCGTAGCTCACGAGCATCTTCTCGTCGCCCGATCCGAACGCGACGACCAGGCTGAGGCCGTCCCACTCGCGGTCGGCGGAGACCGTGAAGGTGTCGAAGTTCCTCGACCCCACCACGACGCGCGCGTCGCACACCGAGATGCGCTGGTCGCGGATGCTGATCACGTGGTTAGTCGGCATCGCCCCTCCCCT
The DNA here is from genome assembly GCA_019116265.1 of Candidatus Olsenella stercoravium. GTDB lineage: Bacteria > Actinomycetota > Coriobacteriia > Coriobacteriales > Atopobiaceae > Thermophilibacter > Thermophilibacter stercoravium. The sequence goes on along the minus strand of DXBZ01000028.1, from coordinate 10,233 downwards.
CTACGTAGGCCGCCATGAGCTCCTGGTACACATGCGTGCCAGTCCCGTTGCCCCCGAGCGCGTGATAGACCTCGTAGACCTTGTCTGCGCGCTCTTTCTCGTGGTATGGCATGGACTCGCCGTGGACCACGTAGCGCTCATGCATTGCGTACAGCTTTGAGCGCATCTCCTCGCACATGCCCATGCACAAGGCCTCGTGCTCGGCATCGCGCCTGGCGTCGTGGTCCTTGGAGCGTCGGCGTGACTCGCGGAGAGCCCCCACCAGAGCGCCTATGACTGCGGACGCGATGGGGGCGAGGATGATTGATATGTCCAATGCGCCTCCTTACATCAGATGCGCAGCCATGTACCAGGACTGGAGGACCCCCACGCCGCTGGACGTGCGGCCCATCATCCGCATCCGGTAGACGGTCGGCCCGGAGGTCGAGCGCCCGAGCATCACGAGGGCCGAGGGGCACACGAGCGAGCAGAACGGGGAGCCCGAGCCTCCGGACACGATGCCCATGCTCAGCGTGCCCTCGCTCATGAGGTCGCCGCCGCCGCTGTACTTCGAGATTTCGAGCGATGCCGCGAAGTTGGTCCCGCTGACGTTTCCCGCGTAGGCCATGCCGCTTACGAGGACGGGGGTCGCGAGCGAGTCCGACCCAGCCGCCGCCCTCGGGAGCCAGATGTACATGTAGTCGCCGGACCGGTAGAACACCGCCGACACGCCGCCCGTCTGTGTCTCGCCAGTGAAGCAGTCGTAGTACGAGTTGGCGTCGAAGGTGACGTTCGAGCTCGGCAGCGACTGGATGACGGAATTCCCGCCCATCATGCCGCCCGGCTTGATGATGGAACCGGTGGTGCCCATCCAAATGCCGTCCCCGTAGATGCCCACGTTGCCGTCCGGGCACCCGACCTTGAAGTCGTTGAGCGCCTGGAAGACGATCGAGCCGCCCTGCATGGCCATGTACGTCTGGGCGTCGCGCAGGATGAGGATCGAGTTGACCGAGACGTAGTCTCCGGTCTGGTCGACCGACTGGTCGCGCGGCGAGATGATGAGGTTGCTCCCGCCAAAGGAGCTGGACTCCGCCGCCATCTGGAACGTGTCGTTGAGGAGCATCACGCGAACGGCGCTCGACCCGAGGCCGAGGTGCGTCTCCGTCGGGCCGTAGATCGCCACCGGCACGGTGCCGTCGCGGATCTCCACGCCGCCCTGGTCGATGTAGGTGTGCATCCCGGCAGGGTTGCCGACCGTGACCGTCGAGGCGTAGACCGGTGTGCTTGCCACCTGCCAGTATGTGCCGTCGTAAACGAAAAGCACCGTGGCGCCCGCCGCCCAGTAGGCGTAGGGAGTGCCGTTGGTGCGGATGGGCTTCGACCCCTTTCCGCCGACGTTGAGCGTCGGGTTGGATGCCGTGTTGGCGTAGGTGAAGGTCACGCTCACGACGGCGCCCTCGGTCATCTCGAGCGCGCCCGAGTCGATCGTGGCATTCTTGGCGGCGGCGGTCGGGCTCGTGGTCGAGTGGGCGTAGACGACCTCGCGGGCATTGGACTCCCTCGGCCAGTCAACGAGGACCGGGGTCGACTCCTCGGTCCGCCCGTCGCCGTAGGTCTTGACCGTCCTCTGCCAGACGTACGAGGCTCCCTCGGGGTAGTCGCTCGACCATCCATCGGTCGGCGCCGCGGTCCCGGAGTCGGACGCGGCCCACTGGATGTCGACGCCGTTGAGCGAGTCCTTCCCGGCCTCGCCGACCGCCTCGTCCACGATGTTCTGGCCGATGGGCTGCGCCTTGAGCTGCCCGGCGGACGTCGTGAAGACCGCCACGCGCTGACCGGACTTGATGGGCGAGTCGCACACGCACGAGATGGCGCTCGCGGCGGTGTCGAGGCGCACCGTGACCCACCCGCCCGAGCTGTCCGCGGTCGCGTAGCCGTAGCGCATCTGCGTGTCGCCGACGGGCGTCCCAACCACGCCTCCCGCCACAGCGGCCCCGCGCGAGCCGGACGCGGCCACAGTCTTGCCACGATAGAGGCGCTTTGCGATGTCAAGTTCCGTGCTCATGCCATCACCTCAGCGTCCTCAGCTTGCTCTGCGTCATGCATCCGGGGCCGAGCCCCTGGGCCGACATCTCCATGACCACGCATCTCTGGCGGAAGGGCTGCTCCATGTCGGCCTCGTTCTCGAAGTCAACGCAGTCCCCTACGCGCAGGAAGGGTATCCCGACGTGCTCGATGATGATGTCGAGGTGTGCGCCGCTCGACTGGTCCATGTAGCGCTGAGCTTGAGCCCGAAGGTCCTCGTGGCTGCACGGGTCGGTGACTTGCAGCACGTGGGTCGTGCGCCGCCCGCACCGCTCGTATGAGAGCGCGTATGAGCTCGGCAGGTCTAGGGTCACGGAGTCTGCCAGCGGGTAGGGGTCGTCGTCCTGCTTGGACTCGCGCGAGAAGTACGCGACCACTCGGTTTCGCGGCTCGTCTCGGTTGGTCGACCACTCGATGCCGCCTAGGTAGACGCAGTTTCGGCCCGCCTCGAAGGTGTAGACGGGCGCGCGCGAGTCGAAAGCCTCGTAGGGCCGCACAAGGAGCGACCCGTCGGGCTCGGTCACGACCTCCGCACCTATCCACCCGACGTACTCGTAGATGGCGTCGGCCCGATTGTGCCCGATGGGAAAGAAGACGTCTCGGGTGTGCGTGCGGCCCATGTCGACGCCCTCGAAGCGCACGATGCCGCCGACACCCTCTATGAGGGAGCGTATCTTGTCGCAGGCGTTGTCTCCGACGCGGGCCACGAAGTCCTGGTCGAGGTAGTCCTGCGTAAATCTCCACATCGGGCCATAGCAGGAGAGGCGCCGGCTCGAGGAGTGGTTTTTCGACTCGGTCGAGGCGTTGCCCACGAAGAGGGTCGCCAGGGCCACCTTGGATGACCACTCCCCCACGGTCACGCTATCGTAGACGCGGACCATCCGGAAGAAGCCGTCCTGCTGGTAGCTGTCGCCGCGCATCGTGATGAAGCCCTGCGCCTGGTTGTCGCTGTCGTAGGACCACGTAAGTGAAGCGCCGCCGGCCTCGACCTGTGCGGGCCCGGTCTCCGATAATGTGAAGGGGTCGACCAGGGCGAAACTGTAGGAATCGCGGCGCCCGGTCGCTCCCCAGTCCACGTTGCGATAGTTCACGAGACCTCCCTGACCGAGACCTTCATGGTCTTGACGTGGCGCACAGTGTCCCAGCTCTCGCCTACCGACTCGACGGCCACGTATCGGCGCTCGCCATCGGGGCCGCGCAGAACGCAGGGGCCGGCATATGCCAGCCTCTCGAAGGCCGCGCGCGGCTGGTAGAGGTCGCCGTACGACGACCTGTCGAGGATGTCGCACGTGACGGTGCCACTCGCCGTGCCGCCCTCGCCGTAGAAGGCGCTCTCGCGCTCGCGCCCGGAGAGCTTGACGACGGTCATCTCGGGCGAGCGGGTCCAGTCCGACTTGACGTTGAAGCGCATGCGCACCGGGTCTCCAGTGGACGCGTCGACCGGCGCGATGGTTATCCAGTCCACGTCCGGCAGCGCCGCGACCTCGAGCGTCGCGATGCCGGAGACGCCGCCCTCGTCGGTGGTGCCGTAGGCCTGCACCGTGATGGGTGCGCCGAGCGGCGGGCAAGGCAGCGTGACCTCGTCGCCGAGCGCAACCACGTGCCACTCGGACGCGCCCGCGAAGGCAACGTGTACCGCGTCCGGCGGGTTGTCCTTGTCGTGAGTCGTGCCGACCTCGACCACGACCCTGTCGGCGTCCGACGAGACGAGCGTGAGCGTCGGAGTGTCGCACACCGCCGAGTCGCCGACGTCGGCGATGCCCTCTATCCACGCCCACTCGGTCTCGATGGGCAGGACCGGCGTGTTCATGCGGATTCGGAGCTTCTGGATTGCCTCTCCCGGCAGCGGCAACCGCGTGAAAGCCTCGGGCGGCAGGGTCAGGCGACCCGTATCGGTTGTGAGCGGGTCGCCTGCGGGCTTGTCGATGGTCCCGTAGTATCCGGGAGTGACTGCCAAGTCCTCGCCGGTCAAGTCCTCCTTGGCCACGATGAACTCATTGAGGCCCCAGCGGTCGTCTGAGCGGTGCCAGTCAGTCGCCGTGAAGTTGACGACCACTCCGCGCGCGTCGTACTGCACGCCTGCGAGCGTGTACTTGGGCTGCGCGACGAGCAAAAGAGTCTGCGAGAATCGCTCGTAGGGCCGCATCGCCTCCAGCGTCGCCTCGTCGATGTCGTCCTGCCAGATGACGCGGATGGCGGCCTTTATCTCGATGAAGTCGTACTTGCGCTGAGAGAAGCCCCATCCGTTGGGTGCAAGCTGCTGCTGGACGGAGGTTCCGCTCGGTGCCATATAGTCCGGGTCGTTGTTACGATACTCGCCGAGATTGCCCAGGTTGACCCACCAGTCGTAACCGGAGAAGCCGTCCGACGTGGACGGGTGGCACTCGGTCGCGGCGTCGAGCTGGGACCAGAGGCCGTCGGCGTAGGTGGTCCAGCCCGTGTCGCCGATTCCGTACGCGGTCTTTGGGACGTAGCGCCAGGCCACGGAGACGTTGAAGGCCTTGGCCCAGTCCGTGCCCGTGTACGTGTGCCAGTGGAGGTAGAGGTCGTTGTGGACCTCGCCGTGCGGCACGAAGAGGGTGGTTGGCGCGCCGTTGGCCATCTCGTCGTAGGTGAGAGATGTGAGCCAAGACATGCCCATGCTTACCACCGGCATCAGATTCTCGCCTCCATCTCAAGGGCGTCGAGGAGCTCGAGCACGATGCTCTGGACGCGCGCGCTCGTCCCGACGCCGTCGATGTAGATGTTTGTGTCTTTCCGCGGCCCGTCATACTGCTCCGGGGCCGCCGAGACCGCGTATGCTGCGCCGGCGTATCCCGTCGTCGCATAGTCCAAGGTCAGCTTGGGAGACATGTCGGACAGGTCTGTCATGACTCCGCGCATCGCGCCAAGCGCGTCTCCGGCACCGTCCTCGATGCCGAGCGCGAGGCCCTGCATGGTCCAGTCGCCGAACTGCCTGAAGAGCTTAGACGGCGAGCCGATGCCAAGAAGGCCCTTTGCCCAGTCGATAGCGCCGCCGACCACGCCGCCGATTGCGTCGATGATTGCGCCGCCCATAGAGAGGATTCCGTCGATGAGCCCCTGGACGAGGTCGACACCCGCGCCGAGGAGGTCAAACGACGTGATGGCGTCCCAAACGTCCTGAAGAAGCGATGCAATCCCATCGAGCACTGCGGGGACGACCTGTGGTATCGCCTCTACGATGCCCTTGAAGAGCTGGACAGCAGCATCCATCAGCGCGCCGAGGAATGTCGGGATGTTGGTGATGATGCTCTGGATGAGCTGGCCGACCGTATCGATGATTGACGGGATTGAATCAACGATTCCGGTCACGAACCCTTGGAAGAGCGAGACCGCAGCCTGGACAATCATCGGCAGCCACGTCGGGATGTTGGTGATGATGTTCGTGATGAGCTGGCCGACCGCACTCACGATTGCGGGGAGAAGCTGGGAGATGACGGTCGGCAGCTGCGCGCCTAGCGTCGACACGTACGTCGTGATTGCCGTGATGGCAAGCCCGAGCAGACCGGTCAAGATGGTCGGCAGCTGCGCGAAGAGCGACTGGAGCAACGTCGTGATTGCCGTGAGCAAAACAGGCAAAACCTGCTGAATCAGCATCGGCAGCTGGGTCGTAAGCGTTGTTATGCCGGTCTGTATTGCGGTCCCCATATTTGTCACAAGACCGCTGATTACGGCGACAAGCGCGGTCGAGTCGCCTCCGAGCGCCTGTTGTATGGCTGGCATCACGCCCTGGACCAGCGAAGGTATGCCCGAAATGAAGCCAGACAGCATCGTCATGCCGCCAGTGATCGCGGGCGTGAGCGCCGACACCACCTGCGAGCCCACGCCGACCACCGATGCCTGGAGGTTGCCAAGCGCTCCCTCGATGGTGCTCGTTGAGGTCGCGGCCTCGATGGCCACGTCCTGCATTCCGAGCTTCTGCACGGCGGCGAAGAACTCGTCGGCTGAAATCTCGCCGTTCTCCATCGCCTCGCGGAAGTTGCCCTCGAAGGCGCCGGCCTCGCGCATGGCGTCCTGGAGCGCGCCCGAAGCGCCGGGGATGGCGTCGGTGAGCTGGTTCCAGTTCTCGGTGACGAGCTTGCCCTGGCCTGCGGTCTGCGTCATGACCTGCCCGACGCTCTGGAAGGTGTCGGCGTTGCCGCCCGCCACCGCGTTCAGGTTGCCCGCCGCCTCGGCGAGCTGCGCGTAGTTGTCGACGCCGTTCGCAGCGAGCTGGGCGGTGACGCTTCGGATGTCGTTGAGGTCGTATACGGTCTTGTCTGCATATGCCTGCGTGCTCGCCGTGAGCGCGTCGATGGTCGACGTGTCGATGCCGGCGAACTCAAGCGTCGACGCGAACTTCTGCGCGCCGTCTGACGCCGCGACCATCTCGCCGGTGAGGTTCCCGATTGCATCGAAGATCCGGCCGCCGAGCTCTGCGGCGACCCCTCCCACGGCGCCCGAGAGAGCGGCCATGCCTGACGTGAGCTTGCCGGTCGACTTCGCGCCGTTTGAGATTCCGTCCCCAAGCTCGTCGCCGAGCTTCTTTCCAATTCCCGAGACATTGACGCCGGAAAGGGCGCTCTGGAGCTTGCCCTCGAAGCCGTCCATGCTTGGGAAGATTGTGAGGTAGGCCTCGCCGATGTCAGCCAATCGGCACCTCCCCTCTCGGTCGCGCAAGGAACTCGTTCAGCTCGTCAACGGTCATGGCAACGCCGGTTATCGAGCGCTTCTTCTCGGCCTCGAACGGACCGACGAGCTTCGGTCGGTTCCGGTTCCTCTGGCCGTCCTTGGTCTTGCTCCACACGAGCCAGTTGAGGTCGTTTACGATCGCTGCGAGCAACGTTCGCTCCGCCGTCCACACGGCGCGCTCGTCATAGGCCCGCCACACGCGCGCCCCCTCGGGGAGCTGCGCCAAAAGGTCGGCGGCATGGAGCGTGGTGTAGTCGCGCCCCATGCCGTCGAGATTGAGGTGGTAGTACTGCTGTAAGTCGGCCCGCAGCGCGTCCGGGTGCTCGGCCATGACGCGCGCGAGCGCAGCTAGTTTTTTGCGCCGACCTCGGAGAGCAGGTGGACGCAGAACTCAGTGAACCGCTGGGCGGAGCAGAATCCGTCCTCGTCGCTGAGCGCGTCGATAATCCGGTCCTGCTGCTCGCCGAAGAGGCGGTCGAAGAGGCGCATGATGTTCTGCACCGCGTCGGGACCGCCCTTGTCGACTGCCGCGATGAGGCGGAGCGTCCGGATGTCACCGACCACGCGCATGTCAACGTCGACGGCGATTCCGTCCACATCGACCGTGCGCATGTAGCCGGGGCGCTGCCCCTCTGCATCCATCGCGTCGGCCATGGCGCGAAGCTGCTCTGGGGTCATATCAGGTACGAGTTCCATAAGCGCCCCCCTACGCCGTGGGAGTCAGGCCCGTGATGGTCAGGTACTCGTATGCGGTGTTGCCGTTCTCGTCGGGGAGCGCCGCGAAGGTGCACTCTCGGCCCATCGGGTCGGAGTCGGTGAGGTTCAGCTCGCCCTTCTCGGTGAGCTTGCCATTCGGCACGACGAACCGGTCAACCGTCTTGCTATTGGGCACTACCTCGATAACCATCGGCTTTGCCGGAATCTCGGCGGAGTTGTGCTTGATGGTCATCTTTCCTGCCGTGACCTCGACGTTGCCGTCCCCGTACTCCATCTTGGCAACGACGGGGTTGACCTCGATGGGGGTGAAAGTGAACGTCTCGGAGTAGGTGGTCTGGGACGTGTAGACGGTATCTCCGCCCCATGCCACCATATCCTCGGTGTCTCGCTCCTCCTCGATGGTCACGCCATCCTCGGAGACGTACCCGATGCACTCGAAGGCCTCGTTGAGGTCGGTCGTGGCGTCGGTCGGCAAGGGTGTGCCGGCGGGAGCTACGAAAATCGCGCCCGTGACCTTGGGCTTGCCGACGCCGACGGAAGTTGCGTCGTTAGGCATTTATGCCTCCTATTCGGTTGTGTGTTTTGACTTAAAGCTCGGTGGTCAGGTTGAACACCACCTGCTGGCTGGGCTGGCGGCTTGACTCCGTGGAGTCATATGGGCCAGAGTTGACCGTCACGCCTCTTACCTGAGGAATCTCGACCGCGCGGAGGAGCATGGCGTCACGGACCTTCAGCGCAAGCGTCTCCGCCTCGTAGGCCGAGCTAGCCCAGCAACGAATCGCAATCACCGGATTGTCTATCCCGATGCTCGCGTCTCCCCCCGTGCGCGACACGTCCACGAAAGACATGGGGCGCGGGTCCGGGACGGTGCCGTATGCGGGCACTCCGATAGCGTCTGGGAGCCATGCGACGAGAGCCGCGACAACGGAGAAAGCCATAATCGCCTCCCATCAGGAGCCCTTCGGATACTCTGAAGTGAAGAACTCGTGCCCGTGCGCGTAGCCCTCATAGGTCGTCGGGTGGACAACGTAGCCCTTGGCGAATTTTCCCTGGACTTGCTTGGTATCGAAGTGAGCCCCGGGATGGTCGTGCGCATTCGTGAAGGCGTTGGCCCCGCCCTCAGCCTTGCTCGCCTCGGACGCCAGGATGCGCTGCACCGAGCCGCCGTTCATCACGCGCTTGTATCCGCCGAGATTGCCCTTGACGCGGCTGAATCCCTGCTTAGCCATCTACGCGCTCCACCTCTGCAGCCATGTCCCACGGCCCCGGCGTGCCGTCACCCATGTACGGCTGCGGGTCGCCGATGACGCGGTACGTATCACCGAGATGCTGCACGAGGCACCCCTTGAGCGTCTTTCCGTAGCCTTTCGGGAAGTGGATTGTGTAGGCCACGCGCACGCCCTCCGGTCGGGAGGCGTCGAGGTCTGACGTTGCTCCGGGAGTGACGAGCACGCCAGCAACGTCCTCTCTGACGTTCTCATAGATGGACGTGTTGAACGGGTCTTTTCCGACCTCCTGCCTACGGATGACCGTCACGGAGGTCTTTGGGAGCAACCCGAAGTCCGGAAGCGGCGCTAGCATGGGGCATCACACGGCGCATTCGAGCCGTACCAGCCGTCGACGTACGGGGCCACGGAGCCGATGCGCGCCCCGCCGATGCCGAGCGCCCGCCTCTCGTTGCGCGTGAGGTACAGGTCTCCGCCCGGGTTGTAGACCGCGACGGACGCCGTGTAGCCGCCCGCGCCCTGCGAGACGTTGGACAGCCCCGCGTAGCTACCGCTCATGAGCGAGCGGTGGACCATCGCGCAGGTTACCGTCTCCAGCACGCCCCACCACGTCTCGTCGCGGTCGCACGCGGAGAACCCCGGCTGGCTCGCGATGATGTTTGTGGCGTCCTGTAGCAGCGCGGAGACGCGCTCCTCGTTCTCCACCTCGCCGTAGCGTGCCTCGTAGTCGGCCACGGTTGCGAAGGGAGTCATGCGACCACCTCCCTAGCCGATGGCGGCGAGAAGCGCCGCCTTGTTGCCCCTCTTGGGGAGCGCCACGCCGTTGGCCTTGGCCCACGCGCGAATCTCCGCGATGGTGGACTCGGCGGTGGGCTTGGGCTCGTCGGTCGTGGCCACTGGTGTCTCGACGGGCTCCTGCTCGTGATCGTTTCCGCGCTCGTCCACGTAAACGGGCTTCACGCTCCCGTCGAGGAGCACGTACCCGCGCCCAAGGTACTTGTCGACCTTGGACGGGGGCACGTCGAAGACGCCGCCCGCGAACGGCTCTCGCATCCTCGCCATGGCTAGGCCGCGGGGTAGGTGTCGGTGAGGCGCTTGAAGTAGCCGTCGTCGGTGACGAGGAAGCCGACCTCCATCTCGCAGCGCAGGGCGAACATGTTGCGCTGCCAGAGGTTGATGGTGTTGGTGCCGTCGTTGAGCGTGGCCTGGTTGGAGTACTCGACCTTGATGTCCTCGACCACGCCGACGTAGGCCTTGCTCCAGTCGCCGATGAAGCCGACCGTGTTCGCGGCGGAGCTGCCGGCCTTGTACGCGGCGGAGCGGGTGAGCGTCGGGATGCCGAAGAGCGGCTGTCCCGCGCTGTAGCCGGGGAAGACCGGCTCGCCGGCGCCGGAGTCGTAGCGGGCGGACATGACGATGCCGTTGCCCTGCGGGGACATGACGATGCCGTTGGCGTTTCCGCCCTCGCCGGCGATGGCGGTGATGGCAGAGACGAGGCCGCCGTAGGGGTCGGCCTTGACGTCGACGGCGGCGG
>DXBZ01000027.1 GCA_019116265.1 Candidatus Olsenella stercoravium | reverse complement strand
GCTCATGACCTTGAGGCCGGCCTCCTGGGCGGCCTGGGCGGACTTGGAGCCCTCGCGCAGGCCCACACGGACGTCAACGCCGGAGTCCAGGAGGTTCAGCGCGTGGGCGTGGCCCTGCGAGCCGTAGCCGATGATGGCGACCTTCTTGCCCTGGATGACGCTCGGGTCCACGTCCTTCTCATAATAGATGTCGACGGCCATGTTCTTCTCCTTTGCTTGAGCCGTTGATGCCGTTTTGATCCAATTGGGGACAGACCCCTTTTGAATCATTATTGCGATGATTCAAAAGGGGTCTGTCCCCAATTGGATCACCTGTTACCTTGACTTACTGCGCGCCGCGCGACATGGCGATCTTGCCGGTGCGCGTGAGCTGCTTGATGCCGTAGCTGCGGAAGAGGTCCTCCATCGCGTCGAGCTTGCTCGCGGTGCCGGTCGCCTCGATCGTGAGCGTGTTTCTGCCCACGTCGACGACCTTGGCGCGGAAGACGTTGGCGATCTCGATGACCTCGTGGCGACGCTCCGGCGAGGACTGCACCTTGAAGAGCACGAGCTCGCGCTCGACGGCCTCCTCGTAGGTGAGGTCGGAGATCTTGTAGACCGAGACGAGCTTGTGCAGCTGCTTGGTGATCTGCTCGAAGCCGACCTCGTCGGCCTCGACGATGATCGTCATGCGCGAGAGGGTCTCGTCTTCGGTGGGGGCGACGGTGAGCGACTCGATGTTGAAGCCGCGGCGGCTGATGAGGCCCGTGACGCGGGAGAGCACGCCCGGCTTGTTCTCAACGAGAACCGAGAGCAGGTAGTTCATCACTCATCAACTCCTTCGTGCGACGGCTTTACGCGCGGGCGCCCGCCCTCGCCGAAGCCCTTCTCGGTGACGCGCACGCCGCCGAGCGTGACGTCGAGGGCGCCGATGATGTCGTCGATCGGGGCGCCGGGGGCGACCATCGGGTAGACGGTCTGGGCGGCCGGGATCATGACGTCGAGCAGGTACGGCTCGTCGGAGGCGAGCATCTCGTCGAGGGCGGCGTCGATCTCCTCGGGCTTGGTGATGCGCCGCGCGCGCCAGCCGTAGGCGTCGGCGAGCTTCACGAAGTCGGGGTTGTCGGCGAGCTCGGTGAACGAGAAGCGGTCGTGGTAGAAGAGGTGCTGCCACTGGTGGACCATGCCGAGCGCGCGGTTGTCGACGATGAGGACCTTGACGGCGACCCCGTTGATCTTGGCGGTGGCCATCTCCTGGCTGTTCATCTGGAACGAGCCGTCGCCGGCGATGCAGACGACCTGCTCGTCGGGGCAGCCGATCTTGGCGCCGATGGCGGCGGGGAAGCCGAAGCCCATCGTGCCGAGGCCGCCGGAGGAGATGAAGGTGCGCGCGTGCTCGCGGTGGATGTTCTGCAGGGCCCACATCTGGTGCTGGCCGACCTCGGTGGTGACGATCGAGGCGTGCGGGTCGAGCTTGTCGGAGAGGTGCTCGAGCACGACCTCCGGGGCGATCTTGCCCTCGTAGTCGGCGAAGTCGGAGGTGTAGAACGGCCAGCGCTCGCGCCACTCAAAGACCTCGTCGCGCCAGGCCTCGCAGCTTGCGTGCGCGTCCATCTTCTCCAGGCGCTCGTTGAGGGCGGCGAGAATGACCTTGGCGTCGCCGACGATCGGCACGTCCGGGTTGATGATCTTGCCGATCTCGGCCGGGTCGATGTCGATGTGGATGATCTTGGCGTGCGGGGCGAACTCGGAGACCTTGCCGGTCACGCGGTCCGAGAAGCGCGCGCCCACGGCGACGATGAGGTCGGACTCGGTGACCGCCATGTTGGCGTACTTGGAGCCGTGCATGCCCACGGGGCCGAGGTTGAGCGGGTTGGAGCAGGGGATGGCGGCCTTGCCCATGAGGGTCGTGACCACGGGGATCTGCATGCGCTCGGCGAGCCCCACGAGCTCGGGGCAGGCGTGTGAGGCCACGACGCCGCCACCGGCCATGATGAGCGGGCGCTCCGCCTCGCAGATGAGCCGGGCGGCCTGTTTGACCTGCTTCGCGTTGCCACGATAGGTGGGGCGGTAGCTCGGGACGCTCACGCTGTCCGGGTAGTGGAAGACCATCTCGGAGCCGGAGAGGTCGCTCGGGATGTCGATGAGCACGGGGCCGGGCCGCCCGGTGGAGGCGATGTAGAAGGCCTCGCGGAAGGTGCGCGTGAGGTCGTCGGTGGACTGCAGGAGGAAGCTGTGCTTGACGATGGGCATCGTGATGCCCACGATGTCGGACTCCTGGAAGGCGTCGGTGCCGATGACGCCGCGCGTGACCTGGCCCGTGATGACGACCATGGGCACGGAGTCCATGTAGGCGGTGGCGATGCCGGTCACGGTGTTGGTGGCGCCGGGGCCGGAGGTGACGAGCACCACGCCCACCTTGCCCGTGGCGCGCGCGTAGCCGTCGGCCATGTGCGTGGCGCCCTGCTCGTGGCGGGCGAGCACGTGGTGGATCTTCTTGGAGTCGTAGAGGGCGTCATAGATCTTGATGGCCTGGCCCCCGGGGTAGCCAAAGATCGTGTCCACGCCTTCGGCCTCGAGGCTGGCGATAATGGCCTGCGCCCCGGTCATGGTCTTGCCCTCGTGCTCGGTGTGGCTGCCCGGGCCAAACGGGCGCCCCTCGATGGCGCGCTGGCGCCGGGCGATCTTCTCCTCGACGGTGATCATGAGAGGTAGGCCCCCTTGTCTGCGCTCGTGACCAGCTTTGCGTAGCGGGAGAGGACTCCCGTGGTGTACTTGGGCGCGGGCGGCTCCCACGCGGCGCGGCGCTCGGCGAGGACCTCCTCGGGGACGTCGAGCTCGAGCGTGCCGGCCTGGATGTCGATATTGATCGTGTCGCCCTCGCAGACGAGCGCGATCGGGCCGCCGGCCGCAGCCTCGGGGGAGACGTGCCCGATGCAGGGGCCCTTGGAGGCGCCGGAGAAGCGTCCGTCGGTGATCAGCGCCACCGAGCTCGCGAGCCCCATGCCGCAGATGGCGGAGGTGGGGGTGAGCATCTCGCGCATGCCCGGGCCGCCCGCCGGTCCCTCGTAGCGGATGACCACCACGTCGCCCGGGTTTATCGCCCCGCCAAAGATCGCCGTGCAGGCCTCCTCCTCGGAGTCGAAGACGCGCGCGGGGCCGCTGTGCTGCCACATCTCGGGCGCGACGGCGCTCTTCTTGACGACGCCGCAGTCCGGCGCGAGGTTGCCGCGCATGACCTTGAGGCCGCCGTCGGGGGAGTAGGCGTCGTCCACGCTGCGGACGACCTCGCCGTCCACGGGCGGGCAGGCCGCGACCCACTCGGCCATGGTGCCGTGGCAGGTGAGGGCGTCCATCGCGAGATGTCCGGTGCGTCCGAGCTCGCCGATGATGGCGGAGACGCCGCCCACGTCGTTGAGGTCCTGGATGTGGAGCGGGCCGGCCGGCGCGATGCGCACGATGTTGGGCGTCTCGGCGCTGGCGCGGTCCCAGTCGTCCATCGTGACGGGGCAGCCGGCGGCCTGCGCGATGGCCGTGAGGTGGAGCATCGTGTTGGTGGATCCGCCGAAGGCCATGTCGAGCACCATGCCGTTGTGGATGGCCGCCGGGGTGAGGATCTGTCGCGCGGTGAGGTTCTTCTCGACCAGCTCCATGACCTTCATGCCGGCCTGCTTGGCGAGGCGGATGCGCTCGGAGTAGACGGCGGGCACGGTGCCGTTGCCGGGAAGGGCGATGCCGAGCGCCTCGGCGAGGCAGCAGATGGAGTTGGCGGTGAACATGCCCGAGCAGCTGCCGCAGGTGGGACAGGCGGTCTTCTCGAGCCAGGAGCACTCCTCCTCGGTCATGGTGCCGGCGGTGACCTGGCCCACGGCGTCAAAGAGGGAGTTGAGGTCGGTCTGGCTGCCGTCGCGCCCGCGACCGGCGAGCATCGGGCCGCCGGAGACGAGGACGGTCGGGATGTCCAGGCGCGCGGCTGCGATGAGCATGCCGGGGACGATCTTGTCGCAGGAGGGGATGAGGACCATCGCGTCGAACTGGTGGCCCTGGATGGCGCACTCCACGGAGTCCGCGATGACCTCGCGGCTGGTGAGGCTGTAGTGCATGCCCTCGTGGTTCATCGCGATGCCGTCGCACACGCCGATGGTGTTGACCTGCAGCGGGGTGCCGCCGGCCATGCGGATGCCGGCCTTGACGGCGTCGGCGATCTGCTGGAGGTGCAGGTGTCCCGGGATGACCTCGTTCTGGGCGGAGACCACGGCCACGAGCGGGCGGTCGAGCTCCTCGTCGGTGAGGCCGTCGGCCGCAAGCAGGCTCCGGTGCGGCGCGCGCGCCAGGCCCCGCTTGATGGCGTCGCTTCTGAGTTCCACGTTTCCCTCGCTTTCTCTTGCGCGCGTCTGCGTTTGGCGAGAAATGCGAGGCACGGAACCTCGAAGCCGTCACGGTGGCCGCCGGCGCGCGGTACTTCTCGGCGCGTTGGCGGGGGTGGCCCGCCGTGCGGCGCGGAGGTTCTCGCGAGCTGCTCGAGGGAGTGTTCGGGGCCGTCCGGCGCGGGTTCTCACGCTGCCCGCTCGCTGTGGGACGGATGCGGCCCGTACTGGCCCTGTCATCGCATTTGCTCAGTGGGGATACTCTACGCGGCGCGTGTTTCCGGCGGGTAATCGCCCGTGAGCGGTCATGTTTCGCCCGCGAGCGGTGAGACGAAGGGACAGTCCCTTTGTCACATTCAGAGCTCGCGCTGGGCGAGGAGGACGTTGCCGCGCGGGTCGCCGATCTCGAGGTCGCGAATGACCTGCACGGGCTCGGAAATGTCCGAGAAGCGCCGCCCGCCCAGGGTGGCGTTGGCGAGAAAGGCGTCGAGGCTGGGGTACTCGTCGTCGTCCACGTACCAGACGGTGTCAAAGAAGCCGCGGTCCCGCTCAAAGTCCGAGCTCATGCCGACGAGCTGCCGCATCCCGTCGTACTCGACCTCGAGACTCACGATGGGCGCCTCGATGCGCTCACACTCGCGCATGAGGTCGACGATGTCGCCCGGCATGCAGCGCAGCGGCTTCCAGCGGTAGGTCTTCTTGCCCTTGCGTCCAAACAGGTTGGAAAGCAGTCCCACGGGTCCCCCTTGACGATCAGACAGCCGACGCCCGCGGCGCTAGCAGCACAGGAGCTCGGCTAGGCGCGCGCCGTCCTTTGGCTTGAGGTAGAAGCGGAAGCCGCGCAGCGTGCCCTGCCCGTCTCGGGCGCCGCCGTAGACGAGCTCACGCGCGAGGTCAACGCGGACGACCGCGTTCGAGAGGAACCCGCCGCGCTTGACGAGCTCGGCGCCGACGACGTCGTCCGCGAGGTCCGCGGTCCACAGGCCGACGGTGTTGTTTGCGACGAGGCGACGGTTCGTGAGGCAGAGCTTTGACTGGCTCCCGCCGAGGAAGGTGTCATCCTCCGTACCAAAGCAGGAGAGGGGTGCGGCAAAGATGACCTTTTCGCCGTTCGCCAGGTCAAAGGAGAAGTTCGCGCGCGCCTCGGGCAGCGCGTCAAGATGCGCGGTATCCATGCGAGTGCCTCCGTTCGGCAACGAACTCTGAATGAGACAAACGAGCCTGCCCCCGTTGTCTCACAGCGAGGTCTGGACGAGGGTGGGGGTGAGGCCGGCGGCCTTGAGCGCCTCCACGATCTGGTGCTTGTGCTCAGTGCCAAAGGCCTCGATCGTGACGCGCAGCTCCACGGCGGCGTTGCGGTTGGTCGAGACGAACTGGTTGTGCTCGAGCTTGATGACGTTGCCGTTCTGCTCCGCGATGGTGGAGGCCACGCGCACGAGCATGCCGGGGCGGTCGGGGAGCAGCACGCTCACGGTGAAGATGCGGTCGCGCATGATGAGGCCGTGCTGCACCACCGAGCTCATCGTGATGACGTCCATGTTGCCGCCGGAGAGGATGGAGACCACGCGCTTGTTCTCGGCCGGCAGGTGCTTGAGCGCGGCCACCGTGAGCAGGCCGGAGTTCTCGACGACCATCTTGTGGTTCTCGACCATGTCGAGAAACGCCACCACGAGCTCGTCGTCGGGGACCGTCATGACGTCGTCGAGGTTGGCCTGCAGGTACGGGAAGACCTGGTCGCCCACCTCGAGCACGGCCGTGCCGTCCGCGATCGTGTTGGCACCCGGGATCTTCACGGGGTGCCCCGCCTCGAGCGCGGCCGTGAGCGAGGGCGCGCCCTCGGGCTCCACACCGATGACGCGGATCTTGGGGTTGTAGAGCTTGGCGAAGGTCGCCACGCCGCAGGCCAGGCCGCCGCCGCCCACCGGCACGAAAATCGTGTCCACGAGCGGCAGCTCCTGGACGACCTCCATGGCGATCGTGCCCTGGCCGGTGGAGACGCAGGGGTCGTTGAACGGGTGGATGAAGGTGTAGCCCTCCTCCTCGGCAAGCCGCATCGCCTCGTCGCACGCCTCGTCATAGACGTCGCCGTGGAGCACGACCTCGGCGCCGTAGTGTTTGGTGCGCTCCACCTTGATGAGCGGCGTGGTCTCGGGCATCACCACCACCGAGCGCGCGCCGGCGCGGGTGGCGGCAAAGGCCACGCCCTGGGCGTGGTTGCCGGCGCTCGCGGTCACGATGCCGCGCCCCAGCTCCTCGGGCGAGAGGGTGGAGATCTTGTAGTAGGCGCCGCGCACCTTGTAGGCGCCCGTGCGCTGCATGTTCTCGGGCTTGAGCCACACACGGTTTCCCGTCTGCGCCGAGAAGTGCGGGCTCTCCACGAGCTTGGTCTCGAGCGTGACCTCGCGGACCTTCTCGGACGCCTCCTCGAAGGCCTCGAGCGTGAGCATCTCTGCCATGTGAAACTCCTTTGTGACGGCTCGCCGCGCCGCGGCGCGATTTACCTATAGTAATCCTTGCGGCGCGCATCGGGCGCCGTCCGAGGAAGGGAGTCCCATGAGCGACGCGGAGCAGACGACCCCGCTCTTCCAGATTCACGATGCGAGCGTGGTGCGCGGCGGCAAGACCATCCTGCACGTCTCGGACTTCTCGCTCGCCGAGGGCGAGCACGTGGCCCTTCTCGGCCCCAACGGCGCGGGCAAGTCCACGTTCATCCAGCTGCTCACCCGCGAGGTGTTTCCCCTGTGGCGCGAGGAGCCGCCGGTGCGCTTCCGAGGCGCGGCCCGTCCCCAGCTCGCCGACATCAAGCGCACCCTCGGCATCGTGAGCTCCACGATGCACGACCAGGTGCGCGTACACCTTCCCGTCATGGACATCGTGGTGGGAGGCCTCTTCGGCACGCTCGGCGTGCCGCTGCGCGGCGAGGTGGGCGAGAAGGACCGTGCGCTCGCCGCCGACGCCCTGGAGCGCCTGGGCATCGCCGACCTTGCGACCCGTGACGTGATGACGCTCTCCACCGGCCAGGTGCGCCGCGTCCTCGTGGCGCGCGAGCTCGTG
>DXBZ01000026.1 GCA_019116265.1 Candidatus Olsenella stercoravium | reverse complement strand
CTGATGGGCTACCTGCGCGACTTCTCACAGGGCGGGCCCTTCTCAGCGATCGGAGGGGCGCAGCGCGGCGAGGGCGGCGCCCGCCACGAGGGGGAGGCCCCGTCGTCGCCCGGACTCTGGAACGGGCCCTTCTCCGAGAACTGACGCACCGCCCCCATTGTGATAGCATAGAACGAACGTTCTAATGCGGAAGGGAGCGCATGGTCATTCTCGGCATAGATCCGGGTCTTGCCCACACGGGCTGGGGCGTCGTGGAGACGCGCGGGACGGCGTGTCGCGCGCGCGCCTACGGCTGCGTGACCACGACGGCAGGCGAGCCCATCGACCTGAGGCTCGGGCGGATCTGTCGCACCCTCGCCGAGGTGATCGAGAAGTACGGCCCCACCGAGCTCGCCATCGAGAGCATCTACTTTGGCGAGAACACCAAGTCGGCCATTGCCACGGCGCAGGCGCGCGGCGCCGCGATCGTGGCGTGCTCGGCGGCCGGCCTCGCGGTGGGGGAGTACACGCCCATGCAGATAAAGCAGGCCGTCGTGGGCACCGGCTCCGCCGACAAGCACCAGGTCGCCTACATGGTAAGAAACGTCCTCGCGCTCGACCACGAGCCGCGTCCCGACCACGCGGCGGACGCCCTGGCGGCGGCAGTCTGCCACGCCAACGTCTCCCGCACCAAGAGCCTGAGCGAGGCAAGGAGGGTCCTCACGTGATAGTCCAGCTGACCGGTACGCTCGTGGAGGTGACGCCCTCGCGTGTTGTGATGGACGTCGGCGGGGTGGGCTATGAGCTCGGCGTCTCGTCCACGACCGCCGCCGCGCTGCCGCACGTGGGCGAGGCGGGCGTCACCGTGCTCGCCCGCATGATCGTGCGCGAGGACGCGATGGAGCTCTACGGCTTTGCCACGCGCGAGGAGCGTGCCCTCTTCGACCAGCTCCGCGCCATCTCCGGCGTGGGCCCCAAGCTCGCGCTCTCGGTCCTCTCCACGTTCTCGCCGGCCACGCTCGCCCAGGTCGTGATCGCCCAGGACGCCGCGCGCATGGCGCAGGTCCCGGGTGTGGGGCGCAAGAAGGCGAGCCGGCTGCTCGTCGAGCTCTCCGACGTCTTCTCCAAGAACGCCGAGCTGAGGGGCCTGGTCGGCCTCTCCGAGCCGGACGCCTCGCTGCCGCTTCCTGCGCCATCCTCCGCCGGCGTGGAGGCCGAGGCCACCGAGGCGCTGCTCTCGATGGGCTTCACCTCACAGGAGGCCGACCTCGCCCTCGAGGGGCATGACGAGGCGGGCGCCGTCACCATCGAGCAGGTCCTCGCCTACGCGCTGAGGCGTCTGGGGAGTGGTCGCTGATGTGGGAGGCAAGCGAGAAGGACCTCTTCGCCACGCCCGCCCCGGTCGCGCGCACGTCGGGGCCGCGCGACGTCACCGGCGAGCTCACGGTCGACGACCTCGACCAGGACCGCACGCTGCGCCCGCGCACCCTTGACGAGTACATCGGCCAGGAGCGCGTCCGCGAGAACCTTCGTGTGCTCATCCAGGCCGCGCGCGACCGCGGCGAGTCCCTCGACCACGTGATCTTCTCGGGTCCCCCGGGACTCGGCAAGACCACGCTCGCGGGCATCGTGGCCAACGAGATGGGCGCCAAGATGCACACCACCTCCGGCCCCGCGATCGAGCGCGCCGGCGACCTCGCGGCCATCCTCACCAACCTCGAGGAGGGTGACGTCCTCTTCGTGGACGAGATCCACCGTCTCAACCACCAGATCGAGGAGGTCCTCTACCCGGCGATGGAGGACTTCTTCCTGGACATCGTCATCGGCAAGGGGCCCGCCGCTCGCTCGATTCGCATCGATGTGCCGCACTTCACGCTCGTGGGGGCCACCACGCGCACCGGTCTTCTCACCGGCCCCCTGCGCGACCGCTTTGGCATCTCGTATCGCCTGGACTACTACACGCCCGCCGAGCTCGCCGTCATCGTGGGCCGATCGGCGAGCATCCTGGGCGTGGGCATCGACGCCCAGGGGGCCGCAGAGATCGCCTCGCGCTCGCGCGGCACGCCGCGCCTCGCCAACCGCCTGCTCAAGCGCGTGCGTGACTATGCCCAGGTCAAGCGCGAGGGCACCATTACCGCCGAGGTGGCGGCTGAGGCGCTCGAGTTCTTTGAGATCGACGCGATGGGCCTGGACACGATGGACGTGCGCATCCTCACGGCGCTCTGTGGCACCTTCCGCGGCCGGCCCGTGGGCCTCACCACGGTGGCGAGCGCCGTATCGGAGGACCCGGCGACGCTCGAGGACGTCTACGAGCCCTACCTCCTGCAGTGCGGCCTCATCGTCCGCACCCCGCAGGGGCGCCAGGCGACCCTCGCGGCCTTCGACCACCTCTGCCTCGAGCCGCCCCCGGCGCGTTAGGGGAGCGCGTCCTTCTCGCCCCGCTCGGCGTTTGACTGGGATATGATAGGGACCGTGAAGTCGCGGGCCGCGCGCCTGCCGTCCCGATGCAAAGGAGAACCATGAGCCAGTTCGTCAGCGAGAAGAGCGTTTTTGTCAACCAGAACCTGGAGTCGCGCGAGGCGCTGCTCCGCTTTGTCTCCGACAAGGCGGCCGAGTTTGGCATCACCGACAACGCCGATGCCGTCTACGACGCCTTCATGGCGCGCGAGGCCATGGGCGAGACCGGCATGACCGACGGCTTTGCCGTGCCGCACGCCAAGTCCGACGACATCAAGGACGCTGCGGTCTTCGTGGTCAAGAACGCCACCCCGCTCGAGTGGCCGAGCTTTGACGAGAAGCCCGTCGACGTTGCCATCGCGCTGCTCGTCCCCGGCGGCGAGGCCGGCACCACCCACATCAAGCTCCTCTCCAAGACCGCCGTGCTGCTCATGAAGGACGAGTTCAAGAACCTCGTCCATGGCACCGATGACGCGGCCGCCATCGCCGACGCCATCAACGCGGGCATCGACGAGGAGTAGTCCCGACCGCCCGCATCCGCAGCTTTGGGCCCCGTCGGCGCGCCGGCGGGGCCTCGTCGTAGGGAGGCATCATGTTCAAGCAGGCAAGCGACGCGCGCGTGGCCGTCTTCGTGGCGCCCGGGCTCGAGGAGATCGAGGGGCTCACGGTGGTCGACCTGCTCTTCCGCGCCGGGATCGCGTGCGACACCGTGGCGATCACGGCGTCGCGGCAGGTGACGTCCTCGCACGAGGTGACGATTGTGTGCGACCGCTCCGTGGAGGATGCGGGCTTCTCGTTTGACGAGTATGACATGCTCGTGCTCCCCGGTGGCATCCCCGGCACCCCCAACCTGCGTGCCTGCGAGCCGCTCTGCGCCGCGCTGCGCGATTTCGCGGCGGCCGGGCGCCCGCTCGCCGCGATCTGCGCGGCGCCGTCGCCGACGAGCCGGTCGTCGTGGACGGCAGCCTGATCACGAGCCAGGGAGCGGGCACGGCGATGCTCTTCGGCCTGGAGATCGTGCGCCACTTCCTCGGCGACGAGGCCGTGGAGCGCGTGCGCACGGGCGTCGTCCTGCGCTAGCCCCGAGCGCACGTCCTTC
>DXBZ01000025.1 GCA_019116265.1 Candidatus Olsenella stercoravium | reverse complement strand
TGGCCGCCTTCGACGCGCCAGAGGACGGGGTTCTTGAAGAAGGCCAGGTCGCGCTCGTCGTGAGTGGCCCAGAGGACGGTCCTCTCGGCAACGAGCGGCCCGACGAAGGCCATGACGGTATCCACGGTCTTCTCGTCCATGCCCTTGAGCGGCTCGTCAAAGAGGAGGGTGTTCGCCTCGGCCAGCACGCAGCGCAGGATCGCCACGCGTCGGCGTTGCCCGCCCGAGAGCTCGCGCACGGGCCGCGCGTCGACGGGCAGTCCGCAGGCAGCCATCGCCTGCCGCTCAAACGCGAGGAAGCGCTCAAACAGCTCGTCGGGAAGATGCGTGCGCGGCAGGCGGATGTTTGCGGTGGCCGTGAGGTTCTCGCAGAGGCGGTCCTCCTGAAACGTCATGCCCAGTCGCACGTCCGCCCCTCGCGTGACCATGCCCGCGTCCGGTCGCTCGAGCCCCGCGAGCAGTCGCAGCAGCGTGGTCTTGCCCGCGCCGGAGGGACCCATGATCACATGCGGGCGGAGCGGCTCAAAGCTCGCGGTCACGCCGTCGAGGACGCGCAGGTCGCCGTAGCTCTTCCGGACGTCGCTGAGGACGAGCGAGAGGTCGCCGCCCACCTGGGATCCCGCGCTCACGGCCGCGCCTCCCATCGTCTGACGAGGCTCCCCATGGCGTGCGTGACGAGCGCCTCCAACGTGACGGACACCACCACGATCGCCACGGTCCAGGCAAAGAGGTCCGGCGTGTCCAGGAAGACCTTGGCGTCGTAGAGGTGCTCGCCGATCGTGAAGTCGGGAAGCCCTATCACCTCGGCGGCAATGCCCGCCTTCCAGGAGAGCCCGAGCGCGAGCGTCACCGCCGCGCGGAAGTACGGCAGCACCTCGGAGACGTAGACCAGACGCACGAGGTTCCAGCCGCGCACAGAGAATACCTCGCACATCTCAAGCAGGCGCGAGTCGGTCTGGCGGATGCCCTCGAGCACGTTGGTGTAGACGACGGGCAGGGCCATGACCAGGGCAATCACGACGGAGAGGTAGCGTGACGAGACCCACAGCAGCACGAGAATCACAAACGACGCCACCGGCACGGACTTCATGGCGCCCAACACCGGGGCGAGAAGCTCGCGGGCCAGCGAGAAGCGCGCGGCAATCGCAGCGAGAATCACCCCGAGGACGACGGCGGAGACGTAGCCCAGGGCGATCCTGCCGAGCGAGAGGGCGATCGACGCCCAGAACTCGCCCGTCACGGCGAGCTCGCCGAGGCGCGCCAGCACCTCGAGCGGGCCCACGAGGATGATGCGCGCGTCGATCGCCAGCGCGGCAAGCTCCCAGACGACGAGCCAGAACAGCACGCAGGCAAGGCGGACGGCCCACGTCCGGAGCCGCCCGCCCTTCTCGTCACTCCTGTCGGCGGCGCCAGCCAAGCCTAGGCGCCGTAGTAGAAGTCGTCACCGGGGACGGCGCCGCCCACGGCCTCGGGGTTCTGGTCGGCGAGAACCGCCAGGTAGCCGGAGAGCCGCTCCTTCATGTCAGCGCCGGTCACGCACACGATGTTGCACTCGGGGATGGCCTTTTGCGCCACGGCGGCGGGGACAATGTCGTAGCTGCCCACGAGCTCGGCCGCGCCCTCCACGTCGTCGTTGACGTAGTCGACGGACGCCTGGTAGTGCGCGAGGAAGGCGTCGACGGCGGCGGGGTTCTCGTCTGCGAACTCGGAGCGCACGATGGCGACGCCGGTGATCATGGAGCTCTTCGCGTCACCGGTCTGTACCTTGTCCCACTCCTCGGTGAGGTCGAGCGCCACACGGATCTTGTCGTTTTGAGCCTGCGCCGTGGTCACAAAGGGCTGCGGGAGCATCGCCACGGCCTCGCCCTCGGCGGTCGCGAGCGCCTGCACGCACTCCGCGTGCTCGCTCTTCCACTCGATCTGCACGTCCTCGCCCACGGTAAGGCCGTTTTTCTCCAGGACGTACTGGAGGCCGTACTCGGGCGTGGAGCCCTTGCCGGACGCGTAGATGGTCGAGCCGCGCAGGTCCTCGACGCTCTGGATGGAGTCGCCCAGCTCGCAGATGTAGAGGACGCCGAGCGTGTTGATCGCGATCGCGCGGACGCCGGCGTCGTTCTTGTTGTAGAGAACCGACGCCAGGTTGGCGGGGACGGCCGCGATGTCGACCTCGCCCTTGGCGATGAGCGGCGTCACCTCGTCGGGGGAGGCCACGATCTGGAACGTGTAGTCGTTGTCCGTGAGCTCGCCGGCATCCGCCTCGCTCATGAACTTGACAAGGCCCATCGCGGTCGGGCCCTTGAGGGCGGAGGTGCGCACGGCAACGGGGTCGGCAGCAGGCTCCTCCTCTGCTGCGGGCTCCTCCTCCGCGGTGGTGGCACCGCACGCGGCGAGCGCGAGCGAGGCCGTGCCGGCGCCGGCGATCTTGAGAAACGTCCTTCTGTCAACCCTCATGCTGAGCCTCCCTGTGTCAGATATGCCATTTAGACGATAGCACTAGGAGGCCCCTCTCGGCCGCTGAGCGAAACGTGACCGCCGAGCGGCCCTACGAGCGCACCTCGAACTTGCTCTTGCAGCGCGGGCAGGTCACGCGGAGCTTGCCCTTGCCGCGCGGAACGCGAACCCGCTGCTTGCACGAGGCGCAGCGCACATGCTTGTAGGCGCGCAGCTCGCTCCAGGCGGCGCGGGGGTTCTGGATCCAGGGGCGCACCGGGCCGAGCGCCTTGAGAAAGGCTGCGTTCTCTCGCGCGCGGGCGCCGAGGTTTTTGGACTGGATCCTGAACATCGAGTAGGCCACCAGCGCAAGTGCCACCCAGCCGAGCCAGCCCGTACGAGCAAAGACGTTGACGAGGACGATCACGATGGCAAGGTTCACCGAGAAGACCGCGAGATCATCCGGTCCCTGCCGTCCCCTCAGCCACTCCGCAACCTTGCGCTGCCAGTCACCTGATGCCATGTCGCTCCCCTCGTCGGTCAACGTCTCTCTGATACCCGTTTTCCGCGCGGGCCTCTCGGTCGCAAAAAAAGCGGGGCCGCCCGAGCGGCCCCGCGTGCAGGACGCATTGGCGAGAAGAACTACTCCTCGACGGTCTCCTCGGCCTCGGCCTCGGGCTCCTCAGCGGGCTTCTCGCCCTCGGGGAGCGGCTTGACCTCGACCTCGGTGCCGAGGGTCTCGGCGGCGGCCTTCATGGACAGGGAGATGCGACGACGGTCGAGGTCGATCTCCATGACCTTCACCTGGACGGTATCGCCCACGGTGCAGACCTGGGACGGCTGGTCCACGTGCTGCTTGGCCATCTCGGAGATGTGCACGAGGCCCTCGACGCCCTCGCCCAGGTCGACGAATGCACCAAAGGTGACGAGCTTGGTGACGGTGCCCTCGACGATGGCGTCGATGGGGTACTTCTTGACGAGGGAGCGCCAAGGATCCTCGGTGGTCTGCTTGAGACCGAGGGAGATGCGCTCGCGGTTGAGATCGACGTCGAGCACCTGGACCTCGACCTCCTGGCCGACCTTGACGACCTCGGAGGGGTGGTTGACGTGGTTCCAGGAGAGCTCGGAGATGTGCACGAGGCCGTCGATGCCGCCAAGGTCGACGAAGGCGCCGAAGTCGACGATCGAGGAGACGGTGCCCTTGAGGCGCATGCCAACCTGGAGCTTGGAGAGGATCTCCTGGCGCTCGGCCTTGCGGGCCTCTTCGAGGACGACGCGACGGGAGAGGACGACGTTGTTGCGGTTGCGGTCCATCTCGATGACGCGGGCCTCGATGCGGGTGCCGAGGTAGGCGTTGAGATCCTTGACGCGACGGAGGTCGACGAGGGAGGCGGGCAGGAAGCCGCGCAGGCCGATGTCGAGAATCAGGCCGCCCTTGACGACCTCGATGACCTCGCCCTCGACGGTCTCGCCGGAGTTGAACTTCTCCTCGACGGCGTTCCAGGCGCGCTCGTACTCGGCGCGCTTCTTGGACAGGACCAGGCGGCCCTCCTTGTCCTCCTTCTGGAGGACGAGCGCCTCGATCTCCTCGCCCATGGAGACGACCTCGGCGGGGTTGACGTCCTTGCGGATGGAGAGCTCGCGGGACGGAATGACGCCCTCGGACTTGTAGCCGATGTCAAGCAGAACCTCGTCGCGCTCGATCTTCACGACGGTGCCGGTAACCAGACCACCCTCGTCGAAGTCGGTCACGGTGCCGTCGATGAGGTTGCTCATCTCCTCGTCGGAGATGTCGTCCAGCGCAAAGATGGACGAGTTCTGAATCTCACTCAAAAGTGGACCCCTTTCGAACTTCGGGGCCCCGGTCGTCATGGTCGCTGCCTGCAGTGCCTAAATCGTGGCGTCTACGTGGAAACTTACATGCTCTCGGGGGCCGACAGATACGGTTGTGCGGGCCCTCTGCCCACACGCGCATTAGAATAGCGTTACCCACGTGTGTTTTTCAAGCGTGAGGAATGGGTATTCTCTAATTTCCACCAGAAGGGGCCAAGGCGGGAAGGGAGGCGCCAACGTGATCAGGGCAGTGCTCTTTGACCTCGACGACACGCTGCTGAGACTCAATCTCGCCGCGTTCATCGCCCGCTACGTCGCCGGCGCCACGCGCCTGCTCGCGAGCGTCGCGCGCACGAGCCCCGTCTCGGTCGGCGTCCCCTACGCCCGCGCGTTTCTGGCCATGGACGCCCAGGACCGCGAGGACTCCCTCACCAACGAGCGCCTCTTCAACCAGACCTTCTACGCCAGCACGGGCATCCCGCTCGACGACCCGGTGATCGCCGACCTCATGACCTGCTACGAGGAGACGGTCGTGCCGGGCTTCTCGGGCGGTATCGTGGGCGCGCGCCCCGTCGAGGGAGCCCGCGCCGCCATCCACGCCGTGCACGACGCCGGGCTCGTCTGCGCGCTGGCGACCAACCCGACCTTCTCGCTTACCTGCGACCGGGCGCGCATGGGCTGGGCCGGAGTGAGCGAGGACGACTTCGCACTCGTGTCCACCTACTCCAACTCCACGCGCTGCAAGCCGAGCGTGCGCTACTACCAGGAGTTTGCCAACCAGCTGGGCGTGCGCCTCGAGGAGTGCCTCATGGTGGGCAACGACGCCGTGCGCGACATCGTCCGCCCCGACTGCGGCCTCCGCACGGCCTACGTCGGCCACGCCCGGCCGCGTGACGCCGTCTGGCGCGGGCCCATGGAGCGCCTGGCCCGCGAGCTGCCCGATCTTGTCGCCCGCTTGGACGAGCGGGACGCGTAGGGCCACCGCCGCCTTTGTCACCCGCCCTTGTCGCCCGTCTCTCCACTGAGTGTACGAGTTGCGGCTTTGCGTTCTTCTCTGGTTTATGTCTTGCTTTTATTGCTGCAAGCCTAAACACATCATCAAAAGAGTAACTCGTACACTCAACGATGCGGGGCGGCTGGACGAGAAGGGCGCGGGGCAAGAGGGCTCGGGGCAAGGGGCTCGGGGGCGAGAAGCACGCGGCGCCCGGCGCGTCGTGCGTGACGTGCCGGGCGCCGCTCCGGAGGCTGTGAGCTGCCGCTACACCCAGAAGAGCATCTTGTTGTAGGTGGGCACGGGCCAGTAGTCGGCACCGCAGATGCGCTCCATCGCGTCGACCGGGGCGCGCAGCGCGTCCATCGCGGGCAGTACCTCGTCGCGGTAGGCGTCGCAGCGCGCCTGCGACTCGGCGGCCTCGCGCGCTGCCGCGTTGGCGGCCTCGAGCTCCCGCGCAGCGGCGTCGATCTGCGCCATGCCCTCGGTGATCGTCCGCACGAGGTCCTTCTCGACCGTGGCCTCGACGCCGATCTCGGCCTTGGTGGCCACGCTCGTGGCGAGGTCGCCCGAGTAGTCGGAGAGCGCCGGCAGGTAGAGGTGGCGCGCCATGTAGACCATCGTGTTGGCCTCGATGTTGAGGAGCTTGGCGTACTGGTCGGCCTTGGAGACGTAGCGCGCGTGGATCTCTGCCTCGTCGAGCACGTGATACTTCTCGTAGAAGGCCACGTTCTCGGGCTTGGTCATGCACGGCAGGGCGTCGGGCGTGGTCTTGAGGTTGGGCAGCCCTCGGCGCTCCGCCTCAGCCTCCCACTCCTCGGAGTAGCCGTTGCCTTCAAAGAGCACGCGCTGGTGGTCGCGCAGGGTGTGGCGCACCCACCTCAGCGCGAGGTTGGTGAACTCGTCGCCGGTCTTGCCCTCGAGCTTGGTGGCAAAGCGGTCGCACTGCTCGGCCACCGCGGTGTTGAGGACCACGTTGGGGTCGGCCAGGTTCTGCTGGCTGCCGCACATGCGGAACTCAAACTTGTTGCCCGTGAAGGCAAAGGGCGAGGTGCGGTTGCGGTCGGTGGTGTCGCGAAGGAGGTCGGGCAGGGCGGGCACGCCCAGGTCCATGACCTCGGCCTCGTGGACCTCGGGCTCCTCCTTGTTGATGAGGGCCTCCACGATGGCGTGGAGCTGGTCGCCCAAAAAGACCGAGATGATCGCCGGGGGCGCCTCGTTGGCGCCGAGACGGTGGTCGTTGCCCGCAGAGGCCACGGAGGCGCGCAGCAGGTCGGCGTGCTCGTCGACGGCGGCCACGAGCGCGGCGAGAAACACCAGGAACTGCAGGTTCTCGGAGGGCACCGCGCCGGGCTCCAGCAGGTTCTTGCCGTCGGCGCACAGCGACCAGTTGTTGTGCTTGCCGGAGCCGTTCACGTACTCGAAGGGCTTCTCGTGCTCGAGGCAGGCCAGGCCGTGGCGCGTGGCCATGAGCTTGAGCTTCTCCATCGTGAGGAGGTTGTCGTCGATGGCGAGCGAGCCCTGCTCAAAGATCGGTGCCAGCTCGTGCTGGGACGGTGCGACCTCGTTGTGCTTGGTCTTGACCGGGACGCCGAGCTTCCAGAGCTCGTCGTCGACCTCCTTCATGAAGTCGTTGACCGTGGGGCGGATGGCGCCGAAGTAGTGCTCCTCCAGCTCCTGGCCCTTGACCGGCTCGCAGCCAAAGAGCGTGCGCCCGCAGTAGACGAGGTCGGGGCGCGCCTCGTAGTCCTCCTCCTTGACGAGGAAGTACTCCTGCTCCGGGCCGATGGTGGTGAAGACGCGCTTGGGCTCGCGGCCAAAGAGGGCGAGCACGCGCTTGGCCTGCTGCTCGAGGGCGACCTGCGAGCGCAAAAGCGGCGTCTTCTTGTCGAGCGCCTCGCCCGTGTAGGAGACGAAGGCCGTGGGGATGCAGAGGACCTCGTCCTTGATGAAGGCCGGGCTCGTGGGGTCCCAGGCGGTGTAGCCGCGCGCCTCGAAGGTCGCGCGCAGGCCGCCGTTGGGGAAGCTCGACGCGTCCGGCTCGCCCTGGACGAGCTCCTTGCCCGAGAAGGACATGAGGATCGTGCCGTCGTTGATCGGCGTGAGGAAGCTGTCGTGCTTCTCGGACGTGATGCCCGTGAGCGGCTGGAACCAGTGCGCGAAGTGCGTGGCGCCCTTCTCGAGCGCCCACTCCTTCATCGCGTGCGCGACCTCGTTGGCGATGTCCAGGTCGAGCGGCTTGCCGTCGTCGATGACCTGGCGGAGCTCCTTGTACGTCGGCTTGGGGAGCCGCTCCTGCATCACGGCGTCCGTGAACAGCAGGCTGCCGTACTCCTGCGAGACCCTGTCCTTGCCCATGTGCGCCCCTTCTCTCGGCGGTGTGGCTTACGGCCGAATACTCTACGGGCCCATTGTTTCACAGCCGTTGCTCCAACGTGAAGCGCAGGGCATGGTTTGGTTGCATCTTCAGGGCCATTTCATGGCGAGAAGAACGTGGGGCCTCAGAGCCAGACGAGCTCGGCGGGGCCGTCCTCGTCGGGCTCGGGCTCGGGCTCGTCCCGCGTCCCCCACTCCAGCGACTCCTCGAGCCACGGGCGCGGGGGCGCGGCGGGCTCGAAGGCGGCCTCCCGGCCGTCCTCCAGCCACACGATGCCGTGTCTGTCGTCCGCGTTGCCCATGTCAGAGCCCCAGTGCCTCGGCGACCTCACTCGCACAGGCCATCGCATCCGCGATCGCGCTCACCACGAGCGAGGAGCCCGTGCGCGCGTCACCGGCGAGAAAGACGGGCGCAGCCGCCTCGGCGCGGTGCGAGCCCGCAGCGACGACCGGCAGCCCGCGCTCCCCCGTGCGCACGCCAAACGCGTCCAGCACGCCCCGCTCCGGGCCCGTGAAGCCGCAGGCCACGAGCACGAGCTGCGCGGGGATCTCGCGCTCGCTGCCCGCGACGCGCTCGGGCCGGCCGCCCGACCAGTCGAGGTCGGCCACCGCGAGGCCGCGCACCGCCCCCGCGTCGTCGAGAAGGACCTCGAGCGTGTCGACACCCCAGGAGCGCATCTCGCCGCCCATGAGCTCGATGGCCCCTGCCTGGCCATAGTCGGTCTTGAGCGTGGCGGGCCACTCGGGCCAGCGCGTGACGCCCGGCCCCGGCTCGGCGGGGCGCGGCAGGAACTCGATCTGGGCCACGCTGCGCGCGCCCTGGCGCACGGCGGTGCCGAGGCAGTCGTTGCCCGTGTCGCCGCCGCCGATCACCACCACGTCGCGGCCCTCGGCGCTCACGGCGGGCTCGCCGCCGTCGAGCAGCGAGCGCGTGGAGGCCGTGAGGTAGTCCACGGCCCAGGCCACGCCGCCCGAGGCGAGCCCGGCCTCAAAGCCCGTCGCCGCGAGGCCGCGCGGGACGCGCGCGCCGGCGGCGAGGACCACCGCGTCGGACCCCGCGAGCAGCTCCTGCGCCACGTCCTTCTCGGCCGCGTCCGTGTTGAGAAGAAACTCGATTCCCAGCTCCCCCATGAGGGCCACGCGGCGCGCGACCACCTCCTTGGGCAGCTTCATGTTGGGGATGCCGTAGGTGAGAAGTCCGCCCGCACGGTCGGCGCGCTCGACGACCGTCACGCGGGCCCCGCGCCGGGCGAGCTCCCAGGCGGCCGCGAGCCCGGCAGGGCCGGAGCCCACCACCGCCACGCGTGGCGCGTCCGGCGCGGCGGGCGAGAAGCGCCTCGGCCCGCCGTGCGCCCACTCCCAGTCCGAGATCGCGCGCTCGTTGTCGTGGATCGTCTCGGCCTCGTCATGGCAGCCCAGGTTGCACGACGCCTCGCAGAGCGCCGGGCACACGCGGCTCGTGAACTCCGGCAGCGGCGACGTCAGCGCCAGACGATCCGCCGCCTCGCGCCAGAGACCCCGGTAGACGAGGTCGTTCCACTCCGGGATCAGGTTGTGGAGCGGGCAGCCGCTCGGGCGCGCCCCGCCAAACGAGATGCCCGCCTGGCAAAACGCCACGCCGCAGTGCATGCAGCGGCTCGCCTGCGCCCGGCGGCGCGCCTCGTCCAGCTCCCCGTGCAGCTCCTCGTAGTCGAGCACGCGCTCGGCGACCGGGCGCAGCGGCTCGGTCTCACGGTCAACGCTCAGATATGCACCAGGC
>DXBZ01000024.1 GCA_019116265.1 Candidatus Olsenella stercoravium | reverse complement strand
CCCTCACCTCGATGGTGGAGAGAAGCCTAGCACGCCGCGCACATCAGCGCGCGCGGAAAACATGCCTAAAAGGGGTCTGACCCCTTTTAGGCAAGTTCGATGCGCGGGGCGTCGCCCCAGAGAGTCTCGAGGCGGTAGAACTCTCGGGTCTCGGTCCGAAAGACATGGACGACGACTGAGCCGTAGTCGACGAGCACCCAGGAAAGCCCCTCGCGCCCCTCGCAGGAGAGCGGCGAGACCCCGCAGTTGGCGCTCACCTTCTCACGGACCTCATCCACGATCGCATCGACCTTGCGCGAGTTCTCGGCGGAGCAGATGAGAAAGTAGTCGCAGACGTCGGTCTTGCCGCTCAGGTCGAGAAGGACGATGTCGTCGGCCTTCTTGGAGTCTGCGGCCAGGGCCGCGACCTTAGCGAGCTCGAGCGAGGTTACGGGCATGTCAGTTCTCCTTCTTCCTGGCACCGGATTTGCCGGCGCGGCGCGCGGCGAGCGCGTTGTAGACGTCGATGGTCCCGGGATATAGGTAGCGGCCGCCCTCGAGCACGTAGACGACGCCCCCCACGAAAGACTCCCAGAATATGTCGTCGAGCGGGACCTTGCCGACGAGCGAGCGGGACCTCTTGATTCCGGGCGAGGCGGGACGCAGCGGCTCGATGCCGTCGGCGACGAAGAGGACCTCGTCGAGGGGCCCCATGTCCGCGGAAGCGGAGGTGTGCACGGCGATGGCGTGCCAAACCGACGGCGGGATCTCGGGGTAGCGCTCCGGCAGCACGCGAGCGGCGATCATGCCGTGAAGCACCGAGTGCACGAGCTCGAGCTCGACGCCGAGGTCGATTCCCAGCTCGTGCGCATGGGCAAGCTGCTCCGAGACGGAGGCGGCCTTCTCCCAGTCGTGCAGCAGCCCCGCGGCGCGGGCGAGGAAGGGGTCCACGCCGTAGATGAGGGCGAGCTGCTCGGCGGTGCTCGCGACCGAGAGCGAGTGGGCGAGGCGGCGAGGCTTGCCCGCCAGGTGCTCGGAGACGTCCGCGGTTATCCTGGCGAGAAGCACCTTCTGCTCGGGGGCGTAGTCGACCCTGGCCCCCTCGGCGGACCTGGCCTTCTTCTGAACCTTCTTCTTCCCCATCAGGCCACCACCTCGCGCGTGTGACCGTAGCGGCTTCGCGGGGCGCCGTAGAGACCGTGCTTGTGCAGGTAGCCGGTCACCTGGTCGGGCGTGAGGTAGCGCAGGCTCTGGCCCGCCTCCACACGCTCGCGCAGGTAGCTCGACGAGATCGCGAGCGCGGGGACGGAGAGATAGGTGACGTCGAACTCGAGGCCGGATGCGGCGATGGCGTCCCAGGCGCGATCGAGGTCGTAGCCCGGGCGGGTCGCGGCCACGAGGCGCGCGAGCCGCGCGATGTCGCCGGCGTCGCGCCACGAGACGATCTCGGTGATGGCGTCGGCCCCGGTGATGAAGTAGAACTCGACGTTGGGGGGATACAGCTCGCGCAGCAAGCGCAGGGTGTCTGCGGTGTAGGTGACGCCCTCGCGGTCGATCTCAAAGCGCGAGGCAACGAAGTGGGGGTTGTCCGCTGTCGCGAGCAGCGTCATCGCAAAGCGCTCCTCGCCCGACGTGACTCGCTTGTCCTGCTTGAAGGCGGGGCGTCCCGCAGGCATGAAGACAACGAGGTCGAGCCCAAGGTCATCGAAGGCCTGCTCGGCGGCCACGAGGTGGCCGTTGTGGATGGGGTCGAAGGTCCCGCCCATGATGCCGAGCCGGTACGTGCGCCCCTCGTCGAGCCCAAGGACCGGCAGGTCGTGTCCCCGTAGCCTGGAAACGTCGACGCTCATCGCACCTGCCCGTCCCCGCGGGCGAGCCACTTGGTCGTGGTCAGGGCCGAGGCGCCCATGGGGCCGCGCGCGTGCAGCTTCTGCGTAGAGATGCCGATCTCGGCGCCGAGTCCGAAGACCCCGCCGTCGGTGAAGCGCGTCGAGGCGTTGGCGTAGACCACCGCAGCGTCCACCCCGGCGAGAAACGCCTCGCACGCCTCGTAGGAGTCGGCGACGATGGCCTCGGAGTGACCGGTGCCGTAGCAATTGATATGGGAGATCGCCTCGTCGAGGCCAGACACCACGTGACAGCTGATCTCGAGCGCGAGGTACTCGCGGCCCCAGTCTTCCTCGGTCGCCTCGACGAGGCTCCCGAGGAGCTCGGGTGCGCCCGCGAGCGCCGCGCGCGTCTCAC
This sequence comes from Candidatus Olsenella stercoravium, assembly GCA_019116265.1. GTDB lineage: Bacteria > Actinomycetota > Coriobacteriia > Coriobacteriales > Atopobiaceae > Thermophilibacter > Thermophilibacter stercoravium. The sequence continues at coordinate 3,546 of DXBZ01000024.1, read as the reverse complement.
CGTCCGCGTGGACGGTGACGCCCGCGCCCATGAGCTCGGAGAGCGCCTCGGGCAGGAAGTCAGCGGCGATCGAGCGGTCCACGAGCAGCGACTCGGCGGCGTTGCAGACGCCGACGCGCTGCGTCTTGGCGTTCATGACGATGGCGCGCGCCCGGGCGAAGTCGGCGGACTCGTGGACGTAGACGTGGCAGTTGCCGGTGCCGGTCTCTATGACCGGCACCTTGGCACCCTCGACGCACGCCCTGATCAGAGAGGCGCCGCCGCGGGGTATGAGCACGTCCACAAGACCCGTGGCCTCGAGGAGCTCGGTCGTCTGCGTGTGCGCGGCGTCGTCGTCGACGTACTGGAGCGCGTCGGCGGGAAGCCCCGCGTCCACGAGGGCGGCGCGGCAGGCCTCGACGATCGAGAGGCAGGACTCGCGCGCGGCGGAGCCCCCCTTGAGGACGCACGCGTTGCCCGAGCGAACGCAGAGGCCGAAGGCGTCTGCGGTGACGTTGGGCCGGGCCTCGTAGATCATCGCGACGACCCCGAGCGGGACCGTGACCCGCTCGATGCGCAGGCCGCTCTCGAGCGTCGAGCCCTCGAGGACGCGGCCGAGCGGGTCCGACTGCCGTGCTATGTCCTCAAGGGAGTCGGCAATCGCACCGATGCGGGAGGAGTCGAGCATGAGGCGATCCTGCAGGGGCACGCTCATGCCCGCCTCGCGGGCGCGCTCGAGGTCGCGTGAGTTGGCTGCGATGATGGCGGGCGCGGCGGCGCGGATGCGCTCGGCGGCTCGCACGAGCGCGCGGTCTCGCACGGCCCTCGGCGCTCGCGCGAGCGCGGGAGCGGCGGACTTGGCGAGCTGTGCCCGGTCCTTGGCCTCAGACATGGTGGTCTCCTTCCTAGAAGACGAGCAGGTCGTCTCGATGCACGGCGGGACGCGCGCGCTCCTCGCCAAGAAAACGGGCAATGACGTCGAGCTTCACGCCGCGCACGCGCACCATGTCCTCGGAGGAGTAGCGCGCTATGCCCCGACCGATCACGTCACCGGAGGGCGCGCGGACGTTCACGACGTCGCCGACCTCGTAGGTGCCGCTCGACGCGACGACGCCCACGGGCAGGATCGAGGCGCCCCGCTCAAGGACGGCGCGGGAGGCGCCCTCGTCGAGTGTGATGGTCCCCCGGGGCACCTCGGCGAGCCCTATCCAGAGCTTGCGGCCCCCCTCGTGCGAAAGCCGCCCCTCGGACTCGAAGCGCGTCCCGACACGCTCTCCGGAGATGACGTCGAGAAGGACGTGCGGGCGGCGCCCGCGGCAGATCACCGTGGGGATGCCGGCGGCGAGCATCGCCCGCGCTGCCCTGAGCTTGGAGGACATGCCGCCGGTGCCGAAGGAGGTCCCCGCGCCGCCCGCGAGGGCGCTGAGCTCGTGGTCGACCTCCTCGACGCGCTCGATTAGGGTCGCGTCGGGGACTTCCTGGGGGTTGGCTGTGTAGAGGCCCTCGACGTCCGAGCAGATCACGTAGAGGTCGGCACCAACGAGCGCGGACACCAGAGCGCCGAGCATGTCGTTGTCGCCAAAGGCGAACTCTGCGGTGGAGACCGTGTCGTTCTCGTTGACGACGGGAACGGCACCAAGCTCGATCAGGCGCGCCAGCGTGGTGCGCGCGTTGAGGAAGGCGTCGCGGTCCATGACGTCGCGACGAGTGAGAAGCACCTGCCCGCAGGGAATCGCCTGCTCCGCCAGGACGTCAGCGTACGCCTGGGTGAGGCGCGCCTGCCCCGCGGAGGCGCAGGCCTGAAGCGACGCCATGTCAGAGGGCCGCTCGGAGAAGCCGAGCGCCTCGCGTCCGGCGGCGACGGCGCCCGAGGAGACCAGGACGACGCGCGTGCCGGCAGAAACGAGCTCGCCCATCTGCTCGCAGAGGGAGCGGATGAAGCCGCGGTCGAGCGAGCCCGCCTCGTCGACGAGCGTGGACGACCCGACCTTGACGACTACGAGACTCGGCCTGGGCACCTACTCGCCCACCTCCCCCGTCTCGAGCTCGGCGTCGTCCTCGGCGAGCTCGTCGAAATCGGGAGCGTCGTCGCGGCCCTCGAAGGTGAAGGCGAGCTCGAGGATGCGGACCTCGTCGCCCGTGACGGCGCCCGCCTTGGCGAGGGCGTCGTCGAGCCCGCAGCGGTCAAATCGATGCTGAAGGTAGGCGACCGCCTCGTCGTTCTCCCAGTCGGTCTGTATGACCATGCGCTCGATCTGCGGGCCGCTGACGCGCCAGGCATGGCGCTCCTCGCGCGTGACGACCATGCGGCGGTCGCGGCGCTGCCGCTCGCGCTCCCAGCGCTCCGAGAGGTCGACGACCGGGCCCGCATCGGCGGCCTCGGCCCTCAGGCGCGCGACCTCGGCCGCACAGGTGGTGACGAGAGCTTCGAGCCCGGCGCCGGTGGCGGCGGAGACGGCGAAGAAGGGCCTGCCGTCGGCCTCGGCCGCACGACGGAGCCGCTCGGTCGCCTCCTCGGTCCCCGGTAGGTCGCACTTGTTGGCGACGACGAGCTGCGGGCGCTCGGCGAGCTCGGAGGCGTAGGCGGCGAGCTCGTCGTTGATGGTCCGATAGTCCTCGAGCACGTCGCGGCCCTCGTAGCCCCCCGTCACGTCGACGACGTGCAGAATGAGGGCCGTGCGCTCGATGTGCCTCAGGAACTGGTGGCCAAGCCCGCGCCCCTCGCTCGCGCCCTCGATGAGGCCGGGCACGTCGGCGGCGACGAAGGACTGGCCGTTCGAGGCCCGGGCGACGCCGAGGTTGGGAACAAGCGTCGTGAAGGGGTAATCGGCGATCTTGGGGCGCGCGGCGCTGATCCGGGCGATGATCGAGCTCTTCCCAACCGACGGCATGCCCACGAGCGCGGCGTCAGCCATGAGCTTCATCTCGAGCTCGATCCAGTGCTCGCGGGCCGGCTCGCCCTTCTCGGCAAAGGCGGGCGCCCGGCGCACCGAGGTGACAAAGTGGATGTTGCCGCGACCCCCGGCGCCGCCCGGGGCCACGACGACCCGCTCGCCGGGGCTGGTGAGGTCGGCAATGTCATAGAGCGGCGTCTGCGTGGAGGGGTCGAGCTCGCGGACAACGGTGCCCACCGGGACGCGCAGGACGAGGTCGGCGCCGTCGCGACCGTGCCGACGGGCGCCCTGGCCGTGCGTGCCGCGCTCGGCGCGGAAGTGGTGCTTGTATCTGAAGTCGATCAGGGAGGAGAGCTGCGGGTCGGCCTCGACCACCACGTCTCCGCCCCGGCCGCCGTCGCCGCCGTCAGGCCCGCCCTTGGGCACGAACGCCTCGCGCCTGAACGACATGCAGCCGGCGCCGCCGTCGCCGCCGCGCACGTTGATGTGAGAAAGATCGGTGAACGTGTTCTCCACGGAATGCTCCTTCGGTCTGCCTCCATGGTACGGCAACGGCGGCAACGCGTCCAACCACGCCCTCCCCCGTCACCACCAGCGAGCGGCGACAAAAAAGAGCCCCGGTCGTTGACCGGGGCCCGAGTCAAGCTGTGCGTGGTGCGCGCCGCTACGCCTC
>DXBZ01000023.1 GCA_019116265.1 Candidatus Olsenella stercoravium | reverse complement strand
GACCGACGAGGCCTACGGCGACATCATGGGCCAGGGCTCCACGCTCGACGCCTGGCCGGTCTGGATGCGCACGACCGCCCAGAGCCTGCTCGACCAGGCGTTCGGCACCACCGTCGTGGTCACGTACCTGGCCATCTACATCGGCGTGATCCTGCTCGTGTGCTGCGCGACGGTACTGGCGCTCCAGCAGCTCTCCGAGGCGGCGGACAACGTGGGCCGCTACCGCGTGCTTTCCGAGCTCGGCGCCGAGAAGCGCATGGTCGACCACGCCCTTCTCGCCCAGGTGGGGGTGTACTTCCTCTTCCCGCTGGTGGTGGCCGTGGCGCACGCGGCGGTGGCGCTCTCCGTGGTCAACGACATCGTGGCGCTGCTCACGGGCTATCAGATCGGCACGGCGCTCGTGGGGACGGTGGCCTTTGTCGTGGCGCTCTATGGCGGCTACTTCCTCGTGACCTACCTCACGTCGCGGAGCATGCTCGCCCGCGGGTAGGTCGTCTGCCAGAACGTCGCGCTTTCGGCAAGGCCTCCATGCCGCCGACAAGAACGGGGCCGGCACCCAGATGGGAGCCGGCCCCGCAGCCTGCGCGTGAAGGTGGACGCTAGGCGTCCTTCTCGCCCGCGAGCGAGGCGTAGAACGTGGCGTGGTCAAAGACGTCCTTGATGGTCTGGCCGTTGACGAAGGGGAGCGCCAGGAACTCGTCGACGGTGGGGACGAGCTCGGAGCAGTCGACGAAGTGGTTCTTCTCGTTGCGGCGGCTCGTGTCCTGCGCGCGCCAGGACTCATAGTTGCAATCGGTGAGGTAATAGACGCTGGAGCCGATCTTCATGTAGACCGAGTGATTGCAGTGCAGGTACTCGACCAGACCCTCGTAGTTGATGTCGAGAGCCTCGGCTGCCTTCTTTCCCATGGCGATCCCCTTTCGTCGGAGGCCAATCGGACGTTAGGAAGAGTGTAACCCGCGGCACGGACGGTTATGCAGATGTTCGCGAATTGTTAGGTGGGCGGTACGCCCTAGGCGCCGAGAAGAACGCGCCCCAGCTCGTCGGGGGTGTCCACAAAGGTGGCCGCCCCGGCGTCGAGCAGCTCGTCCATGCTGCGGAACCCCCAGGTGCAGCTTATGCACGGGCAGCCCACGTTGGCTGCGGTCTGTATGTCCACCTCGGAGTCGCCTATGTAGACCATGCCGTCGCGGTCGGCGCCCATGCGCTCGAGCGCGGCGAGCACCATGTCGGGCGCGGGCTTCCTGCGGATGCCGGTTGCCTCGCTCTCACCGAGAACCGCGTCAAAGGCGTCGGGGAACTGGCGTGCGACGAGCTCCTGAACGGCAAAGTCGCCCTTGTTGGAGACCACGGCAAGCCGCACGTCGGCGGCGCGAAGGCGCGCGAGGAGCCCGGGGATGCCGGGGTAGGGGCCGGTGTGGTCCTCGCAGTGGGCGGCGTAGTGGGCGCAGAAGGCATCGTAGACGGCCTCCTGCTCGGCGACGTCGGTGCCGGTGGGGACGGCGCGCTCGATGAGCCTGCGGATGCCGTTGCCCACGAAGCGGCGCACCTCCTCGAGGCTGCGCGCGGGCAGGCCGTGCTCGGCGAGGGCTGCATTGGTGGACAGGTGCAGGTCCTCGAGGGTGTTCAGCAGGGTGCCGTCCAGGTCGAAGACTACGGTCGAGTATGCGGGCATGGGAGCTCCTTCGTTTGGCCGACAGCTAGGGTAGCACGGGGCGACTCGGCCGTGCGCGGGGCGCCGTTTCGCGCGCTCCACGAGGATGTCGATCTTCCGTTTGTGGCTGTCGCGCCAGAAGGTGAGCTGGGGGTCTCGCTTGCGCGCGCAGCCGCGCTCCTTGAGCTCGGAGATGTTTCTATTGATGGATCATCACATGCTCTACTGATGAATCAGCGCATCTCCTATTGATGGATTGGCGCACATTCTGGTCCTTCTCTCTCTGACGTCCAAAAAATGTGATATCAACCACAGATTACCTTGGGTAAAATATGGCTAGAATCACATTTTAGGGAGGATTAGGCATGGAGCGCGATGTTTTGCATAAGCTCGACTCCTGGAGGGACTCCTCATTTCGCAAGCCGCTCATGATTAAGGGAGCCCGCCAGGTGGGCAAGACGTGGGCTCTCAGGGAATTTGGGAGAACACGCTATCGCAACTGCGTCTACGTGTCGCTCGAGGAGATTGCCCCCGGGGTGCCGAGCGAGTATGCACAGCTCTTCTCGCAGACGAGAGATCCACGCCGCATCCTGTCGAATCTCTCACTGGCGACGGGGCAGCCCATTGACCCCGGAGAGACCCTGATTGTGCTTGACGAGATACAGGACTGTCCGGCCGCCATTGGGGCGCTCAAGTACTTTTGCGATGAGGCGCCCGAGTATCACGTGGCATGTGCGGGGTCGCTGCTGGGTGTGCGCCTCGCCAGGGCGTCCTCCTCGTTCCCGGTGGGCAAGGTCGAGTTTCTCGAGATGGGCCCGCTCACGTTCTCCGAGTTCCTCCGTGCCGTCGGCGCGGGGAACCTGGACGAGTT
>DXBZ01000022.1 GCA_019116265.1 Candidatus Olsenella stercoravium | reverse complement strand
AGGCTCGCCTCGCGCACGCGCGCGTCGGAGAGCTCGCCCGCCACGGCCTCGTGCTCAGCGGCGGCGTCCGCACGCTGCTTCTCCATCGTGGAGAGCTGCATGCGCATGTCGGAGAGGCGCGAGACCATGTTCTTGCCCTTCTCCTCCAGAAGGCGCATGTCAGCGTCCATCCGGCCGAGAAGGTCCTGCATCCTGCGGCGCTGCTCGCCGAGGTCACCCACGAACAGCCCCTTCTGCTCGAGCAGCGACTGGAGCTTGTCGAGCTCGGCGCTCTTCTCGTCCAAGCGATACTGGGCGAGCTCGCAGGCGGCGTCGGCCTCCCTGCCGCGGGCCTCGAGTCGCGCGTAGCCCTCCTGGAGACGCCGCAGGTCATCGACAGCGAGCTGGACCTCGAGCTCCTTGAGCTCCTCCTCGAGCTGTCGGGCGCGCTGGGCCTTGTCGACCTGGCGCTCGAGCGGGCGCAGCTGGCGGGCAATCTCGCGCGAGAGCATCTTGGCGCGCGTGAGGTTCTCGTCCATCGAGGAGAGCTTGCGGAGGCTCCGCTCCTTGCGGCGACGGTGCTTGGAGATGTCGGCCGCCTCCTCGATGAGGGCGCGTCGCTCCTCGGGGCGGCTCGAGAGGATCGAGTCGAGCTTGCCCTGCGAGATGATCGAGTGGGTGTCCTTGCCGAGGCCCGAGTCGTGCAGGATGTCCTGGACGTCCATGAGGCGGCTCGGCGCGCCGTTGATCAGGTACTCGGACTCGCCCGAGCGGTACATCCGACGGGTGATGCCCACCTCGTTGAAGTCTATCGGCAGGGTGTGGTCGGAGTTGTCGAGCACGAGCGTGACCTCGGCCACGCCCACGGCCGCGCGCGCCGAGGAGCCCGAGAAGATCACGTCCTCCATGGCCTGGCCGCGCAGCTGCTTGGCGCTCTGCTCGCCCAGAACCCAGAGGATGGCGTCGGAGACGTTGGACTTGCCGGAGCCGTTGGGGCCCACGACCACGGTGAGACCGGGGTCAAAGACCATGTGGGTGCGATCCGCGAAGGACTTGAACCCCTTGAGTGTCAGAGACTTGAGAAACACGTGGCGCCCTTCGTACGCTAGTTGGTGGTTCCGGCGCCCGTGAAGTCGCCCTCGTCGGCGTAGCCAAGGCGGACGAGCGCGTCTATCGCGGCGGCGCTCTCCGAGGACTTCTTCGAGGAGCCCGAGCCGCGGCCTATGCGCCTGCCCTCGACGAGCACGACCGAGGTGAACGTGGGGTCGTGGGCCGGCCCCTCCTCCGAGACGAGCTTGTACTCGGGCCCGCAGTGCAGGTCGCGCTGGGTGATCTCCTGCAGGCGCGACTTGGGGCTGATGGGCTTCTCGGCCAGCGCCGGGGAGACCTCCGGGCCGAGCGTCGCCAGCACGAACTCGTGCGTGACGGTGTAGCCGGCGTCCAGGTAGAGCGCGCCCACGAGCGCCTCGTAGACGTTCTCGAGCGCGGAGTGCATGCCGCGCTCCCCCGTGCCGCGCTCGGACTCGCCCATCACGATCAGCGGCGCGAGGCCCAGGCGCTCGGCCACGCACGAGAGCATCTTGCCCGAGACGAGGCTGATCTTGGCCTGCGTGAGGGCGCCCTCGTCCATGTCGGGGAAGCGCTCGAAGAGATCTGTGGCCACGATCGCGCCCAGGATGGAGTCGCCGAGGAACTCGAGCCGCTCGTATGACGCCGACACCGGGCGCCCCTCGGCGGCCGAGGGGTGCGTGAGCGCGGACACGATGAGGTCGTGGTTCTCAAAGTGGTGGCCGCAGACCCGCTCGGCCTCGGCCACCCGCTGGTGCATATTCAACGATCGAACCCCCGCTACTGGGCAGCCGCGATGGCGTCGACGACCTGGCCCACGGTGGCAATCGTGCCCACTGCGTCGTCGTCGAAGGTCATGGAGAACTCGTCCTCGAGGGCGGTCACGAGCTCGAGCAGGTCAAAGGAGTCCGCACCGAGCTCCTTGAGGTTGGTGCCCTCGTCGAGCGTGACGTCGGAGCCGAGCGAGAGCGTGTCGTCGGTGACCTCGATCACCTTGGCGAGAATTGCGTCGCGGTCCATGGATCCTCCTATCATTGGCGTCTTATCAATTCTACCCGCTGTGATGAAAAGGGACAGTCCCTTTTCATCAGATCTCGCAGGCGTCCGCGATCTTGTCGCAGAGCCCGGCGCGCACGGCGGCGGCTGCGGCGAGCGTCCCTTTGCGCACGGCCTGGGCACTCGTGGCGCCGTGCCCCTTCACGACCGGCGCACGCAGGCCCAGAAGGATCGCGCCGCCGTACTCGTCACCGGACATCTCGGCGGCGAGCGACTTGAGCGAGCCCGAAAGCAGCGCCATGCCGACCTTGTTCTTGAGCGACGACTCCATCGCCGCCTTGAGGCGCTTGAGCACGAACTTGCCCGTGCCCTCGATCGACTTGAGCGCCACGTTGCCGGTGAAGCCGTCGGCCACGATCACGTCGAAGGTGCCGGCCAGGAGGTCGGTGCCCTCGGCGTTACCGGCAAAGCCGCAGTTTCCGGCCTCGAGCGCGGCGTGATAGGCGAGCGCCATCTCGGAACCCTTGGTGTCCTCGGAGCCGTTGCAGAGAAGCCCCACGCGCGGCTCGGCCACGCCCAGGACCGCACGGGAGTAGGCGCGCCCCATGTGGGCAAACTGCACGAGCACGTCGGGCTTGACGTCAGCGTTGGCACCCATGTCGAGAAAGACCGTGGGCTTTCCGGAGATTCCCGGGAACGGCAGCGAGAGCGCGGGGCGCTTGACGCCCTTGATGCGGCCGACGCCAAAGGTGGCAGCGGTGAGCACGGCGCCGGTGGAGCCGGCCGAGAAGAGGCCGTCAGCCTCGCCCGCGTGCACGGCCGCCGCGGCGCGCACGATGCTCGCGCCCTTCTTCTGGCGCACGGCGTTGGCCGGGTGCTCGGACATCGTGATGACCTCGGTCGTCACGAGGGCGCGGGCCCGGCTGCGAGCGGCGGCGAAGGGCTCGACCACCTCGGCAGCCCCGGCGACGAGCACCTCGAGCTCGGTGTCGTCGGCAAGCGCCTGGGCCACGCCCTCAAGAAGGACCTCGGGCTCCTTGTCGGCGCCCATGACGTCAACGCAGATGGTAGTCATAGCTCCCCTTTCGCACGTTCTTGTCCGCGCTCCATTATGCCACGTCACGCACGTCGCCCGTTCTTCTCGCCCGCTCCTCGGAGGTTTGGGTTCACCGTTCCGGGAACGAGGCGGGTACTGATTGCAAACCACCAGCTAGATGGCTTGCGGCATAACGAGATACCCGACCAACCCCAGAAAGATGAACCCAAACCTCGGAAAGGGGCCTCGAAGGATGGAGAGCGAGCGGCAAAACGCACGAAAAAGGGGCCGGACCCGAAGGCCCGACCCCCGAAGCATCGTCTGCGAGCGGTGCTACTCGGTGACGATGACCTCGCGGTCCTTGTAGTGGCCGCAGTTGGGGCACACGTGGTGCGGGAGCTTGGGAGCGCCGCACTGCGGGCACACGGAGCGCGCCGGAGCGGCGAGCTTGCTGTTGGCCGAACGACGGGTGTGGGTGGCGCCGCGGCCCTTCTTTTGCTTGGGTACTGCCATGTCAAACCTCTCTTGTCACGAAGGCGCCCGCCGCTCGCCCACGGAGGCGCTCATTACCAATTCACGCAAGGAGACACTATAGCACGAGTCCACGAAAAGGG